>JAQUHN010000137.1 GCA_028683555.1 Geobacteraceae bacterium | reverse complement strand
ACTGCTTCCGTCCCGGTAACGGCTCTCGTAGGGATTATTGATCTGCCCCCCCGCGAAACCTGATTACTCCAGCTCTCGTGCCAGAATACAGCATGTTCCGCCGGCCGGCCGTGACAGCGGGTTTTGGTCGTGTAACGGTGACCGGAGCGCCAGGCGGCAGCGCGGACCAGGCCGTAAACCGTTCCCCGCAGTTGCCCGCCGGCTTTACCAATAACGCGAGCCTCCTCGGGATAAGCCTGTTCCCGCGGAATCTCTACCAGAGTAACCCAAGCCCACTCGACCGGAGCAGCATCGTTCGGATTAAAAGCGTTCAAGGTGAAATGCAGATAGTTCTTTTCCGCACCCGAGGCTCCAACAACACACGGAAACAGCAATACAAGCATAGCAATCGGCAGAATGAATTTATTCACGGCAACCGGCACGGATAACTCCTTTCTCGCCGCCAAACCGGTATAGAGAAAAACATATTCGGGTCACTCCGGAATCTCTGGCAGTTTAGGGGTCTTCATTGGTTGTAGTGCATCACATAGTACAACTACAGGAGAACTTTTCAAGCCGGAAAACACCCCTTCAGGGCTACAAAACAAACGGGACATGTCATGCCGCAATCGATGCTTGGCCATATCTGAAAGAGTATGATGTTTCCTGAAGAAGTACGATATCATTATAATAGTTGCATTATTGTTTATCACTTGTAAAATGGATTGCTAATTTTATAAGGAACGCACATTTTGTCTAACTCTCGAGTACGGCTGGATCTTCTCCAATCACCACACAGACGGACTATGATCATTTGACGTACCGTAGCATATCGAGAGAACAAAACCCTTGTTTCAACAAGAGTATCCGCTTTCAGCGGCAGACAGGAAACACCATGCAAAACCCTAATCCGCTCCAACTGTTTGATATCGAACAAATCCAAAGGTTACTTGAAGCTCACTTCACGCTGACGGGAATCCTCTCGGCGATTCTCGACACCGAAGGCAATATCATTGTCGCAGTAGGCTGGCAGGATATCTGCAGCAGGTTTCACCGTACCGACCCAGCATCCAGGGCCTGCTGCCATGAAAGCGATACCTTCATAAATTCCCACCTGCACGAGTGCAAGGAAGGTTTTCTGGAATACAAGTGCAAGAATGGCCTCTGGGACGTTGCTTTGCCGATCATCATCGGCGGTAAACACCTGGCGACATTTTTCACCGGGCAGTTTTTCTATGAAGACGATACGGTCGACAGGGAATGGTTCCACCGCAAGGCTGAGCAGCATGGCTTTGACGTAACCGAGTATCTTGCCGCTCTCGACCGGGTGCCCGTTTTCAGCCGCGCCCAAATCAAAGCTGCCGTGGCATATTACCAAAGCCTGGTCACACTCATTGCCGATGCAGGCATGACAAACCTGCAGCTTGCGCAGGACATGCAGGAACGCTCCCGGATGGAAGAGTCGCTGCGCGAAAGCGAGGCAACCCTGCGCACCATTACCTCCGCCGCCCGCGATGCAATCATCATGATCGACAACAGGGGGAAAATAAGCTTCTGGAATCCCGCGGCAGAGCAGATGCTCGGCTGGCAGGCACCGGAAGCCCTCGGAACCGACCTCCATCTGCTGCTTGCGCCCGACAGCTACCATACCGAATATCATCGTGGCATGGATCTTTTCTCCAGCACCGGCCGGGGCGAGGCGGTCGGCAAGACCATCGAACTGCGCGCCCGCAGAAAAGACACCACCGAATTCCCCATCGAGCTGTCCCTTTCCGCCGTTCAGCTGGGCGGCCACTGGCATGCGGTCGGCATTATCCGGGACATCAGCAGGCGTAAAGCGAATGAAGAAAAGTTGAGCCTGACAAGTTTCATGGTCGACAACATATCGGACGGTATCGAATGGATCTCGCCCGAAGGCCGGTTCCTGGATGTCAATGAAGCCTGCTGCAGATCCCTCGGCTATTCGCGCGACGAGATGCTCGCCCTGTCCGTTTCGGACATCGACCCTACCTTAACGGGGACAGACTGGAGCCGAATATGGGAGAGGATAAAACGGGAACGAGAGCGGCGAATCGAGTCACTGCACAAAACAAGGGATGGCCGGCTAATCCCCATGGATATCAACTACAATTTTTTCAGGTATGGCGAAACCGAATACCTCTGCGCCATCTGCCGAGACATTTCCGAACGCAAGGAAGCGGAACAGGCCCTCCAGGCCAGCGAAGATCGCTACCGGATTTTCACCGCCATCAGCTCCGATTATGTCTTCAAATGCACCAGGCAGGGAAACGAACCGTACCGTATTCAATGGATGGCAGGCCCGGTCAAGGCAATAACCGGCTATGCGGAGGACGAAATCTTTACCATGGGCTGCTGGAAAAACATCGTTCACCCCGATGATGCCCAGCGCATCACTACCCACCTCACACAGTTCAGTGCCGGTCAAAAAAGTACCGTACAGTACCGGATTGTCACCAAATCGGGCGAAGTCCGCTGGATACGGGAGTCGTCCTTCTGCGAGGCAGGAAAGTCCCCGGGAGAACTGGTTCTCTACGGCACATCAAAGGACGTAACCGAACAGGAAATACTACGGGACCAGCTATTGAAAAACCAGAAGCTCGAGTCGCTGGGCGTTCTTGCCGGAGGGATCGCCCACGATTTCAACAACATCCTGACCGGCGTCATGGGCAACATCTCCTTCGCCCGGATGTTCCTGGATACCGCGCATAGGGCCAGCAGGCCCCTCGAGGCAGCGGAAAAAGCGTCAAAACGCGCGGCGGAACTGGCGCAACAGCTCCTGACATTCGCCAAAGGCGGTGCGCCCCTTAAAAAAAGCATCATGGTTCGCCCACTGGTGGAAGAATGCCTGTCCCTCGTCCTTCGCGGCACGAACGTACTCGGAGTAATGGAATTTCCCGAGGACCTGCAAGCTATCGAGGCGGATGAAGGCCAACTGGGGCAAGTATTCAACAACATTCTGATCAATGCTGTGCAGGCCATGCCGGGCGGCGGAACGATAACGATCAGGGCTGAGAACCGCTCCCTGGATTCCGGCAACAGCCTGGGCCTTCCGGACGGACGGTATGTGCAGATCTCCTTTAGCGACGAAGGATGCGGCATCAAGGATGAAGACCTGGCAAAGGTGTTTGACCCTTATTACACCACGAAAACGGGCGGCACGGGACTCGGACTTACTTCAGCCCATTCGATCATCAGCAGGCATGGGGGAAGTGTTGACGTGCAGACCCGAATAGGCGAAGGCACGACCTTTTCCTTTTACCTGCCCTCTTCGGAGCCTGGGTTTGCAGACGATCTAAGGGACCACATCGGTCGGGACGCAACTGCCGGGACAGGGGACAACATACTGGTGCTGGACGACGAGGAAATGATACGAGACCTGGCAACGGAAATGCTTGAGCACCTGGGTTACCGGGTGACAACCTGCAGCAGAGGGGAAGAGGCCGTCGCATTGTACCGAGCTGCCTGCGAAACCGGCAACCCTTATTCCGCAGTGATCCTAGACCTGACGATTCCCGGGAGTATGGGGGGAAAGGAAACGGCACAATCGATTCTCATGACAGACCCGCATGCCCGGCTGATCGTTTCCAGCGGTTACGCCAACGACCCGGTCATGGCTGATTTCAGAAAATACGGCTTCCAGGCTATGCTGGTCAAACCATACAGCTCGGCAGAAATCGCCCGGGTACTGGCATACTGAGCAATTCGTAGCGATCAGGCGGGCTGCCACGCCTTTTTTTCCAGCTTGTTGCGATACATATCCCGGTCAGCCCTTTCCAGCAAGTCCTCTATACTGCAGGGGTCCGTTACCTCGTATCGTGCCGTGCCAAAACTTAAAGAAAGCCGGTACGGCCGGATTCTCAGAAGGTTATGCGCGTTCAGATTCTCCTGCACCCTCGCCCGGACAGCAATTTCCGTCTCCCCTCCCGACTCAAGAATCAGGCCGACAAACTCGTCGCCGCCGATACGTGCCAGGATATCCGACGCCCGCAACGATGCCTTGAGCACGCCTGCTGCGTCAACCAGGGCCTGGTCGCCCTGCTGATGGCCGTACGTGTCATTGATCACTTTCAAATCATCCAGGTCCGCATAGAAAAACGTCATTCCTTGCGCCAACCGGTCGGCAATTTTTAACTGCTGCAGAGCCAGGGTCATGAAACCACGCCGGTTGTGCAAACCGGTCAGGTCATCTATCAAAGAAATCTCCCGCAGCTTTTGCTCCACATGTTTTTTCTCGGTGATATCGCGCAGGTTAATGAGCAGCACCTTTACCCCTTTGATGGAGACAACCGCAACGGACAAATCAACAATGATCAGCGAGCCGTCACGATGGCGGAAGACCCACTCGGTGAGGGCTGATCCCTCGGCAAAGGCCTGTCGCATGAAACTTTCCGTCTTGTCCGCAGAAGGCGTTCCGTCGGGCTGATACTCAGGAGAAAAATATGCAGGGCTTCGGTGCAGAACGCTGCCGCGGGAATTCAAACCGAATATCCGGACCGCTGCACTGTTACAGTCGATGAAGCGGCAGGAGTCGTCCATAAGAAGGATTGGTTCCGGTGCAGCCTCGAACAGCAACCGAAATTTCTCCTCACTGTCGCGCAGATCAGCCTCTACCTTTTTCAGCTCGGCAATATCATGAATCAGGATGAGGAAACCGGCATCCTTTCTCCAGCCACCCTCGATGGGGGTAACACTGACCTGGGCCAACACCGGGGGATAATTTCGTCCTTCTCCCGTATCTTCCACCAGGCCACCGCCGGCGACAATCGCGGCAATAAGCCCCGGATAGTCAACCAGGATGCGGTCCCGAAGCGCCCCGATCGCTTCCTGTTGCGGCAGGGAAAGTAACGGTACTGCCGCCTGATTCAGGTCGACGAGACGCCAGTCATGATTAAAAACCAGCATTCCATCCTGCAGATTTTCCACCAAGGTACTGCGCACGATCGGCGCAAGGTCGAAAAGTCGGAAGCGGAACAGTCCGTAGGCGTAGAGCAGCCCGGAAGATGCCAGGGCAAAGGGAATGGGATCAAGCCCGCCGGGAATTATTCCGGCAAGATGCACGATGAAAGCGCTCCAGGGAAGCAGGGAGCCCAAAAACATAACCGCGGCCTGAAGGCGGAAGTGCCGTGCCGAACGGAACACCATGCTGAGGAACAGGGCGTTTCCGGCTAGAATCGCAAGATTTGAAAAAACCGTGTGAACCCAGTACCAGGGGCCTCTGGTAAAATAAAGAACCGGAAAGGTACCGGAAGAGGCAATGCCGACAGTTCGGTAATGGAGGTGAAGCAATCCGTCGCTGCAAACAATAACCAGGGTCATGACGGGAATAACGAAAAGCAGCGTCAAGAAAATCCGGGGAATTCGTGGTGCGGCACCGCAGAATTGCAGTGCCAGGAGCAACCAGAAAGCCGGCAGAAATGAGATGCCGAGATATTCGATCCGTGAACCGACAAGCATACCGGAAACAGTATCGCAGGAAAGTTCCAGGGCATAACCGGCGCAGTAAAAGGCCACCGCCAGCATGAGAGCGGAAAATGACAGCGCCGCGGGCACCGTTCTCCGTCGCCGCCAACCGAACAGCGCAAGCAGCATCATGCCTGCGGAGGATGCCGAAAGGAGGATTATCAGGAACAATCGCTCTTCCATGATCATTTCAGGCACATACTGCGAAAGGTGATTTTCGGCAACGACAATGAAACGAAATCCGGGCTATTCCAGCCGAACGGACCAATGGCACGGCAGGCAAAAGTTGCTGAACAACAGCGAACCATGCAATCAGGAAACAGTATTGACTGCAGAGATATCACAGAAAAGATACTGCGGGAATGCATTTCAGGAACCTCCATACCGGATCAGGTTGGCGGATTGTAACACAAAACCAAACCAGGAACATAAAAAAGTTCTCAGTCAAATAAAAATAAATGTGCTCTCTCATCAGAGAAGACACACCGCCCGAAGCAATCCTGTCCAACCATGTCAGAACCGTATTCCCGCTTCTCCCAGGCATTATGTCTAGCGATACATCATACCGGGGCCCATGCCAAAGCCCATGCCGGGTCCCATGCCTCCCCCCATCTGCAGCGCATGCTGGAACATCACGGCGTGCATGCGCGTCTGCAGGAGTACCGTGTTGAGTGTTTCGGCAGCATTTTTGTCTTCAGCGTTCTTGATCAGCCATTCATAGCGAGGCATAAGATCTTGTTCCAACTGATAGGCAATCTTGTAAGCCTCTTCCAGCGAGGCGGACTTTTCCAGTGGCAGAATGCGTACTTCGGATGACAGACCATATGCAGCAAAAAGCTTCGTTATCCAGGCAATGTGATTGTCTTCCTGGTAGATGACCATCATATAGGGCATATTGACCTTATACTTTTCACTGTCCGCCTCATACTGCGCCTTGGAAAGCTTCTCCAGGCTCAAGACTTCACCCAGTTTCTGTAGCCACTCCTTGTTCTTCGGTTGTGGCAGTGATTCAGGAATAGTAAGGGTTTCGCGCAAATGGCCATCCCACTGCTGACCGCAGTAGGGGCAGTATCCATAGCCGCCGGTTCCCATTCCGGACCCCATACCGTCCGTCCCCATCTGGGCGGAAAGACTTCCCGCAGAGAAGATTACCAAAGCCGCAACAAAACCGACCAAAACCTGCCATGTTCCTCTCATCGTCGTTCTCCTTTCTGTACCTGAAACAAGAAAGTACTTGCTCGTTCAATCCGACCCGAAAACCCTGGACCCTCTCACCCGCTGAGATGGAATTAGCGCATGGTGATGATGCAGGTCGCCAATCCTTTCAGGACTCAATAGCATCCCAGTAGGCATCCACACTGGAGTGGATTTTCTGCAAGACATCTTCGTTCCTTTGCGGCTGGAAAAGATGGGCAAATCTTCCCTGGCGTCGCAGGTATTCGTCCACCGGAAGACGGGGGCGCGGAACAATCGTGTGTGTCACCTTCCCTTCCCGGTACTCCTTTAACGGCCAGATACCGGTTTGAACCGCCAATTTCCCCACTTCAATCATCTCTTTCGGATCAAACCCCCAACCGGTGGGACAGGGGGCAAAGGCCAGTACCAGCCTCGGCCCTTTCAGGTTCTTCGCCGTCTCCAATTTCCGCACCAAATCAAGGGGGTGCGAGGGACTGACGGTAGCGACATACGTCGGGCGATGAGCCGCCCATATGGCAAACAGGTCTTTCTTCCGTCCGGGATAACCGAGCGGTCCCCTGCTGGTGGCAGTCCTTGCACCGAGCGGTGTGGCTGCGGATGCCTGTTGACCCGTGTTTCCATACCCCTCGTTGTCGTAACAGATATAGAGAAAATCCAGGCAGCGATCCATCGCCCCGGACGTAGCCGAAAGCCCGATACCATTGGCGGAACCGTCGCCGGTCAGCACCACCGTCTCAAGATCCTCTGCTGCTGCCAGTCGCCCCTTGGCAAGCAGGATATCCAGTGCATCCCTGACCCCCTGCGCACCGGCCGGGGCACACGCCATGGCAGTATAGAGCCAGGAGCCCCGGAACGGGGTAAAGGGATAGTTCGCCAGCAGAGTCATGCAGCCGGCCGCATTGATGAACACGCTCTTTTCGCCGATCACATCATAGATTTCCTTGATAGCCGCAAGCCCCCCGCACCCGGCACACATGGGTGTTCCCGTGCCCAGCAGGTGTTCGGAGTGGCGGTTCTGCAGCCGATTTTGATTTTTCTCATTCATGGCTTTCCCCCGCATTCCTTGTCACTCCGGCGATTTGCTGCATTCTCCGCACTTCAGCCAATTCCTCCCGGGCAAACAGCAGTCGAGGAGGAGGCGCATGCCCCTCTTCCACCGCCTGTAGCGTCTCATTCGCCATCTGATAAAACTCTTCCGCACTGATGTCGCGGCCCCCGAGCCCGCCGATGAAACCGGCAACAATTGGCTGAGATCCGGCAACCCCGTACAGGGCTGAGGATATTTCCGCATGCAGAATGCCCCCCATGCCCAGAGAAAGATTCTGATCGATGACGGCAACCCCCTTTTTCCCGGCCAGCATGTTCCGAATCCGTTCACGCGGAAACGGCCGCAGCAGAATCGGCCGGACCAGACCGGCCGGGATCCCGGCATCGCGCAAACGATCAACTGCTTCCTTTGCTTTGGTGGCAAAGGAGCCGATCATGACGAATACCAGTTCGGCATCATCGGTGCGATACCCCTCCACATCCCGGTACTCTCTACCGAAGATTGCCGCGAAATCGGCAGCAATCTCACCGAAGGCTTTCAGTCCATTCAGTGCTGCCAAGTGCATCTCGTAGCGGAAATAGGAATACAGGGTTCCGCCCAAAACCGCGACCGCCTCGCTGAGGGGCGCACCGGCACGAAAACGGATATTTTCCGCGTCGTACCCGGAAAGGAATCTGCGCACCGCGGCCGCATCCGGTATCTCCACCGGCTCACGGGTAAAGGAAAGGTAAAAGCCATCCATGTTGACGAGCACCGGCAGGCGAACCTTCTCGTGCTCGGCAAGACGGTAGGCCAGGAGAATCCCGTCCAGCACCTCCTGGCAGGTGGCACAATGAATCTGCAGAAAACCGCTGTCGCGGGCGGCCAGGATATCATTGTGATCCGGCTCGAGGGTAATGGGCGAAGACAGGCCGCGCGAAACATTGACCATGACGAAAGGGGCACGCCAGCCGGCCACGGTATAAAGCATTTCCATGCCGTACAGGAGTCCCTGGCTGGAGGTGGCGGTAAATACCCGGACCCCGGTGGCGGCCGCCGCACCTGCGGCGGTAATCATGGAATGCTCGGATTCCAGGGTGGTCATCCGGCAATCAATTTCTCCGCTATCGATCCAGTACGCCAGGGTTTCGATGATCTCTGTCTGGGGTGTAATGGGAAATGCCGGAACATATTCCACCCCGGCGAGGCGCGCACCCCAGGCCGCAGCATTGTTACCCGTCAGCAGAATGCGTTTCATGAATGTTCCTCCCCCTTCCTCCCGCCAGCAGTATCATGCTCCGGCACGGTTCTCATGGCATGGGCCGGACACTGCTCCACGCAGAGGAGACACCCTTTGCAGTGGTCGTAGTCGATGTTCGGGTAGCCCTGCCGGTCAAGGGTAATCGCGTTCTCCGGGCAGTAGGTGGCACACAGGGAGCAGCGTTTGCAGAGATCGGGATCCAGGACCGGCCGCTCGGTGCGCCAGAGGCCGGTCTTCAGCCGTGCGCTGGTTCCCGGGGCAAAGACGGCCGGAACAGACAGCCGGGCTTCTTCGAAGGGAAAATCGACCCACTCCGGGTTCCGGTAGTCAAGCGCGGAAATACCCCGGCCGGGAGTTACCACCCCGACATGGGGCGCCATCAAGTCATAGAAACCCAGGGCCAACTGGAGATTATTCTTAATGATTGCATCGCCGAGATGGGCAAGCTCATCCCGGATCGCCACCTCCAGCGAGGACCGGGAAATGACGCCTATGAGCCGGGCCGCCGCCCCGGCACAGGCTGCGCCGACATAGCGGAGATCATGCAGCCCCTCCTTTTCTGCGGCAAAGGCAATCAGCCTTCCTGCGACATTCAATCGCGCCTGCAAACTCTCGACATTTTCGCCACTGTTGACCAACAGTACGGTGGCTGCCGCCACTCCATGCAGGACGCCTGCAGCAGGGATTGACAACAGGGTTTCGTCTGCCACGATGACCAGGTCGGGAGCATGAATAATGCCCCGCTCGTTGATAGGGTCACGGGATGCGCGCACATAGGCGAAGATCGGCGCACCGCGACGCTCCGCACCATAGCGGGGCGCATCCTGCACCTGAAACCCCTCCTGGAACAATGCCGACCCCAGAATTCGGCTCGCTGTCTTCATCCCCTGCCCGCCTCGACCGTGAAAACGGATACGATAGAGCGACGGGCTACCTTCATCTTTTTCCACTTGGCAACCTCCTCAAGCAGTTACCCCACGATACGCAGGGCAAGATACGGCACCAGATTGAAAAGCAGGATGCCACATTTGAAAAGCGCCATAGCCGCATAGTGAATAGCATTGAATTTTTCAACCGGCATACTGAACCATTTGCCGTGAAAGCGGTACAACCAGTCATGGGCTGCGATGAATAACAGGAACCAGC
>JAQUHN010000136.1 GCA_028683555.1 Geobacteraceae bacterium | reverse complement strand
ATTGCGAGGACTGTTTAGGTAATAATCCTTTCCATACCAATCTTGACACCATTCCCAAACATTGCCGCTCATGTCATACAAACCCAAACCATTAGGACGTTTCTGCGCCACCGGGTGTGAACGGTCACCACTATTGCTGTCGAACCAGGCAACCGCATCAACGTTATCCCCTCCGGCGTACAGCTCTTCTTTACCACCACTTCGTGCTGCATACTCCCATTCAGCCTCAGTCGGCAGTCGATAATTTCTGCCGCTTTGCTGGTTAAGTTTTTGGATAAAGTCACTGATATCGTACCAACTGAAATTCTCAACCGGGTAATTATCGGTATTTTTGAACCACGAAGTATTAAGTGATGGATTATCATCCATGATTTTCTCCCACTGCTTCTGGGTCACTTCGGTTCTGCCCATCCAGAAACCGTCCACACACACCTCGTGTACTGGTTTTTCATTTTTATCGCAAGCGCTCTGCCCGGAACCACACCCCATCTGGTAGCACCCACCCGGCACCAAAACGAACTCCATACCGGTCACAGGATCTCGAAAATTTCCGCCACTGGCGGAAACAGTCACCTCAACATCTTTATTCAACCCGCCGGGAAAATCCTGCAGCATGCTCCACCAGACCGTTTTACCCTTCCCCGGCCGCACCGTGCCCACATCACCTTCCAGGTGGAGCTGGTCGGAGCCGTAGGTCTTTCCACCGGCCTTGATCGTGACGGCAACCTTCGCTTCCGTCTCCGTACCTTCCAGGTCATAGGTCACAACCAGCCGATTCCCCTCCTGGCGCACTTGGTCGTTATTTACCTCGGCGGCGAACAATGTGGAAGCAGCAAAAAGTGTCAGCAATAAGGCAATCAGAATACTTTTCATCAGTTTCTCCATTAATATTTCATATATCAAGGGCACATTGAGCTATCGTGGAAACTTCACCCACCCCCTGCCCCCCTCCCGTCAAGGGAGGGGGAGAGTAAACGCCGGACTCAGCATAAATGATGCTATCAATTGACGCTAAAGAGATAGCCGCCTCTTCCTGCCAAGGATTTTACTGTTAGCCCCCCCTCCCTTGACGGGAGGGGGTCAGGGGGTGGGTGAAGCCTGTCCCAGGCAATGAGCCCTAATCAGGGCCAGAACACCATCAATATTCTCAAAAACTTCGTTATTCCAGAACCGCAGCACGGCAAAACCGTTCCTCCGCAAACAAGCATCTCGCCGTTCATCATACTGCTGATTATCCCTATGCTGGCTACCGTCGAGCTCGATGATCACCTTGGGAGCAAATGACACGAAATCTACGATGTAATCCTCTATTACCTGTTGGCGGCGAAACTTAATCCCTTCCAGCTGGCTCATCCTCACGTATCGCCACAGCAAACGCTCGGCGTCTGTGCTGTTGTTTCTCAGGGTGCGGGCGTTTGTTACAAGTGACTTTTGTTCTTTCATACAGGCCGCCCCCACCCCCTAGCCCCCTCCCGCCGGTGGAGGGGGGAGTTATAGGTAAAACTTCAGCGAGACAAGAAGACGGCAGTCACTTTACCCTTCACTTCTCAACCGTATATAAAGCCAACGCCTCACCCCAATCAGCCGGATCGATCTGGTTCAGCTTGCGAGCCAGATCACCGACCAGGCCTGTTGATTTAGAATCATAGACCTTGAAGATGCCTTCCTGGAAGCCACGGAGGATGATTTCCTTCCGGCGGGTGGCGATGATTTTCACCTTTTCCCGTGAAACCTTGTCACTAATCCCAGGCAAGCACATGGCTTGTAGGTGAATCGGGCAATTTTCCGGGGGGAAGACCTGACCGTTGTTTGCTTTGACAAAGTTGTCCTGCATTCGAGAGTTGGGAAAGAGGAGGGTTACCGAGTTGTCGGCGCCAATGGAGAAGATATAGATGTAACAGTCGGTGTTTGCCTGGTAGTAGATCCTGACATCGTCACCCTCCTTGAGGGTCGATCGGGAAAGCGACAGTTTTACCCCGATCGCCTCGCCCTCCTCGGGATAAGTCGGCCGCACCAGTGCGCGGAGCCTAACGCGATAAAGATTGGGATCACTGCTGTCGCGCTCTTCACTGATAATCCGGACCTTGTCGATCTTTCCCCGTACCCGGGCAAAGGTCATCTCCTCGGCCAACTGGGCATTGGTCACCAGAGTGTGCGAGCGAATGAATGTCCCGACCGCCTCTTCAACGGCCTTCCGCATGGCTTCGTTGCGCGCCCGTTCCATAACCTCTTTCGGCGGGTCGTACTCGCTGCCGACTGACTCTCCCACAGCCTCCACCCAGACCGGCACATCCGCTGCCTGGACAATCCCCACCAGGCCCACTAGGAACAGCATAATAATCAGCAGCTGCTTCATTACCACACTCCCTTGTAAATCTTTTTCGTAACTATTCAGCATAGATAATACGGACATCGGGAATTTGCCTCCCCTCCCTTGACGGGAGGGGATTGAGGGGTGGGTGAAGCTGCAACGGAGTCAATCATGGTAAATTCCCCCACCCCCTAACCCCCTCCCGCAAGGGGCGGGGGGATATTTTGGATACCGGTGTTTCTTTTACGAACGTGCTGAATAGTTACACTTTTTCTAATTTAAAAGCCTAAACTGCCATGCCTCGCTGAAAAGTGCAACAACTGCATGATTGTCCACGACCAACCTAGAGGCCGGGGCATGATCCGCCCTTCCCTTTATTGATCATGTACATCGCCTGAAATGAAAATTCGTCAGCACGCGCCGACAAGTCGGCTTACTGACGATTTCAGGTTCCATTCACCTTTGCAAACGACTCCAAGCCGTCGCCCCCGCCCTCACCTGGAACAAGTGCTCAAATTCTGCTGTGCCTCGGCGAACTCGGCCGCAGCGGGCAGACCACTGCTACCCTTTGATTGTATTTTTATGCCTCGCGTCGAAAAAGCCACATCACGTTCCCTGGTGCGTATTGCATACACTCCGCCACTCGGAACAACATCGAGCTCACCTAAAGGTAAATTGCTTGCGTAGAGGGTAACATTCTCTGTTCCATACGGGGCACAGACATTCATATCAAAACGGTCATCACCGGAAGGAAGCTGATAGACCGTACCGCCATTGAAATAATTGTCCTTTCGCCAGGGATTGGGCAGGATCTGTACCAAGTTGCCTCCGGCATCCTTGTAGACAACCTTCGCGTAAAACGGTCGATTCCCTTTGATATAAAGCTTAACATTCTCTCCGGAACGATAGCGGTCCTTGTCTGTCCATATCTTGACGGCGAGTGGCGCAGCCGGATCATCGAGTAGTCCAGGCCCTTTTGATTTCGCCAGTTTTGCCATGGCCCGGTCATCAGGTGTGACCTCTACCTTCAGCTTCACCCGGTAGCAATCACCGGAAGAAGGGTCTTTGAACCACTCCTTCAGCAACTCCTGCAGCAATTTTACCTGGGCATTGGCATAGGCATTCACCAGGTCCTTTTCCAGCATTGCATCCTTGATATGAGTTTCCGTCTGGATATAGGTCAGCGCGGTTTCCCCCGCCTTTCGCCGGGCTTCCAGCATGGCAAACTGCTCCGTCTCTTTGCGTGACTTGTCGTCCCCCATGCATGCATAGCCCTCGCTGTCGATCACCATCGATTGAGTTGCATGCAGGGCAGCCGGCAGGAGTAAAATAATGAAACATAGCGGAATAATTAGATTCATGGTGTCACCTCGTTACAGACTTAATCGGAACAGGACTATTCAGTGGCTTAATCATAGGTAGTTTTCATTCAAAATTTCCAGATCTCTAGCTTACTATTCAGCACATCTGAAATTGCAGAATAGTCCCCCTCACCTTGCGGGAGGGGGCTAGGGGGTGGGGGAATTAACCATGTTTACTCAGTTGCCAGCTTCACCCACCCCTCAATCCCCTCCCAGCTTGTGGGCCGAAGCTGTAATATCGCGAAGGTCTATCAAGGGAGGGGCGATAAATTCTTGGATTCACTAGAAACCATGCTGCGACAACGCACTACCGCGCACCCGGAAGACGAAATCGTACGGCAGCACATCATTCCATTGCCACCCCTGGGCCGTGGAACGGCTATCGTCCGGCCCGCCATAGCTCTTGCCGGGAGTGTAGAACCAATTCATGATGGCCTCGCCCGAATGGCGCAGCACGATCCAGTATTTCCCCGACGGCAGCGGTGGCGTATCAGCAGGCAGCACAAAATCCACCCAACCGTAGCCCGGCGTCTTACCGATCCGTTCCAGGGAAACCAGCCGGGATCGGATTCCGGTCAGGCTCGGCTTGTTGTCATTATCCGTTACCAGGTCGAGATAGACCATGCCGTCTCCGCCGAATTTTTTCATGGCCAGCGAGATCATGCTCACCTGCAGAGGGTGGTCAAGGGTAAAGGCCTGGGCAAAGACACTGCGGGAGGTGGCGTACTCGGAAGTCTCACGTTCGAAGTTCAGCGTCACGGTATTTCCACGTACCCGGTAAAATTCGACCAGGGTCGGAAAGTCCCTGTTCCCCAGTTCGACCGGCAGTTCCGCTTTCGGCTGCGGTTTCGGCGCAGGCTTTGGTACGGGGAGCAATGGTTTTGGTGCTGGTTTTGGTGTTGGTTTTGGAACCGGCAGCGGCACCGGGAGTACCGGTTTAGGCAACGGCGGTGGCAGCGGAGTGGGCAACGGAATCGGGACAGGTAGCGGAGCAGGTTTGGGAGGCTCCACAGGGCTGGGCTCTGGTGGCACGGGTACGGGAGTTGGCTTGGCTGGGGAAACAGCAACGGTCTTTACGCTGACCATGTACTGCCTGTTTGGGCGGATATTGGTGGAATTGAGGCTCAGGTCGACACGATCATGGATGAAACGGGCGTTCAGGGAATCAACCACGGTCGGATTGACCGGATTACCCTGCCAATACTCCCTGACGTCATTTGCATCCAATCCATGACCACACTTGATGTGGCGGGTCGAGGTAAAGAAACGTGACTGCTGCGGGTCGCAGGCCAGCCAACCGATGTCGGAAAAATGCACCTCGATCCAGGCATGCCGCCCCTTCCCCATCCCTTGTAACAAGGTGGCGCCACGTTTATTGAGGGGAATCCTCCACTTATCATTGAGGGTAATTCCGACCACCAGCCGGGCCGGTATCCCCGAGGCGCGCAGGAGCGCCAGGGCCAAATGGGCATAGTTATGACAGTTTCCCTTACCGGTTTCCAGTCCGTAGAGAGCGTCGTATCTCGGGGGTGAATACTGGTAGGTGATCGCGTCGGCCACGTGATTAAGAATGGCGTTGACCGCGCCGTCGCGGGTTTTCTGCCCGGTAGTGAGTCTCGTGGCCAGTTCCTTTACTTGAGGTGCGGTGCTCTGCACCAGAGATGTTTCCTTGAGATAGACCCGAAGCTCCTCCGCTACCGTGCCCTCCGGGAAGGGAGCGGAGCTGCTCCGGCGCTGGTAAAGTTCGCTATGCAGTGCGGCCGTATAGGTTATGTTGACCCGGGCATCTGTGGTGAGATTCTCCCAGGTTACCGTCCGGAAGTGATTACCGAAACTATCTGTTTCATCTTTTGTCGTCGCGGGTCGGGGTTCGAATTCACTGTGGAATGCGCTGACCGACTGACTGTTCCCCTCTCCGGTCTCCTCAACCGGAAGCGGAAAACGATAGGTAAAGGACGTAAGGGTCTTTTCAGCGGAAAACACCAAATCCTTCTGGACCGTGACCGTTCCATCCAGTTTGCCTTCCACCACAAGGGTCCTACCGGTGGCTTCTCCTCCGGCAAATGTAAATAGCAGGCAACATAAGACAAAAATAGAAGATAGACGCATGAAACCTCTCTTTAATCGTAACTATTCAGCATTGTTTCACAACGGCAAGAACTTGCTTCCCCTCCCTTGACGGGAGGGGATTGAGGGGTGGGTGAAGCCGCAAACTGAGTCAGACATTGCATACGCCCCCACCCCCTACCCCCCTCCCGCAAGGGGCGGGGGAATTTTCCTGCAATTTCTAAATATGCTGAACAGTTACCCTTAAGCAAGTAGTCCTCTTACCAGGCCACGAGCTGTTGGCTGGAAAGAGGCAAGATTTTCACTGCACGCCTACTTTCCTCAGCGCCAGGGCAAAATCAGGAATAGTACGCGGTTTGGCAGTGGTGGGCGTCTGTTTGCCGTTAGTCAACTCCTGCACCCGCTCGGAGAGCCAGAGATCAAGACTGGTAACGGTGATCTTCCCCTTGCCGGTGTAATCAGCCTTTCCTTCTATGCCTTCGATGATGGCCTTGGTAAAGGCGCCGTTCCCCCAGGCATCGTTCTCCAGGGAAATCTGCCGACCGGTGGAGGAGGCAAATACCACCACCCCGTTTTCCACCGCAGAGAACTCGTTCACAACTCCGGCAACCACGGCCGCACCATTTCTGCCCCCCATGACATCACCGGCATGACAGGTGTCGACAAAGAGAACCGCATGACCGGGAAGAGTCATGAGGGTGTCTCTCAGTTCGGAGAAGATCACTGCACTATGAGCCGGGTCGTCGAGGGTACCGTTCACCGGGAGGTAAAAATAGTCTCCACTGGGTTGGGTGATACCGTGACCGGAGAGAAAAACAATAGCGGTATCGCGCGAGGTTGCCTGCTTCCGCAACCATTTCAGCCCGCCGAGAATCGCTTCACGGGTTGCCGCCGCATCAGTCAATACCCTAACGCTCACCTCACCATAAAGACCGCCCTTCTGGCGAAGCATGATTGCAGCGAAATCCCTGGCGTCCTTTGCCCCGAAGTCAAGAGCCAGTTTCTTGTCAGGATAGGCGCCGATGCCGACGGCGAGAATAAAGAGCCGTGGTTGGAATGAGATTATCTCGACCGGTTCCACAACCGCCCTGCTAACCCTGACGAAAGCCGGTTCACTCACGGCAAAGCGGTTCTCGGCGATGATCGCGATCTCGCTTTCTCCCGCAGGAATCGGCACGATGACTTCACGGCTTTGCTTCTGTGCAGAGTCTTTTACCTGCTCCCGAAACGTAACCGGCCGGCCGTTCACCATGACCCGCACGCCGGTAACCGGCTCACCGGATGGTGAGCGGATAACAAAGGAAACAGAGACCTCCTGCGCGTCGACTGAGCTCCGGTCAGAGGGAGAATGGATTGCAACGACCGGGGGGAGATGAGCAAGAAGTGAAGCGTAGTCGGCTTTCCTGCCAGCGGCAGCGTCGGCACGTCTCAGCGCCTCTGCCTCGTCAGCAACAGAAAGTACCCGGCTTATAACATCAGGCCGGAAGTAGTACGCACGGAGTCTCGAAAGAGGAAAAAAGTCCGCGGCCTGTTCCGGCCCATTATTCAGGTGCCAACCAGCCAAATCCTCGCCGCCCGGCGAAGCGTCGAAATACCCTGATGGAGTTCGCAGGAGCCAGCGTTTCCGGTCTGCATGGGGAAAAAGCACCAGCAACTCCTTGCCGGTCGTTGCCCGGTACCAGCGGATGGTACCGTCGGCAAAGGCGGCAACAACAAGCCTGCCGTTCGCTGTTACATTTACCGCCCAGGCGATACCAGGGGCGGAAACCTGCCAAAGATTATTTCCATACTGATCAAAACAGCGGAGGTTCCAGTCGCTGCCAAGGACCAGAGCTTTACCGCTGGGGAAGAGAGCCATGCTGCGTGATTTTTCGAACCGGTCGAGAGTCAGCGCTATCCCATTCAAGGCTGGAGTAGAACTGTTCAGCCAGTTCTCCACAAGCAGCCCCTTCCCGGTAATGATCGGAAGGGTAAGCCCGGCGGAAGGTGTGTCTGGTGAGGTATCGAGAAAGCGCTCGGCCAGTGAGAAGCGGGCTCGGGGCGTTCCGGGAGGGCCGAAGTCGAACTGGACCGTGGTTCCGTCAGCGGAAACGCGAAAGTCGGGTTGGGTGTAGCGGAAGTCGACACTGTCGCCATGTCGGCTAAAGGAAGAAACACCGTCCGGCGCGATAATGCCGATTTCCGGTACGGCACAGGCAAAGGCAACTCCCCCCTCGCCAAGAGGGGCCAGGGAGAGAATATCACTTGCAGCGACGGCGGAGTCTTCCGGCACTCCATGCCCCCTCTCCTTCCAGCGCCGGACGATGAACCCTTTTTTTACCCGGGAACTACCGGCGGCGTAGAGTTCTCCGTCACCACCCCAGGCAACGCTGGATAATGCTCCATTTTCATTGCCCTTCAACATTGGGGTATAGAGAAACGAAAGATCCTGCCCCGAGAGAACTTCTACTCTTGGCGATGCGACATTGCCGACTGCGAGAAAGCGGCCATCAGCAGAAAAGGCAATCCCGTGGGGGGATTCTGTAGTCTTGAGTCTCTGCCGGGCAACCAGCTTGTGATTCCTGCCATAGAGACGCACGAAACCATCCCACGAGGTGGTGGCGATACGACCATCCGGCGAGAATGCGACTCCATAAGTATCGCCACCGTAGACCCGGTCAACCATGGCCGGCTTCCAGCTGGAGGTGCGGAGCAGATAAAGCCCTCCTTTTCCGCCAAGGGTAACCGCCAGATACTCGCCATCTGCCGAGTAGGCCAGCCCCTTGATCACCTCGGGGAAGCCGCTGATCCGTTTGGTCATCGATCCGTCAGCACGATTGAACAGGTAGATCGATCCTTTTCCGTCCCTGTCCCAACCTGTCCAACCGCCGCAAACGATAGTTCCACCGTCCGGACTTATGGCAACAGCATTCAACTTACCCTCGTGCCCCTCAGCGACTGGCGGACGGACAATCCGGACAGGGGCAGCGTTGTTTCCTATTCCCCGCTCGTCCCCACCGGTCCCGGAAATTTCCCATACGCGTACAGTCTTGTCGTCGGATGCAGTAACAAGAAAGCGCCCTTTCCCGTCAGCGGCAAGCGCCCGAACCATTGCCGTGTGCATCCCGGTCTCTACGCGAAACACAGGATGATCGGCTCTCTCGGCAGCCGATGCAACAGCGACCAGCAGCCCGAGAATCACCGAAATAAGAAAGGGGGAGATACTCCACTTCATGCAGTCTCCTGTGCAGCTGCTAAGGGGATCACAACTCAGTTATCTTGCTTTTGTGCTACAGCAATACAAACGCAACCCTCGCACCGGCAAGGAAGTTCCCTTTCTGGTTGGCGGAAAAGATGGTTACCGCGTCTTCATCGCTCACCTGGAGGTCAGAGGGAGTCGTGGCACCGGACGCAATGATTACCAGCGGATTCTTTACCCCGCGAGCATTCAGCGCTGCCTTCGCCTTTTCGACGCTATTGGTGTATTCTCCACAGCCCTGCTCGATAAGTATCTTCTGGCTCACTTTTGAAGGATCGTAAAGAAGCTCCCCTTTTGTGGAAAATACCCGGTTGAAAAGTGCCGGCCGGAAATTCTGCTCGGTGGCGTCGATGATCAGGCCGTCGTATTTGTCATCCAGCGCCGCAATCTTATGCTTATAATTCGGTGCAGGTTTTCCATCCAGTTCGCTAAGGCTTTTAAGCAGCTGCGGATCTTTTTTCATTTTCGCATAGACAGCGGAGCCGAATCCCTTCGGGCCGTGCAACCCTACCTTTATGATCGCTACAGCGGTTTCCGTATCCCGGTTATATTCCTGGAACACCACCTGCGAACCTTTGATAAAAGCCGCAACCACGGAGCGAATCACATCGTACTGGGTCATGCCATCCTTCACCATGGTATCACCGGTAAGAGCAAAGCCTTCAAGATACTCCGCCAGCGACCGTTGAGCCATCACAACCGCGGCCCGCTTGGCCATCATTGCCCGTTGCGCCGGAGTTCTGTGCTCGGGGTTGGCAACTGCCTCCCCGTAAAACAGGATCGCATCCTGGTTGAAGGCTGCCAGGTCGTCACGCATCCCGGATGGGCTTCCGGTCAGGGTAAGGTTGTTATCTCGCAGCCACTTGTTAGTCTGTTCGAAAGACTCATCGAGCTGGACAGTGTCGGCATAGGCCGTGGCGGCCAGCAGTGCAAAGATAAACATTATAAGTACAAATTGCTTCATGGGTTTATCCTCCTTCTACGTGCAACTTATTGAAAGTTGTGAAATTTGTCCGGGCATTTCCCAAACTATGCATGGTGAAGCCAGAGTCCTGCTAGTGAATATTGATCCGTTGACTCAAAACCCGCACCGCCAAGATAGCATCGGCACCGTCCACCGGATCGTTGGGGCGAAACTCGCCGGAAAGCTCTCCTTCCATGATTCCCCTTGTGGTCA
>JAQUHN010000011.1 GCA_028683555.1 Geobacteraceae bacterium | reverse complement strand
CTGCAAGGGGAGGCCGAAGTCGAGGTTTTCCGGGAATCCGGTCTGACCGGCAGGAGCCGCTTCTGGGCGGCGAGGGACGTCTTCGCCACCATGAACGAAAGGGCCAGGCTCCAGGTCCATGGCATAAAGATGTTCGTCGACGGCGCGGTGGGAGCAAGGACAGCCATGCTCGATTCCCGCTACCTGTGCGGAGGTGAGGGGCTGATGATTTGGCGCAGTGACGAATTGCGCGGCCACCTGCAGGAAGTCTCCGATACCGGCAAGGCGCTCTCCATTCACGCCATCGGCAACGTGGCCATCGATCTGGCGCTGCTGGTGCTGGAAGGGATGTCGGATCGGCGGTGCGCCTTTCCGGAAATACGCCTGGAGCATTGCCAGTTCATCTCGCTGGAGGCGGCCCGGAAGGCGAAATCCATGGGTGTGATCCTCTGCCTGCAGCCGAATTTCAGTCTCGACTCCACCTGCTACGCGGACCGGCTGCCGGAGCCGTACCGGCTGCGCAACAATCCGTTCCGGATGCTCATCGACCAGGCCGGTTTCATTGCGGGGAAGGACCTGCTGCTCGGCTCCGACGGCATGCCGCACGGCGCCCGCGCCGCCCTGGAAAGCGCCCTGTTTCCGCCTCTCGAATCCCAGCGGCTGACGCTGGAGGAGTTCGTCGCCGGGTACTGCATGGAGGATTTCCGCCATGGCCATATCGACGCTTCCATCGATCATGAAGGGAGGTCGTTGGAGACGACGGTGGTACTGGAAGCAGAAAGGGATCACGTCTCCCCATCCCACAGTTGATTTTTCGAGACGTGATTCTAAACTACTAGATGTGCCTGTGGCTGATGACATGCTATCGCCACGGATCAACCACGTCCCCCCGGCCCCTGCAAAGGAGGCATACCCATGGAATCGATCTACCATCCCGGTGAACTCAAGGTTCAGGAGCTGGCCGGCGTGCGGGAAGAAGCGGCCCGTCTCGGCCGGACAATCTATCCGGTCATTGCCCACCTTTTCGTGGATTTCATCCAGAGCCAGCCCCTGGCAATTCTCGGCGCCGCCGACAGCCAGGGCAGGAGTTGGGCCACACTTCTGAGCGGCGAGCCCGGCTTCATGCGGGTCGCCGACGAGCAGACCCTGCGCATCGCTGCCCGGCCGGCGGCCGGGGACCCCCTGAGCGAGGCGCTTCGGGACGACTGCGAGCTCGGCCTGCTTCTGATCGACTTCGCAACCCGGCGGCGCCTGCGGCTGAATGGCAGTGTAACCATGGAACCGGCGGGCTTTTCGGTGCATGCCCGCCAGGTGTATGCCAATTGCCCCCGCTATATCCAGGCGCGGGCCTGCCAATGGCGCAGGGAGGCCCCTCCTGCGCGAACGGTCGCTGCGGCAGCTGCCCTGAGCGCCGATCAACAGCAGCGCATTCGGCAGGCGGATACCTTTTTTGTGGCGAGCATACACCCTGCGGGCGGTGCCGATGCTTCGCACCGCGGCGGTTTTCCCGGATTCGTCCAGGTTCCTGACGGACAGTCCCTTATCTGGCCCGAGTACAATGGCAACAGCATGTTCAACACCTTGGGCAATATCTGCGAAAATCCCGCTATCGGCCTGCTGTTTCCGGATTTCGAACACGGCGGGACGCTCCAGCTCTCCGGGACGGCAAAGATCATCTGGGACGAGGCCCGCGCTGCCACCTTCCCCGGAGCGGAGCGGTTGGTTGAAGTGCATATCGACCAGGTTGTCGAGACCGAAAATGCCACGGCGCTGCGCTGTAGCTTCCAGGAGTATTCGCCGGACAATCCCTGGTTTTTCTGAGGGCGAACCTTTCTCTAAATTTGGAAGTATCCCTATTTATCATGAATGGTTCGAGAATCAGGCAGCCCGTTTTCCGGCTTTACCTTGTCACCCCTCACTTTTCAACCTGGACTCCCATCAACTGCACCATCTGCTCAAGGGGCTGATCCTTTACCAGCTTCCCATCGTGGTAAAAGGTCACCAGCTGCAGATCGCCGCCCGGCACAGCCTTGACAGCAACATCATCGGGGGTGAAGGTGGTGCGGCCGAGGGATTTCTTGGTGGGCCAGTCGATGCCGCTGTAACTGAGATAAACCAGCTTGGAGCAGTAGACCCGCTCCTTTGATTCCACGTCGAAGTTGAAATCGTAGGGCTTGCCCACCTGCCTGAGGGCCTGGATTATGGTCCTGGCCCGGCTCTCCCGGTCAAGGCCCGGCTTCCGCAAAATGCCGATGCTGTCGATATTGAGGAAATGCTCCAGGTTGTTCATTTCCACCCCGGAACGGAGCGCCTCCACCACCAGCCGGCCGTCCCTGATTTCATCATGGTGGCGGGCCACGATCGGGTCGTCCCAGATCCCCAGTTCTTTCAGCTCGCTCTCCGTGCCGGTCCAGACCGCTGCGTGTCCCCAGTAGCCGGGAATCAGCTTGTCGGTCAGCCGGAAGGGCGTTTTTTCCAGCAGGATATCCCCGGCCGTGAGCGTCTGCCGGAGCTTGCTCCGCACCTCGCTTCTGCCATAGAGCTTCCCCTTGCGGGTTTCAACCAGCCCCACCGCATTGCCGAACACCATGCTGAACAGGTTGACGCCCTGCCGGTCAAGCCCGGCCAGGGCGTCCGAAGTCACCGCACCGAGAAAACCGAGGTGTCGGCCGAGAATGTGGATCGGCGACCAGCTGCTGACCATGGTATAGGAGGGACTCTGCAGGATCAGGGTATTGAGGTAGTCGCTGCTCGCGCTGCCCGCGATCTCAGCCCGACGCTTCTTCGCCTCACGCTTATGGAAGCGGATCGCCCGGCGCACCCGCTCCCGGTTAGCGACGGAGTTATAACTCATGGTTATCTTTGCCAGCTCGGCGCTGTTGACCGCATAGCCGGGATCGCTTTCATTCAGCAGGCGGCGCAGCTTGCCGTCGCCCTCGAACAGTGAAACGGCAAGAAGATAGTTATCATAGAGGACCAGGGCCGAGGAGAGGGAAAGCATGATGCCCTTGAGGCGGATTTGCGGAGTGATCCCCTGAGCGGCAAGCTCATAATCAGTCAGATCCAGCCAGCACTCGTGAGATTCGGCAATGGCGAGCAGTTCTTTTCGCAAGGCCAGGTGCTCCACCAGTCCCTGGTTGAGAAGTGCCAGGTCTTCGCCGGACAGGGGTTGGCCCTGCGCCATCCTGCCCTGCAGCCGTTCCCCCTCCTTGATGGTTTCCGCCCGCAGCGCCAGCGCCCGCTCCGCCAGGGTCACGAAAGCGGTTATTTCCTGGTCAAGCGCTGTGCCGAGCGACCCATGGCCGCTGTTGCGCATGACTGCGAGGTGCTTCCGGCAACCGGCATCCCGGTCGCCCTGCTGATCGCGGCAGGCCTGTGTTATCGGCGACAGGGAGGCAGCGTACAACGGTACGGCGCTGACAGTGACCAGCACGAGAGTTGTGGCTGATGTGATGATCCGCCAGAATATCTTTTCCACGATTGTCTCCTGCAGTAATTTCCCTGGCCTCCCCAAACCTAGGCAGGCTCCTAGAGCAGCGGCTTCAGGGGCAGAACCCGCAGCAACTCAACGTTGCGACGCTTGGCGGCAGAGGCAAAGCGGTCCGGATTGTCGGCAGCATTCCAGCTGTTCTCCGGCAGCATGTCCTGCTCGATATTCCGCTCCACCTGTGCGGCAAGCCGCGGATTCCTGACCAGCACTCCCACCTCGGTGTTGAGGTTGGCGGAACGGGGGTCAAGATTGAAGGTACCGATATACAGCAGCTCGCCGTCGATCACCATGCTTTTGGCATGCAGGGCAAAGACCGGGGCATTCTTCTCCAGCTTCGGATAGCGCTCCACCAATTCACATCTGATGGCCGGCTCGGGCTTGTATTCATAAACCTTTATGCCGCTTTTCAGGATACGGCGACGCTGCTTCAGGTAACCACTGAAGGCCATCAGGTTGTCGGTGGATGCCAGCGAATTGGTGGAAATGCTCACCTCTACGCCCTGCCGCACCAGTTGTCGAAACAGCTCGAGCCCACCATTGGGCATGATCAGGTAGGGAGACTGGATGGTCACCTTTTTTTTCGCATTCCGCAGCATGGCTACCAGTTCAGTGGTAATCAATCCGCCGCCGGAGAGACCGTCATGACCGTCATTCTTGCCCGGCATGTCGCTGAGAAAACGGACGTCGTCCCAAACCATCTCGCGCAGCAGGCCATCGAACTTCTGCGGCAGGTTCCGCAATGCGTCCCGCACCTCGGGGGCAAAATTCTCCGGTTTTCCGGCATAGGCACGCAGCTCGGCATAGATGGCGGTCATCCGCTCGGGAGTAATCTTTTTCAACTCCTTTGCCAGCAGCTTTTCCACCGCCACCGCCTGGGAACTTGTCCAGAAACGGTCGAAACTTTCTTCCATGTCGGCCACTGCCGGCCCCATGACCAGTGCGTCCCGGTCACGGAAATTGTAGTGGTGATCGTAATCGAAATACTCGTCCGCCATGTTCCGGCCGCCGGTTATCCCGACCATGCCGTCAAACAGGGCAGTCTTGTCATGCATCCGCTGGTTGACGGCACGCAGGCCGGTTACCACATTGCAGATCCGCTTGACCCCGGAGGTGCCGACCGTAACCTTCGGATTGTAGATGCGGATATCGATATTCGGATGCAGGGCAAGGGCCAGGAGGGCATCGGGTGGTGCATCGATCAGCAGATCATCGACCAGGACCCGCACCGTAACCCCTCTTTCGGCTGCCCGCAGCAGGGCCTCGCTTGCCAGGATGCCGATGTTGTCGGTACTCCAGATGAAGTACTGGATATCAATGCTGGTCTGGGCGTGGTCAGCCAGCCAGGCCCTTGCCAGCAACGACTCTTCCCCCTTTTCCAGAACGTATATCCCGGTTTTTCCGTCATGATCAGCAATGATACTCTGCGCCACCTGGGCAAGGGGGAAGGATGCTTCAGGCAGAGGATTCTCCCCGGCCCAAAGCGGCAAGGCGATGAGCACCGCCAGAAGACAAAGGATGAAGCAGGGGTAGATGCGCATTACCGTTTCTCCCGAAGCCTGATCATGGAAAACACGAATGTTTGCGGTCAGAACGCAGCTGCCGGGAAGACTGACCCCTGCCGCCGGAGCAGGCCATCGCCATGCATCACCGCCGGGGGAAAAACAGCACCGTCACCCGCAAGGCAAAGAAGTCCCGACAAACATTAAAAAACCATCAAAATTAGAGCTTGTTATTACATTTCTTTCCTTTTGTGTCAACAGGTTATACGGCACGACCCTGCCACTCAGCTCCGCCCTTTTGTTTTGTCTCCAGCACCCGCGGCTCCCGCCTCTTGACATAACCCAAGCCCGCTGGTATGTTATCATTTGACAACGTACCGCAACGGCAATGAACCGGCCGCACGAGACACGACGAGGAACATCATGGAAGAATTGACCCCCCGACAACAGCAAGTACTGACATTCATCACCGACTTCATCGATAGCTGCGGCTATCCGCCAACCCAACGGGAGATTGCGAGCCATCTGGGAATCAACGGCACCCTCGGGGTCATGCGCCATCTGCAGGCGCTGGAGAAGAAGGGGTACCTGTCCAAGAGTTCCGGCAGCTCCCGCGGCATCGTCCTGGCCAACCAACCGGCCCGCGCCACCTCGCTGCCCATCGTTGGCACCGTTCGCGCCGGACTCCCCCAGCCGGCCATGGAAGATATCGAGGGATACTTTGCCATCGACAGTGCCCGCCTCCCGTCCGGGGCAGCCTTTTTCCTCCGGGTACGGGGGGACTCGATGATCGGCGCCTCCATCCTGGAAGGAGACCTGGCCCTGATCCGCCCGCAACCTTCCGCGGACAACCGCGATATCGTCGTCGCCCTGATCGATGGCCAGGCAACCCTGAAACGCTTCTTCCGCGAACGGCACAGGGTCCGACTGGTGGCCTCCAACCCCAATTACGACGATATTATTGTGCGGGAAGGCGAAGGAGAGATAACCATCGTCGGCAAGGTGGTTGGCATCTACCGCCCCCTGGAGTAGGCCATGGAACGGATGCGGGAGCCGATTCGGGTCGCGGCGGTCTTCACTCCCGGTCGGACCATCCGGCCGGTGTGGTTCGACTGGAAGCGAAAAAAACACACCGTGGTGGAAACCACCTACTCCTGGCGGGAAAAATGCGGCGAGAATCTCCTCATCCATTTTGCCGTGGCCGACGGGCAGGCCCTCTACGAGCTGGTCTACGACACGAACAACCAAAGCTGGACACTGTACGGCATCGAAACATCATGACAGCGGACAGAAATATTCTCCACATAGACATGAACGCCTTTTTCGCCTCGGTGGAGCAGGCCATGAACCCGGACCTGCGGGGCAAGCCGATTGCCGTGATCGGCTCGGCCCATCGCACCGTCATCACCACTTCGTCCTACGAAGCACGCAAGCATGGCGTCAAAACCGGCATGGCCGTCTGGGAAGCGAAACGCTGCTGTCCCGAGCTGATCCTGGTGGTCGGCAACAACCGGCGCTATACCCACACTTCGTCCGAGATTATGAAGATGATGCTCGACTACACGCCGCTAGTCGAGGTATTTTCCATCGACGAGGCATTCATGGACGTGACGGCCTCCCGCAGCCTCTTCGGCCCCCCGGAAAACATCGCCTATCTGCTGAAGGCGCGGATACTCCACCGCTTCGGCATTACCTGCTCCATCGGCATCGCTCCCAACAAACTGCTGGCAAAACTGGCCAGTGACATGAAAAAACCGGACGGCCTGACGATCATCCGGGCCGAAGAAGTCGGCAGGGTACTGGAGAACCTGCCCATAACAGACCTCTGCGGTGTCGGCAGACGCATGGCACGCCACCTGAGACTTCTGGGCATCACCAGCTGCGGTGAACTGGGACGGTTTCCGGTGGAAATCCTGAAAAAAAGGTTCGGCGTCGTTGGCGAGTACCTGCACCGCATGGGAAAAGGGATCGACAACTCCCCGGTCCTGCCGGCACAGGCTGCCGAACCGGTGAAGTCGGTGGGCCACAGCATGACCCTTGAGCGGGATATCGACACGCGTGAAGAAATCCTCAAATATCTGCTACAGCTGTCGGAGATGGTTGGCAGGAGGGCACGACGGTACGGGGTAACCGGTAAAACGGTAAGCCTGTACGTCCGCTATGCCGATTTTGACACGAGTTTCGGCAAACAACAGACCCAGAACGACTATATCAGCCTCAGTGACGACATTTACCGGGCAGCGATGCGAATCCTTGATTCCGTTACCCTGGAGCAGCCGGTCAGACTGCTCGGCGTACGCCTTTCGAGCCTCCGGCACCGGGAGGAACAGCTGCCGTTGTTCCGCGACGATAAAAACAAGCTATTCGCCACCCGGGCCATGGATGAAGTAAACAACCGGTACGGGGACTTTACCGTGACCTTCGGGTCACTTGTCTCCGGTACCGGCAAGAAAGGTTCATTCGTCATTTCACCTGCCTGGCGACCGGACGGCATCCGCTGTATCGAGGTAGGATAGGAAAGAATTCCCCGGCAACAATCTCTTTCCAGGCGAGAATACCGGGCAAAGGGACAGCGACTGACCAGGAACAGTTTCTCATGTGCCGAGACAGAATTATTAGTCGCCAACACAGGCTGTGGAATAGCTGTGGAAAAGTCCGTGGAACGGGCCGGGAAGTGATATCTATTACAGGGGAAATTGCAAATTGCCTGTTTTTTAATCAATTAATTTTTATAACAATTTCAATATGTTATGTGTTTTTTCAGTAATCACGGGAACTTCTGGAGATAATGAACCGATTTTCTCAGAACGAGGCAACAGACATCGAGGCCTGTTCATAACCCGACGACCCGACCAGCCACATCCACTGTTCGCAAGCGCCTCCCGCCCCGCCTTGCAGCGAAAGCCTGCCCAACCGGAAAAAGAAAAAGGGCCGGCATGAAAGCCGGCCCGAAAATCTGTTCATGGTGGGCGATACTGGGATTGAACCAGTGACTTCTACCGTGTGAAGGTAGCACTCTCCCGCTGAGTTAATCGCCCCTGCAGTGCTATTCTGAATATCAAAACAACGCGGGACTGTCAAGGCAAGATTCTGGGACAGGGAGGACATCGGCACGTCAAACATCACCGAAAGAAGAGTGTGACATACCTGGAGTCGCTCCGATTTAAAAAGCTCGCTTGCAACATTTGCATTTAAAATCTTTACTGGTATGATATACGTTAGTCAACATTAAAGGCAGACAGGCTGGGGAACGAAACCGGCCGGTAAGACCATCATCAAAGGAGGAAATGATCAATGAAAAAAATCGCGGCATTGTTGGCACTTCTTTCCGTAGCGGCGCTGTCTGGATGCGCAACGGAAAACTACGTCAAGGAGCAGGTTGATCCTTTGAACGCAAGGCTTTGCACCCTTGAGTCCAAGGTGAGCGCAATTGAGAACAAAATGGCTGACATGGACGGCAAGATGACAACGCTCTCCGGCGATGTCGATGCCGCCAAGCAGGCTGCTGCTGCCGCAGCAGACCAGGCCGATGCAGCTGCTAAAAAAGCTGACGCCTGCGCAGCCCGCTGCGGCAAGGCCTTTGAACTTGGCCAGAAGAAGTAGTACGGCATAAACAAAAACGGGCCCGGGAGTCAACGTTATCATCCCGGGCCCATTTTTATCCTGTTAACGGGAAATATCCTCCGGAATGCCGGTCTTTTCCCGTACCACGCGGGAAAGCTTCGCCGTGTCGATACGTGACAGCAGTTTTCTCGCTATGATGAGTTCCATTGCCCCGCGAAAATAGTCAACCTTCTCCCCCCGATGCACCTCAAGAAAAATTCTGCCATTTTTCAGGCCGAGCTTTATCGGCTGTCGCACAATAACGACTTTCACTCCCAACGGCACAAGCCGGAACAGCTCCGGGATATCCTCCGGATACAGGCGAATGCAGCCGTGACTGACCCTCCTTCCGGTGCCCCACGGCTTGTTCGTGCCATGGATGAGGACCGGCCCGATAGAGAGGCGCAGGGCATGGGTACCGAGGGGATTGTCGGGTCCCGGCGGAACCTGGGGAGGCAGGTCCGGCCGCTCCTCCAGGATTGATTTGGGGACATTCCAGACCGGGTTGACTCTCTTCTCAATAATGGTAAAGACTCCGAGCGGTGTCTCGGTTCCTTCATCACCGATGCCGATGGGAAAGGTAAAAATGAACTTGGCATCCCGGTAGGGGTAATAGTAGAGCCGCATTTCCGACAAGTTGATGACAATACCCTGTTCGCGTGGCAGATTCGGCAAAACCCAGAACGTTGGTATTCTGACAGCGGCGCCCGGCTCCGGAATGAAAGGATCCATCTTTTCGTTGGCTTCGGCAATCTCGTTATACCCGAGGTCGAATTTTCGTGCGAGCTCGATAAGGGAGTCGTTTTCCTTAACAACATATCTCTTCATTGCACCGATGACTTCACTATTCCCCGCATAGAACTCTTCGACAGCGCCGGCAAGATCTGCCTGCAGCAGAAGAATGCCCATCAAGAGTACAATCGCACCAACCCGTATCATCACCACAGTCTCCTTCAGAGATAAGTTTTTTCGGACATTTTCCCAAGGGGGGAATAGCCATTGCCGCGCACGCCGACAAATCAATGCCGTGCGGAACATCTGCCGCACGGAAACAAGAATAGTGAATTCCAGGCAAAATGTCACGCAATCTGAACCAACCGTGAAACAAGACTATCTTTTGCCCTTGACAGTTGCTGCCTCCCGGATGACACTAATGGCAAGTACATGCTGCTATAGAACAAAGCTTTTTTACCGGGCACGCGTACCACAATATTCGTTACGTGCATGCACGGGACACCAGGGAATCCAGAGATGAATAATACCAAGTTGGATAAAGGCCTGTTCCAGGTCTATACAGGCAATGGCAAGGGAAAAACCACCGCAGCCCTCGGCTTGGCGCTCAGGGCAGTGGGCAGGAAGTTCCGGGTCTGCATGATTCAGTTCGTCAAGGGAAGTGAGCCATGCGGTGAGCACCTGGCAGCCGAAATGCTGGCCCCCTATCTGACAATTATCCAGACGGGACACAAAGGCTGGCTCGGGCGAAAAAAACCGGGGCCGGAAGTTACCGCTCGTGCCCGTGAAGCATTCGATTTGGCCCAAAAAGCGGTGACAGGCGCGGAGTATGACTTAGTGATCCTCGACGAAATCAACACGGCAGTATCTTACAACCTGGTTACCGTGGAAGAACTGTTACAGCTGATGAAAGATAAAGGGGCCTGCGTGGAATTGGTTTTGACCGGCAGAAACGCAGCCCGGGAAGTTATCGAGGCGGCTGACCTGGTCACGGAGATGCGGGAAATAAAGCACTACTACAAGGCGGGAGTCAAAGCACGAATCGGGATAGAAAAATAACGCCAACAGCAAGCGGGCCTGACGGAAGCTATCTGGCCGGTTGGAAAGTTTTTACGATACAAAAAAGGGAGCGGAAAATCCGCTCCCTTTTCTATTGCTGCAACTGCGGCAAACCGGATCTTAGTAATCCATGCCACCCATGCCGCCCATGCCGCCCATGCCGCCCGGAGGCATCATCGGACCGCTGTCTTTTTTCGGCTTCTCGGCAATCATCGCTTCGGTGGTAAGCATGAGACCTGCCACGGAAGCTGCGTTCTGGAGAGCAGAACGGGAAACCTTGGTCGGATCGATAATACCGAGTTTCACCATATCGCCATACTGGTCTTCGGAAGCATCGTAGCCGAAAGCATCGGTACCGGCCTTCACCCTGTCGACGACGATGGAGCCTTCGACACCGGCATTTGCCGAGATCTGACGGATCGGCTCCTCAAGGGCACGCTTGATCACATTAACGCCGAACTGCTGATCGTGGGAAAGCTTGAGGGAATCAAGCGCGACCAGTGCGCGGAGATAGGCAACGCCGCCGCCGGGGACGATACCCTCTTCAACTGCTGCGCGGGTAGCGTGAAGGGCGTCTTCAACGCGAGCCTTCTTCTCTTTCATTTCGGTTTCGGTGGCAGCACCGACCTTGATAACGGCAACGCCGCCAACAAGCTTGGCCAGACGCTCCTGCAGCTTCTCACGATCATAGTCGCTGCTGGTTTCTTCGATCTGGGCACGGATCTGCTTTACGCGGCCCTGAATGTCAGCCTCGTCGCCGGAACCGTCGATGATGGTGGTGTTGTCCTTGTCGACAGTGATCTTCTTGGCGCTGCCGAGCATGTCCATGGTGGCGTTTTCAAGTTTGAAGCCGAGCTCTTCGGAAATGACCTTGCCTCCGGTAAGGATAGCAATGTCCTCCAGCATCGCCTTGCGGCGATCACCGAAACCGGGGGCCTTGACGGCACAGACATTCAGCACGCCGCGCAGCTTGTTGACAACCAGCGTTGCCAGGGCTTCGCCTTCGATGTCTTCAGCAATGATGAGGAGCGGTCTGCCGGACTTGGCGGTCTGCTCGAGAACCGGGAGGAGATCCTTCATGTTGCTGATTTTCTTGTCGTGAATGAGGATGGTGCAGTTTTCCAGCGATGCTTCCATGCGCTCAGGATCGGTCACGAAGTATGGAGAAAGGTAGCCGCGATCGAACTGCATGCCTTCCACGGTCTCCAGGGTGGTTTCCATCGACTTGGCTTCCTCAACGGTGATGACGCCTTCTTTGCCGACTTTTTCCATGGCCTGGGCAATGATGTCACCGATGGTCTTGTCGTTGTTGGCGGAGATGGTTCCTACCTGGGCAATCTCTTTGTGGTCCTGGATCGGCTTGGAAATCTTCTTCAGTTCGGCAACGATTGTCTCCACGGCCTGATCGATACCGCGCTTGATATCCATCGGGTTATTGCCGGCAGCCACCAGCTTGGCACCCTGGCTGAAGATAGCCTGGGCAAGAACGGTAGCAGTGGTGGTACCGTCACCAGCCACATCGGAGGTCTTGGAAGCAACCTCTTTCACCAGCTGGGCACCCATGTTCTCGAACTTGTCTTCCAGTTCGATTTCCTTGGCAACAGTTACGCCGTCCTTGGTGATGACGGGCGAACCGAAAGACTTCTCGATCACGACATTCCGGCCCTTGGGACCGAGGGTTACCTTTACTGCGTCAGAAAGGGTGTTTACCCCTGCAAGAATTGCATTTCTGCCTTCCTGGTCAAACTTTATGATTTTTGCAGACATTGTCGTTATATCCTCCTTGGAGATTAGATATCCTGTTTTGTATGGTGAAGTGAGAAGACCGACGTTACTCGATTACGCCGAGAATATCGTCTTCACGCATAATGAGATAATCAACGCCGTCGATCTTGATCTCGGTACCGGCATATTTGCCAAAGAGAACCTTGTCGCCAGTCTTCAGGTCAACGGGAATAACCTTGCCGTCTTCGGTAAGCTTACCCTTGCCGACAGCAACAATTTCACCTTTCTGGGGCTTTTCCTTGGCGGTGTCGGGAATATAAAGCCCGCCAGCCGTCATGTTTTCTTCCTCAAGTCTCTTCACAATGATGCGGTCCTGCAGAGGTCTCAAATTCATAACTTTCATTCTCCTTTCTTGCCTTGGATATGGAATTTGTTTTGGAAAAAAATTAGCACTCAAAACCACTGAGTGCTAATCACGTCGTAAAATATAAACAGGGCTTGGGGAAAAATCAAGTTATAATTTCAAAAAAATCATCCCCCATCGCGTCTCGGCCCGGATTTATTACCACTTCCTCTTTGCCGCCTCTTCCCGGTAAAATTTCTGGTAAAGGATCTCCCAGTCACGACTCCCCGGAACCTTTGCCTGTGAATAGGAAGAAAGTTTTTTCCTGACCACGGAATCGATCTCGTCGGCAATGGAAAAATACTCGGTCAAAGAAGCCTTGATGGCTTCCAGTGCTCGGCTTTCGTCCGGAAAATCGACAATATCGCTCCCCCACAGCTTGTCCAGTATCTGATGGGCGACATGGGAAATACGATCTTCGGATATATACATACATTCCCTCCTGTAGGTGCCGCGGAAGCGGCCGGGTAGCGATTATCAGGCTCCTAGAGAACGATTTTGCGTTCTTTGGCCAGCTTCTGCTTGATCATCTTCAGCATCTTATGACGATCGATCCCCTCGCCACCGCCTGCCGCACGGAGCGTTTTCTCGAGGAGCTCCTCGGCATCCCTTTCCAGTTGTTCCTCCAAGGCTATGTCAGCCCTGATGACTGTCTTGATGCAATTGCACACCTTTGCCCGATCATCTTTGAGAATGACCAGCGAGGACTCTGCCAGATCAGTCAAAATTCTTTCGGCAATCCGGTCGATCTGTTCCTCTTTGAGTCGCATGAACCCTCCCTTTACTTCCGTCAACGCGGCATGCCACCAGACAGCGGAGCAGCTCACTGCCACTGAAAAATTAATCGCCAACGGCATGAACAAATACTACCACCAAAGGTGATTTCATGGTACCTTTTTCACGATAATGCTACCAGTCGTGTCGGTGCTGAACAGTCCGGCACAACCCGTACGGAGGATCGAGTGCTCATCGTCATGAACCACAACGCGGGAAAGAAACAGATCGAAGCGGTTATCAAGGCCGTGGAAAGGATGGGGTTTTCCGCCGCACCCATCCCGGGAAGCGAAAGGACGGCCATCGGCGTCCTCGGCAACAAGGGTTATGTGGATGATTCCACGGTGCGCACCCTACCCGGTGTCCAGGAAGTGATTCATGTGTCGAAACCCTACAAACTGGTCTCGCGCGATTTCCACCCGCGAAATACCATTATCAAGGTTGGCGGTGTCGAGATCGGGGCCGGCAAACGGCCGGTGGTCATGGCCGGACCCTGCGCCGTAGAGAGCGAGGAACAGATCCTGAAGACTGCCCGGGCCGTGAAGGCCGCCGGCGCCGACATGCTGCGCGGTGGAGCGTTCAAACCCCGTACCGGCCCGCACACCTTCCAGGGCATGGGCGAAGAAGGACTGAAACTTCTCGCCCTGGCCTCCCGGGAAACCGGCCTCCCCTTCGTCACCGAGGTCATGAGCCCCGACACCGTCGGATTGGTGGCCGATTATGCGGACATGCTCCAGGTCGGCGCCAGGAACATGCAGAATTTTGAACTGCTGAAGGAACTGGGCAAAATCAGGAAACCGGTTCTGCTGAAACGCGGCATGAGCGCCACGATCGAGGAACTGCTCGCCGCAGCCGAATATATGCTCGCCGAAGGAAATTCCGGGGTTATCCTCTGCGAACGGGGCATTCGCACCTTTGAAACCGCCACTCGCAACACCCTTGACCTGGCCGTCGTTCCCCTGATCAAGGAAATGTCGCACCTCCCCATCCTCATCGACCCGTCCCATGCAACCGGGAGGAGAAGCCTGGTCCCGGCCATTGCCAAGGCTGCGTTGATGGCAGGCGCAGACGGCATTATGCTGGAGGTGCATCCCGAACCGGAAAAAGCCCTCTCCGATGGCCCCCAGTCGCTTACGCTGCAGGGATTTGAAAAACTGATGGAAGAGATCAGAAAGCTGCTTGATTTCCTCGGCTACCAGCAGGCGGCCGGCAGCTAAATGCACCTTGATTTTTTTGCCTTCCTGGGGTATTCTCAAACCGTAGTCTCTCTGCCATGCTTGTGAGGTTATCAAGCCCCTGCGGAATATTTATAAAACGGGTGTTTTTAAGGTCGTGGTGTGCTGCCCCATCATGCGGGATTTGCCTGAAGCGATACAAAGATGCCCACATACTTGGGAACTCGCTGTGAGGCCCCAAACCCACGGCAGAGTGGAGAGACTGAAAAGTTAAAGGGAACCGGAAATCCGGTTCCCTTCTTTTTTGCCGGACGTTCCACCTTCTTTAGTGCGCCTCGCTCCAGTTGCTGCCGAAATTCAGGTCTACTTTAAGCGGCACACGCAGCGCAACCGCCTGCTCCATCTCGTGACAGACCAGCAACTCCATCTGGATACGCTCTTCTTCGGGAACCTCGAACACCAGTTCGTCATGCACCTGCATGATCAACCGGCTCTTGAGCCCTTCGCGCCTCATTCGGTCCGCAACCCGGACCATCGCCTGCTTGATAATATCCGCAGCAGATCCCTGAATGGGATAGTTAATGGCATTCCGCTGGGCAAACGCCCGGATATTGCCGTTACTGCTGCCGATATCCGGAATGGGCAGCCTTCGCCCCAGGATGGTGGTTACGTAGCCATGCTGCTCGGCATCCCGGACGCAGGCATCGAGAAATTCCCGCGCCCCGCTGTGCCTGTGAAAATAGTTGTCGATGAACTCTTTGGCGGTCTTGGTGGAAACGCCCAGTTCCCGGGCCAGGCTGAAGGCACCCTGCCCGTAGATGACACCGAAGTTGATGGTCTTTGCCTGGCGGCGCATCTCGGGCGTCACCAGCCCCGGCAGCAGATCGAACACCTCGCTGGCGGTACGGGTATGAATATCTTCATCATGGGCAAAGGCATCGCAGAAGACCCGGTCGCCGGAGAGGTGCGCCAGTACCCGCAACTCGATCTGGGAATAGTCGGCCGACAGCAGCAGCGACCCCTGTTCGGCGATAAAAGCCCGGCGGATCTTGCGCCCCTCTTCGGTGCGGATCGGGATATTCTGCAGGTTCGGCTCCGAGGAAGAGAGGCGGCCGGTATTGGTAACCGCCTGGTTGTAAGAGGTGTGGATCCGCCCCGTGGCAGGATCGACCAGTTTTGGCAGGGCGTCGGTATAGGTCGACTTCAACTTGGAGATACTCCGGTACTGCAGAATAAGGGACGCAATTTCGTGGTCCAGGGCCAACTTGGTCAGAACGTCCATATCAGTGGACCAGCCGGTCTTGGTCTTCTTTCCGGCCGGCAACTGCAAGCGTCCGAACAAAACCTCTCCCAATTGCTTCGGAGAGTTTATATTGAATTCACAGCCTGCGGTGGCGAAGATCTCCTTTTCCAGGGCCGACAGCTGGCCGGCAAAGGTCCCGGAAAGCTCCCGCAGAAGCGCGAGGTCAAGCCTGACGCCCTGCAGTTCCATCTCGGCGAGAATTTTCACCAACGGCATTTCCAGGTTAAAGAAAAGATCGTCCATTCCCGCCTCGCTCAGACGGGGAAGGAAAAGCCGCTGGAGCAGGAAGGTGGCGTCCGCATCCTCGCAGGAATACACCGCGGCACGCTCCACCGGAACCTGGGCGAAACTGATCTGCTCCTTGCCCTTGCCGGCAACATCCTGGTAGGAAATCATCTTGTGGTCGAGAAACTCCACCGCCAGTGAGTCAAGGCCGTGACTGGAGCGAACCGGGTTAAGGAGATAGGAGGCAAGCATGGTATCGCACCACAGGCCCTGCATCTCGATACCGGCCTGGCGCAGCACCTGGTAGTCGTACTTGATGTTCTGACCGATCTTGCCCCTCGTCGTGTCGGTGAGAAGCGGGGCAAACGCGGACAGCACCTTTTCGCGGGATAATTGCGCGGGAGCGCCGGGATAGCAATGCCCGACCGGCACATAATAGGCTTCATGATCCTGGCAGGAAAACGACAGCCCGACAATCTCGGCTTGTAACGGATTAAGGCTGGTGGTTTCCAGGTCGATGGCAAAGGCCGGGACAGCCTCGAGCTTCTGCAGCAACTCCAGAAACTCCTGATTCGACAGCACGGTACGGTACCCTTCCACAGAGAGGCTCGCTTCGCTGGTCAACTCTTTCATCAGGGTCGTAAAGCCGTATTCCCGAAACAGGTCGGCAAGGCGCTTGGTATCTGGCGGAGAAAAGGCAAGGTCTTCATAGCGGTATTCGACCGGAGTATGCCGGTCAATGGTGGCAAGCTTCCGGGAAAGGCGCGCCTGCTCGGCGAATTCCCGCAATCGCTCGCCGGTTTTGCCCTTCACTTCCCCGGCCCTTTCCAGCAGGGCATCCAGTGAGCCAAATTCCTGGATCAGTTTCAGGGCGGTCTTTTCTCCGACCCCGGGAACGCCCGGAATATTATCCGAAGTATCGCCGGCCAGGCCAAGGATCTCCACCACGCGCTCCGGTTCAACGCCGAAACGCTCCAGCACCTCGGGAATCCCGGAAACCTTGTCCTTCATGGTATCGAGCAAGGTAACGTTGGGAGAAACGATCTGCATCAGGTCCTTATCGCCGGTCACGACTACTACGGTCATACCCGCGTCCTCACACTCCCGGGCAATGGTGCCGATGATATCATCCGCCTCGAACCCCTGCTTCTCCAGCACCGGGATATTGAAGGCACGCACCATCTCTTTGATGGGGCCGATCTGGGGAACCAGGTCGTCCGGCATGGCAGACCGGTTTGCCTTATACTCCGGATACAACTCGGTGCGGAAGGTCTGTCTGCCGAGATCGAAAACAACCGCAACATGATCGGGACTGCGGTCCTTGAGCACCTTCAGCAGCATCTGGGTAAAGCCGTACAGGGCATTGGTTGGAAAACCCTTGGGTGAAGAAAGATGGCGGATGGCATAGTAGGCCCGATAAATATACGAAGATCCGTCGATTAGATACAGCGTCTCTTTTTCCGCCATCTATTCACTTCCTTTCACATCCGACTCTCGCGTAAAAAGGACAAAAGCCATGCTCGGCCTCTTGCTCGACTCGCGCATGGCAAACTGCATGCCGTCAAAATTCCAGCCTTTTCCGGTCCATTCATTGAGGACTTCTTCCAGAATGTCTTCCGCTACGGTAGTTACTTCCACAACTTTATATTCAAGCATGGCACTTCTCCTGCCGGCAGATTTCTATGCAATAGGTTACTTGGCAATAGTAGACCAGAACCCGCATTCCTTCAAGGGAGAAGAATTCTGTTGCATCTCTCCCGCCACCCGCAGGCTCCGGCAGCAGCGAACCCGTCACACCGCTGCCGACAGGAGTCGGTTCGTAACGTGGAAAAAAGTGCTTGCATCGTTATATACTTTACTATATAACAATGGAAAATTTCATCTCCGACCCGCTATCCCTACGGCCTTCGCTATGGGAACCGGGCTGTGGGTGCCGCCGGAAACAGCGTCGCCTCCCATGTTTGGAAAGGAGAAAGTGAGCGGTCCCAGCGGCTGACGGATATCTCTCTCCGTCAGCCGTTTTTTTACCAACCCCGCCATGCATCTCCAGACCCGGATCGGTGTTTTTTACACCATTATATCGGAACCTTCCCCATGAAACGATTTATCCAGATCATCTGCAATGTGCTTACCCAGGGGGAAAGCCTGGTGATGGCCACCATCGTCACGGCACCCGACCAAGCACGTCTTTGCGGTGCCCGCATGCTGATCCGCACCGATGGCCGGATCCACGGCACGATCGGCGGAGGATTGATGGAGGCCGAGACGCTACAGATCGCACTCCGCATTTTCGCCCGGCAATCCGCCAAAGTTCGCCTGATGAAGTTTTCCGGAGAAGCTGCTCCGCACATGTGCTCACCCTGCGGCAGCGGAACAACGGTACTCATCGAACACATCACCGCCACCCCGGACAATCGCGAAATTTTCCGTAAGCTTCTCGAAGCACGGCAAAGGGGCATGAAGTGCTGCCTGCTCACCCACCTGGATTCCGACGCCGACATACTGCCCGTCCTGCACAGGCAACTCGTTTGCGAGGGAAACGTACTGTACGGCAAGCCGGCCATTCGGTTCCCGGGAATTTGCGCACTGCTGGAAAAGGCCGCAACGGTCCATTCACCCGTCATCGAATCTGTCGGCGCCTGCAATTTCTTTCTCAATCCATGGATCGTCCCCAGCATGGTATACCTTTTCGGAGCAGGCCATGTGGCCCAGGAAGTAGCTGAATTAACAGTAAAAGCCGGATTCAGAACAGTTGTTCTCGATGATCGGGAAAAGTTCGCCAACCCGGATCGATTTCCTGCGGCAGACAACATCATCGTACTGGAGTCTTTTGAGCAGGCCTTCCACGGGCTGGAGATCGATCGCAAAAGCCATGTAATAATCGTTACCAGGGGCCACCGGCATGAAAAGAGCCTGCTGCGGCAAGCACTGGCGACACCGGCCGGATATATCGGCGTTATCGGCAACATACGGAAACGCGATGCGCTCTTTAAGGAAATGTCATCGGAAGGATTCAGCATCGATGACTTGCTCCGCATCTATTGCCCCATCGGCGTAAATGTCCTGGCTGAAAGTCCCCTGGAAATTGCTGTCAGTATCGTTGCCCAGCTCATTCACCTGCGCGGTAAAAGGCTGGCCGACAAAAAGCGCGACGTGCTTCTGCCGCAGACCGGACAAACCGAGCCGGAGTCTGCGCCGATCGCAGAAGAACGGGTAACCGGCCGGGCCGCACGTCAAGCCTCGGTTGCCAGCACAAAGCAACATCGACCGTCGCTCAATCAGAGGAACCGATAACAGGACAACGACAGCGAGCAACACACGTTTTCCCGGCAGCATAAAGCAGTCATCCGATCAGCGACCTCCAGACCGACGTACGCCATGGAGAACACCATGTTGCAGGCTTCAATACAAAAGAACTTTCCCGGAATAACTGTCGATGTCGAATTTGCCTGCGAGAGCGGCATCGTTGTCCTGTTCGGCCCTTCGGGGTCAGGCAAAACTACCATCCTCAAGTGCCTTGCCGGGCTGCAGAATCCTGACCGGGGTCGCATTTCGCTCGGCGCCAACCTGTTTTTCTCATCGGAAAACAGTATCAGCCTGCCGGCGAGGAAACGGCGTATCGGCTACCTTTTCCAGGAATACGCACTTTTCCCCCACCTGAATGTACGGGACAATGTCCGATACGGAGTGCCGGCCGCGCACCGGACAGCACAAAAAAATTGCCTGAACTCAGACGACGTAATGGAAATGCTCAAGATACGTCACCTGCTGTCACGTTTCCCCGCCAATCTTTCCGGTGGCGAAAAGCAGCGGGTCGCCCTGGCCCGCGCCCTGATGGTGGAACCTGAACTACTGCTGCTGGATGAGCCATTGTCGGCATTGGACTCTACAACCCGCCTGGAATTGCGAACCGAATTGAAGCAGTTACAGAAGCTTTGGCAAATCCCATTCGTGCTGGTAACGCACTGTCGAGAAGAAATGGCCGCTCTGGCCGATGAGGTCATTTTTCTCAACCGGGGAAAACAGACCAGATCCCTGGGCAGCATGGCAGACACCGTGGAACTGGAAAGAGCCTGCTAGTTTTCATCCGAAAGCTCCGGATGAGTAACTTTTGAGCCGCCAGCCTGATTACCAGGCAGACAAGTGACGCTGAAACAGGCGAAAATTCTATTTTTGCCAACAGATTCCCCTGCACGAGAGGACAGAAACCGTCCGCATAGTAGCCACCCTCGCACAACGACGAATACCCGCCACGTGCACAAGGCATGTTCGGCACTATCTATGCTTCAACAATGGTGAGCGGACAAAAGAACACTATCATGAGAAGGACTGCAAAAACAGCGCACAGCAGAATATAAGCTGTCACCAGACTAGTTGATCTTCACCAGGAAACGGTTCTTTTCAGTCCTGGTTGCGTCAAGCAGCGGGCTTGCTTGTGTGGCGCACCTGTGCCCCCCGCAACCCTTTGTGTTCCTTGCCAGGATAAAAACCAGTTTGCAAGCCTGTTACAGCACATCACCTAAGGAGAAAGGATCAAGCATGAAAAAAACAACTGCCGTACTGGTAACACTTTTTACCATGGGAGCCCTTTTGCTCGCCAGCCTGGCACCAACCACCGCCTGCGCGGCCGACAAGACAGCCATCCGTATCTCAGCGGCCATGAGCCTCAAGAATGCCCTCACCGCCCTGAAGCAAACCTATGAAAAAAAAGTTCCAAACGTCGAACTGCAGATCAACTTTGCATCCTCCGGCCTCCTGCAGAAGCAGATTGAACAAGGTGCACCGGCAGATATCTATCTTTCCGCCGGCAAAAAACAGATGGATGAACTGGAAGCGAAGGGCTTCCTCATCCCGGGAACCAGGGCAAATCTGCTTGGCAACGCACTGGTGCTGATCGTTGCCAAGGAGAAGAAGGGACAGATAAGCACGTTCGATGACCTGGTGGGCAAGGCACAGTCCATAAGCATCGGCATGCCGGATACGGTGCCGGCCGGCCGGTACGCAAAAGAAACCCTGATCAGCCTCAAACTCTGGGAGAAGCTGGCAAAACGCATCATGTTCGCCAAGGATGTGCGGCAGGTACTGGCCTACGTCGAGTCGGGCAACGTCGATGCCGGGTTGGTGTACCAGACAGACACGGTCGTTCTGAAAAGCGGGGCGGTGGTCGCCGTCGCCCCGAAGGGTTCCCATTCAGCCATCGTCTATCCCATTGCGGAAATAAAGGGCTCGCAAAACCGGGCTGAGGCCGGTAAATTCATTGCTTTCCTGAAAACAGCCGCAGCGGCAAAGGTCTTCGAAAAATTCAAATTCATCCCCCTTGGCTCACAGCACTGACGGCCCGACAGGCATCCGCCAGCCTAGTGCCGACAGGAGGGAGCAGCCGAGCTGCAACCGCGCGGCTCCCTCCTGCCGCATGCCAAGAAACGCACAGAATCATTTGACTCTCCCGGAAAAAAAAAGTACTTTATGCACGATAAAGTCCGGGAGTTTTCCATGATACGCGCCATTTTCTTTCTCCTCTTGTTTGTACCCTTCACCCTCTTCGTCATAGTAACCGGGGTTCCGATTACCTTCCTGGATCCGACCGGAAAATTTCTTCATGCCTACGGAAAAGTATGGGGACGCGTTGCGCTGCGGATTGCCGGCGCCAAAGTGGAAGTGCTTGGCGAAGAGAAGATTCCCGTCGACTGTCCCCTTATTTTCATGGGCAATCACCAGAGCAACTTCGACATTCTTACTCTCTATGCCGGATTGCCCCATCATTTCAGCTGGATTGCCAAGCAGGAACTGTTCCGGATCCCCCTGTTCGGCTATGCCATGAAACGAGCCGGTTATCTGCCGTTGGACCGGAGCGATGGTCGCCGGGCACTGAAAACCATGGAATCCGCCGCAGCAAAAATTCGTAGCGGGGTCAGCGTCATAATTTTCCCGGAAGGAACCCGCTCCATGGACGGCAAGCTGATTCCATTCAAACGGGGAGGGTTCCTGCTGGCGGCCCGTGCAGGAGTTCCGATCGTACCATTCACCATCAATGGCAGCGCAACCGTCAATCCGGCCAAACAGCTGAAAATCAAGCCGGGTACAATAACCCTTCGCTTCGGCGATCCCATCTCAACCGAGGGTGCAACGGGAAAGCGCCGCGACGACCTCATCGACCGCGTCAGGAACGCCATAGAAAACGGCCTGGAGTCATAGCATGCTGCTCTTCCACGGAGCACTCATCGCAACCGGAATCGCCCTGATCGGCTGGGGTCTCCCCGCGGCTCACCGGCTGAAAAGCCCTCTCGACTGCCTGGCCGCCCTGGCTGTGCTGACCGGAGTAGTTACCGGGCTGATCGGCACGCTCCTCATCACCGTACCCGATTTCTTCAAAGGATGACCAGTACCGTGACAACAACCAGAAAAATACTCCTGCATTTTTTTGTGATTTCAGCCGCTATCGTGGTACTATTCTGGGGGAATTCGCTTTCCCGGCAGCATGCCCAGTTCGCGAAGGGAGAACAGGCTCAGGCACGGGGTGATGTCATTGCCGCCATCTCCGGATATGCCTCGGCAATCCATATGTACACGCCGGGAAGTTCTCTCGTGGAAACCGCGGCGACCCGCCTCTGGTCTCTGGGAGAAAGCTGCGAACGGACAGGGGAAATAGAGCGGGCGCGAATTGCCTACCGCTCCCTGCGAAGTTCCTGGTATGCAATACGCGGGCTGACCACCCCCGGCTCAGCGTGGATTGCCCGTTGCGACGAAAAACTGGCGAAACTCACTGCCGACCAGCCTCCTCAACCGAACAGCAGCACTCCGAACAAGCAGCAATGAAAGAACAACAATGTCCTCTGACATGATGGAAAACTGCGAGCTACGAATTATCCCCCTCGGCGGGATGGGCGAAATCGGCCTGAACATGACGCTCTACGAACACGGTGACGATATCCTGATCGTCGACTGTGGTCTCATGTTCCCGGAACCGTCCATGCTCGGCATTGACCTGGTAATTCCCGATATCTCCTACCTGCGGGAGAATGCCGACAGAATCCGGGGCATCCTTCTCACCCACGGCCATGAAGACCACATCGGCGCCCTGCCCTTCGTGCTTGCGGATATCTCGGCGCCCATTTACGGAACTGCGCTGACCCTCGGTTTCGTTCGGGAAAAGCTGAAGGAGTACGACTTGGACAGCCTGGTCGACCTGCGGGTGGTGAAGCCACGCACTACGATCGATATCGGCAATTTCGCGGTGGAATTCATCCGGGTAGCCCATTCCATCGTCGATGGCTGCGCCCTGGCGATCCGTTCGCTGGAGGGATTGATTATCCACACCGGTGATTTCAAACTCGATCAGACACCGGTCGATGGAGAACTGACCGACCTGGCAACCCTGTCCAAGTATGGCGAAGAAGGGGTTCTCGCGCTGCTCTCAGACTCCACCAATGTCGAACGGGAGGGGTATACCCTTTCGGAACGGCTGGTGGGAGAAGCCTTCGACGAAATTTTCCCCCTCTGTCCGGGCAGGATCATTGTCGCCGCCTTCTCCAGCAATATCCATCGGGTGCAGCAGGTGGTGGATGCCGCGGAACGCTGCGGCCGCAAGGTCCTGCTCAATGGCCGCTCCATGCTGGCCAACGTCCACATAGCCCGGCAACTGGGATACCTGAGCATTCCCGACAGCTTGCTGGTGGATCTGAAGGAACTCCCGAAACTGCCGAAAAACCAGATCTGCATGATCACCACCGGTTCCCAGGGGGAACCCATGAGCGCCCTCACCCGGATCGCCATGGACGACCACAAGCAGATCAAGCTGGAACAGGGCGACACCGTGATCCTTTCCTCCCGCTTCATTCCCGGCAATGAAAAAACCATTTCCGATCTCATCAACCACCTCTACCGTCGCGGCGCCGAGGTCTATCACGAAAAGGTTTCCGAAGTGCACGTTTCCGGCCACGCCAGCCAGGAAGAACTGAAGCTGATGATCAACCTGACACGTCCCCGATTCTTCATACCGATCCACGGCGAATACCGCCACCTGGTAAAGCACGCCAGGCTTGCCCAGCGGGTCGGCATACCGGCCGAGCGCTGCATCCTGGCGGTAAACGGCGATGTCATCACCTTTGCCGAGGGTACCGGATCGATCAGCGGTACGGTTGAGTCCGGTCGGGTCTTTGTGGACGGCAAAGGGATCGGCGACGTGGGCAACGTGGTCCTGAAAGACCGGAAACACCTCTCGGAAGACGGCATGGTGGTGGTCATCATCGCCATCAACCAGGCAACAGGCGAAATCATCTATGGCCCGGACATCGTTACCCGCGGCTTCGTGTTCGAGGATGAAAGCCAGGAGTACCTCGACGAAACAAAAAAGATCGTGCTCGACACCCTGGCCGGCGTCAACCTGGAGGTCATGGCCGACCTGAACGAGGTCAAACTTGAAGTACGGCGAGTTCTGCGTAAATTCTTCAACAAGACAATCGAGCGCAGGCCGGTGATACTGCCGTTGATCCTGGAAATGTGACCCGTCCGACCGCAAGGCTAACGGCCATATATGCACATTTTTTTCATCGCCGCGAAGCAAGCGCCGCATCTGCTTTGCCAACAATGAAGCCGGCATCGGAGCTCGAAGCGGGAAATAATGCTTCCCTCGCGCAACCGGCTTCACATCCGTCAGGTAAGAACCATGAACTCTGATAAAAAATCCAAGCTCATCCAGGAAATCAAGGGAATATCGATCGGGGCGGCAGGCCTTTTCTTCCTGATCTCGCTGCTTTCCTTCAACGCGAACGATCTCTCGTTCAACACCTATTCAACCGGAGGACAGGTCCATAACTACGGAGGCACCCTGGGCGCCTATTTTGCCGACCTGCTGTTCGAATGGTTTTTCGGCCTGGCCTCCTATGCCATTCCGATCGCCCTGCTGTTCGTCGCCTACAAGCTGCTCCGCTTCAAGGAACTGAAGTGGCGTAACTACAAGGGAGTGGCATTCCTGGTATTCCTTGTTTCACTTGCCACCCTGTTCGCCTTCAACCTGGAAACCACGTCATTATTCGGCCAGAAAATCTCCACCGGGGGCCTGGTCGGAATCGAAATTGCCAAAGCGCTGAAGGCGCTACTCGGCAAGCCCGGCGCACTGCTGCTCATTATTCCCGTGCTGGCTGTTTCGATCATGGTTCTTTCCCGCTTTTCCTTCATCCTGTTTGCCGGCTGGAGCTTCGGGGCATTGAAGAGCCGCTGGGCAAATTATCGGGAAAAACAGGCGCTGAACCGTCAGCTTCACGACAAGAGCGAACCAACTGCCGGACGCTCCGCCCCGCAGATCCGCCCCGCAGCCGTAACCATTACACCGCCGGCACCGATACAGAAGCGGGAAAAGAAACGGGATGAATCCAAGGCTGCGCCGATTCAGGAAACCTTCGAATTCGCCAGAACCGACGGCAATTACCGGACGCCCCCGGTATCGCTGCTGGACACCCCTCCGGCAACCCGGCAGCAACACGACCATGAGGTCCTCACCATGAGCGCCCGGCTGCTGGAGAAAAAGCTCCGCGACTTCAATGTCGACGGCGAAGTGGTAGAAATCTGCCCCGGGCCGGTTATCACCATGTTCGAATATGCGCCCGGTCCCGGCATCAAGGTAAACCGGATCGCCGGACTGGCCGACGATCTCTCCATGGCCCTCCAGGCACTTTCCATCCGCATTGTCGCCCCGATTCCCGGCAAGGGCGTGGTGGGCATCGAAATACCGAACCGCGAGCGGGAAATGGTTTTCCTCAAGGAAATCTTCAGCTGTGATGAATTCCACCGGGGCAAGATGAAACTCCCCCTCGCCCTCGGCAAGGACATCGCCGGCTTGCCGGTGGTCACCGACCTGGCCCGCATGCCGCACCTGCTGGTAGCAGGCGCCACCGGATCGGGAAAATCGGTCTCCATCAACACCATGATCCTGTCCCTGCTTTATACGGCCACGCCCCAGGATGTCCGGGTCATCATGGTCGACCCGAAAATGCTGGAACTTTCCATCTACGAAGGAATTCCCCACCTGCTGCTGCCGGTGGTCACCAACCCCAAGAAGGCGACCCTGGCCCTCAAGTGGGCGGTCAAGGAGATGGAACGGCGTTACCGGCTCATGAGTGACAAAGGGGTACGCAACATCGACTCCTACAACAAGAAGCTGGAAAAGGAAGCCAAGGGCGAAGAGCCTGAAGCCGAGGTAATCGTGGTGGACGAGGTAGTCGAAGAACCGGCTGCCGACGCCGGTGCCGAATTCCAGCCGACCCTGCAGCAGGAAGAGGTACTGGAACACGGCCATCTACCCTATATCGTCATCATCGTCGACGAACTTGCAGACCTGATGATGGTGGCCGGCCGCGACGTGGAAGAATCCATCGCCCGTCTCGCGCAGATGGCCCGCGCCGCCGGTATCCACCTGATCCTGGCCACCCAGCGGCCGTCGGTGGACGTCATCACCGGCCTCATCAAGGCCAATTTCCCGGCGCGCATCTCCTTCCAGGTCTCGTCGAAAACCGACTCCCGCACTATCCTCGACTGCAATGGCGCCGAGAACCTGCTGGGAGCCGGGGACATGCTCTTCCTGCCGCCGGGAACCGCCAAATTGCAGCGTATTCATGGCGCTTTCGTCTCCGACTCCGAAGTGCAGCGGGTGGTCGACTTCTTGAAGAAACAGGCAAAACCGGTTTACGAGAAGGCAATTCTGGAAATGAAAGCCTCCGACGACAAACAGGACGATGACGACCTGATTGACGAGCGCTATGATGATGCCGTAGCCCTTGTGGCAGAGAGCCGTCAAGCCTCTATTTCCATGGTTCAGCGTCGGCTGCGCATCGGCTACAACCGTGCCGCCCGCATTATCGAGCGGATGGAACAAGAAGGAATCGTCGGCCCTTCCGACGGTACCAGTCGCCCCCGCGAAGTTTTTATCAACAAGCTGTAAGCGGCCAATGGAGCGGCTTTACCCGAAGCCGCTGGTCCTTTCCGCCAACCGTCTGCCACCGCTGTCGTACCTTCCTTGATTGAGATACCCCGATACTCTGGTACAAATATAGGATAGCTGTCCGTTCACCTTGAAGCGGCATACGGAAGCATCCTCCCCGAGAAGCACAGCTCCGACACTACCAGCTGCCGGCTACCGTTTCACTGAAGGGAGGTTTCCATGATTATCATCGAACCTTACCAGGGAAAATCAGTCGCGGAAGAACGAGTTGAAATTGTCGAGCGCAAAGGAACCGGGCACCCTGATTTCATTTGCGACTCGATCATGGAAGCAGTTTCGGTGGCGCTCTGCGGCGAGTATCTACGGGAGTGCGGAGCAATCCTGCATCACAACATCGACAAGGGGCTCCTGGTTGCCGGCAAGGTTTTCAAGCGCTATGGCGGCGGCAAAGTACTGCAACCCATTGAATTGATTATCGGCGACCGGGCCACCTGCGCTATTCCGGGCATCAACCTGCCGGTTCCCGAGATCGCAATCGATGCCGCGCGACGCTGGATCCGTGAGCATCTTCGTTTTGTCGACCCGGTGCAGGACGTAATCTACCGGGTAGTGCTGGCGCCCGGCTCCGATGAACTTACCGACATCTTTTCCCGCCCGGGAGAGGTTCACTGCGCCAACGACACTTCCGCAGCCGTCGGCTACTATCCCCTCAGCCCCACTGAAACGGCAGTTCTGGAACTGGAGCGGCATCTGAACTCCAGCAAGTTCAAAAAGGAATTCCCCCAAGCCGGCGAAGACATCAAGGTAATGGGCCTGCGCAAAGGCACCACCCTCGACCTTACCGTTGCCATGCCTCTCATCTCCCGTTTCATCGCTTCGGAACAGGATTACTTCTCCCAAAAAGAGGCCATCCGCATGGCCATGCTGCACTTTACGCAGCAGTTTCCCTGGTTCCGGAAGACGTCGGTCCATTTCAACACCCTTGACCAGCGTGGCAGAGCGCTGGGAGGTATCTATCTCAGCCTGACCGGGACATCGGCCGAAGATGCGGATTCCGGTCAAGTGGGACGGGGCAACCGGGTCAACGGACTCATTTCCCTGAACAGGCCAATGGGAACCGAAGCCGCGGCCGGGAAAAATCCGGTCAGCCATGTGGGTAAGATCTATAACGTCCTTTCCCATAAAATTGCCCGAGAGATCTACGAAAGCATCGCTGGAATCAAGGAGGTCTACGTTCTTCTCCTCAGCAGGATCGGTTCTCCCATCGATAAGCCGAAAATGGCCGCGGTGCGGATTCTGCCGGATAAAGGATATAAAGTGCGGGACATGACCGGGGATGTGGAGGAAATCATCAATCGGGAGTTGGCAGATCTCAGCAATTTCTGTCAGGCATTGGCACGGGGAGAATATCCGGTCTGCTAAGTTTATTAGTCAGATAAGGGGACCGCCCGAGCAAGTGAAAATCGGGCAACTCGTTGAAAAAACGGAGGGAAATAGCACAGCAGGCGATACCGGTTCAAGGGAGGCACCACACCCGTCAAGGCGGATCCGGTGGACCGAAAAGCGGAGAGGTCCCGAAAAAAACCCCGGCCTTCCTCGGAGGGGGGAAGACGGAAAGCCGGGGAAATGAAACTTTTCGGGGGAACGGGTGTCAGACCGACTGACACCCGCCAGCGTCATTGTTTGAATCAGTCGACCGACTTGCGAAGGAAGGTCGGAATATCGTACTGGTCTTCTTCGTCCATGAAGAAGGCCTTTTGTTTCATGGGTACTTCACGCTGCTGCCGCTCGATCCTCTTGAAAGTGGGAATCTCGCGGTTTATTTCCTCGGACGAAGGAGGAGCAATGCTCTTCAGTTCGGCTTTGCTCTTTTCAAGGTCGAAGCGATCACCGAATCCGGTGGCAATGGCGGTGATCTTGACCATATCGCCAAGGTTTTCATCAATCACCAAACCGACGATGATGTTGGCGTCTTCGTGAACCTTTTCGTGAATCACCTTGCTGGCGGCATCGAACTCATCCATGGTCATGGAAGAGGAACCGGTGATGTTCACCAGCACCCCTTTTGCACCGGAGATGTCGATATCTTCCAGCAGTGGGCTGGAAATGGCCTTGGTGGCGGCTTCCACGGCCCGGTTTTCACCGGAGGCAAGGCCGATACCCATCATCGCCATGCCTCTCTCGCTCATGATCGCCTTCACGTCGGCGAAGTCGACGTTGATGAGACCGGATGTAGTAATCAGATCCGAAATGCCCTGGACGGCCTGACGAAGCACGTCATCGGACGGCTTGAAGGCGTCGAGGATCGACATGGACTTGCCGGCCAGACCGAGCAGGCGGTCATTGGGGATAATAACCAGTGAGTCGACGTGCTTCTTCAGTTCGCGCACACCGCTTTCCGCCTTTGCCAGGCGGAGTTTGCCTTCCCGGGTAAATGGCTTGGTCACGACGCCGACCGTCAACGCACCGATTTCCTTAGCCACATCGGCAATAACCGGAGCGGCACCCGTTCCGGTACCACCGCCCAGGCCGGCCGCGATGAAAATCATATCGGCGCCCTTGAGAACCTCGGCAAGCTGTTCACGGTTTTCATCAGCCGCGTCACGTCCGACATTGGGATCCGCTCCGGCCCCGAGCCCTTTGGTGAGCTGTCCGCCAAGCTGTATTTTCACCGGCGCCTTCGACATCCGTAGCGCCTGGGCATCGGTATTGGCGACAATGAAGTCGATGCCATGCAGTTCGCAGTCGATCATGGTATTGACGGCATTGCCTCCGCCCCCGCCGATACCTATCACCTTGATCTTCGCACTCTGGTCTATACTCTCGTCAAATTCAAACATTCGCTACCCCCTTGTTGATGGAAACCATACAGAAACGTCATGTAATGTAATCAGAAAAACTCTCCAAACCACTCTTTCATTCTGCGTGCAACCCTGCGGAAAACATTGTCGTCACTCTGCACCGTGGGAAACTCGCGGATTCCCTGGTTTTTGCTGCCGTAGACCACCAGACCGACGCCGGTGGCGTAGACCGGGGAATTTACCACGTCCACCAGGCCGCCGATTTCCTGCGGCACACCGCGCCGTACCGGAAGGTTGAAAATCTGCTCGGCCAACTCGGGCATTCCCTCGAGGATCGATGTTCCCCCGGTAAGGACAACACCGGATGCAATCTGGTCCTCGAAACCGGACTTGACGATCTCCCTGTTGACCAGCGTGAAAATCTCTTCCATGCGTGGCTCCAGTATCTCGGCAAGCAGTTGCCGGGAAAGGACCCGCGGTTTCCGGCCACCAACGCTGGGAACCTCGATCGTCTCGTCCTTGCCCACCATGGACGTGTAGCAGCAGCCGTACTTCTGCTTGATTTTCTCCGCCTCTGCCATCGGCGTCCGGAGACCGACGGCGATATCGTTGGTCAGGTGATTGCCACCCAGGGAAAGAACCGAAGTATGTTTGATGGCGCCGTCGACGAAGATCGCGATGTCGGTGGTGCCGCCACCGATGTCCACCAGGGCAACGCCGATTTCCTTCTCCTCGGGCGAGATGACCGCTTCGGAAGAGGCAAGCTGTTCGAGAACGATGTCAGCCACATCCAGACCGGCACGGTTGCAGGATTTGATGATATTCTGTGCGCTGGCCACGGCGCCGGTTACGATGTGCACCCGAGCCTCGAGTCGTACACCGCTCATGCCGAGAGGTTCGCGGATCCCGTCCTGATCATCGATAATGAATTCCTGTGGCAGAATGTGAATCACTTCCCGATCCATGGGGATCGCAATGGCCTTGGCCGCATCGATAACCCGGCGGACGTCGTCGGGAGAGACTTCACGGTTCTTGATGGCGATCACACCCTGGGAGTTGAATCCCTTGATATGGCCGCCGGCAATTCCGGCATAGACGGACTTGATCTCGCAGCCGGCCATCAATTCAGCCTCTTCAACGGCTTTCTTGATAGAGGCGACAGTTGTTTCGATATTGATGACCACCCCTTTGCGGAGACCTCGGGACGGGCTGGTTCCGATACCGACGATATCGACACCATCTTCGGTAACATTGCCGACGATGGCGCATATTTTCGTGGTACCGATATCAAGCCCCACGATGAGATTTTCCCTTCTGTTGGCCATGGCCCCCCCTCCTCTTTTACACCTTTTTTACGACTATTTTGTCAGAATAATTCAAATCAACATATTCAAGTGATGCAATCTGCGCAGTCAGGTTCTGATAGATCCGGTTGAAACGCGCCAGTTTTTCCTGAAAATCTTTGTTCCCTAACTTTACCGGTATTCCTCCCCGGGCAGTAAACAGCGTATAGCCGTAGCCATTGTCCAGGTGGATCTCCGATACATCCTCCAAGCGGAATACGGTCCCCTTCTTCAGCAGCTCCATGAGGCCGAGAGCCGAACTGATCATGTTTTTCGTACCCTCGGCATCCTTCACCAGGTCCTCTTCGGTTATCCCGGTCAGAATGGGGAAGTCGAGCCGGTCACCTTCGGTCAGGGGCTTGAAGATCTCTCCCTTATCGTCCAGGTAGTACAGATAGCCCATGTTGACCACGGCCACCGGTACCCGCTCGGTAATCTCGATGGACAGCGTGCCCGGGAAGCGACGTCGGACATTCAGATTCTCGATCCAGGGATTCTTCTCCAACTGTTCCGCCACATGCTGCAGATCCAGCTTCAGCAGCGAATCGCCGAGTTTGACCCCAGCCAGGGTAACGATCTCGTCGCGCGAAAGTTTCCGCAAGCGGGACATTTCGATCCGTTCCAGCTTGAAAAACGTTGCATTGGCGAAAACCTCATACATCTCGGCACAGACTGTCCAGACCACGGTAACCAGGATGAATCCGATGCACACCCGAGCTGCCTTTTTAAGCATGCGGCGAAACTGTATCGGCTTGCGAGGCTTACGCTCCCGCTTCTGGCGATTCTTGTTCCGCGAGGGACTCTGTTTTTTGTGATGCATATCACGCATGGTTCACCACCGCCGGACAAATAGCCTGTCACGAGCCGCTGATTTTCAAAGAAGCGGAAAGCAATATTTTCTCCAGCAACTCACCAAACGAAATGCCGACCCCGCCGGCAATCTCCGGGAAAAGGCTGAGCGCGGTCATCCCCGGCAGGGTATTGACCTCCAGAATGTAGCATTCTTCACTCGGCGTCACAAGCAGATCGACACGGCTGTAATCGCTGCAACCAAGAGCGTGATGGGCTAAAACACCGATGTGCAGGGCCTTGCAATAGAGAGCCTCCGGCAGGGGCGCCGGGAAAATATGCTCCGCCATTCCCGGGGTGTATTTTGCCTCGAAATCGTAAAATTCATTGCGGGGCACTATCTCGATAGCGCCGAGCGCCTGATCGCCGAGAATTCCTACTTGGATTTCCCGTGCGGCGATAAACTGTTCCAGCAGGATTTCCCTGTCATAGCGGAAGGCTTCTTCGATGGCAGCCGGCATGTCCTGGGAATTTTTGACGATACTGACGCCCACCGACGAACCCTCCTGGGACGGCTTTACCACCACCGGAAAGGGGAAATCGAGGGTGGCCAGGTCAAATTCCTCACCGCGCTTCAAGACCCGGTAGGGTGCAACCAGAAGTCCAGCTGCCTGGAATGCCGCCTTGGCGAATATCTTGTTCATGGCCAGCGCACTGGCGAGGACCCCGGAGCCGGTATAGGGAATGCCCATCAACTCAAGCAGGCCCTGGACCGCACCGTCCTCTCCATAGCGGCCATGCAGCGCCACAAAGGCGATCTCGATACCGGCATCGGCAAGCTTTCGGGCCAGGTCCCGATCAACGTCGATAGCCACCGCATCGTATCCCTGGGAAAGGAGTGAGTCACACACGGCAGCGCCGCTCTTGAGGGAAACTTCCCGCTCCGCGGAAAGCCCGCCGTACAACACTCCGATTTTTTTCACTTTCAGTTCTTCCCGTGTCATCATTTGGCCTTTATCCCATCCTTTTGGTAGCTATCACTCCCGGTCTGTACCGACGACCCTTACTTCTTCCTCCAGCTCGATACCCGAACTCTCTCTGACCCGGTTCTTAACTTTGGCTGCAAGGGCCAGGAAATCGTCGGCTGTGGCCCCGCCCCTGTTCACCAGGAAATTTGCATGGACAGAGGAGACTTCCGCTCCTCCGACCCGCACCCCCCGCATCCCGGCGTCAGCAATGAAGCGCCAGGCCGGTCCTGCGACAGGGTTCTTGAAAAACGAACCGGCGTTGGGGTAGCCCACCTGCTGGGTTTCGCGCCGTTTCTGCAGCAAAGACTCCATGCGGCCCCGAATCTGTTCAGGAATACCCTGCGAGAGTCGAAATGACGCGCCGAGAATAATCTCGCCGGGGTCAAGCTGCAGGAAACGGTAACCGAAGACCAGCTGTTCCCTCTGCAACTCCGTAACGGTACGCCCTTTCAGGGTTACCAGGGTTTCCAGCGCATCGGTTATCTCGCCGCCTCCGGCGCCGGCATTCATGGCCAGCGCGCCACCCAGTCGCCCCGGGATGCCGACCAGGAACTCAAGACCGGTCAGGCCCGCATCGCGACAGAACCGGGCAAGTGCGGCATTCTCAGTCCCTGCCCCGGCGTGAACCAGACTTTCCCCTTCCCGCTCCAGCCGATCGAACTTCTCAAGGGAGATCACGCATCCCCGGAAACCGCCGTCCCTGACCAGAAGGTTATAGCCGCCGCCGACAACCAGGAAAGGTACTGCATAAGCCGCCAAGAGCGTTAGCAGGCCCTGCAGATCATCGGTATCCGCAGGGGCGACAAACCAGTCAGCCGGTCCGCCAACCCGAAGCGAGGTATGCCGGGCCATGGGTTCATTGCGAAGCACCGTGCCATGGATTTGCCGCACGATGCGTTCGGCAAAAGTTTGTTTCACAATTCTTTTCCCAGCTTTTGCAGCAACAGCTCGCCGGTCTGCCAGATATTGCCCGCGCCGAGGGTCAGCAGGATGTCACCCGGCTTGAGGATTTCCAGCAGGTGATCCAGCAGTTGCTCGCGATCGGCGATATGGGTGACATCTTTCTGGCCATGCTGCTTGATGCTGCGCGCCAGCGCCTCGGCAGTCACCCCTTCGATAGGTTCCTCACCCGCGGGGTAGATATCGGTCAGTATCAGCACCTCGGCATCATGGAACGCCTTGACGAATTCGTCGTACAACTCCTTTGTCCGGGTATAGCGATGGGGCTGGAACAGCACCACGAGACGACGGTCCCAGCCACCCGATGCTGCTGCCAGGGTGGCGCGGATTTCGGTCGGATGGTGACCGTAATCGTCCACCACCATGATGTCGCATACTTCGCCTTTCACCTGGAAACGCCGACCGACTCCGCCGAAATCCCGGAAGCCCTCCTGGATTACCGCAAAGGGAACGTTCAGTTCCAGTGCCACGCCGATTGCTGCCAAGGCATTGAGAACATTATGGGCGCCCGGCATCTTGAAGCTGATTTCGCCGAGCCGTTCGCCGCGATACTGGGCAACAAAAGAAGTGGTGAGACCTTCCAGCTTGATGTCGCAGGCGCGGATATCCGCCTGGGCACTCAGGCCATAGGTGATAAAGCGTTTATTGACTCGGGGAATGATGTCCGCCACGTTGTCATTATCAAGACACAAAACGGTCAGGCCGTAAAAGGGCACCTTGTTGATGAACTCGACAAAAGTATCCTTGATCTCCTCGATCCCGCTGTAGAAATCCAGGTGGTCCGCATCGATATTGGTAACCACGGCAATGGTCGGCGAAAGCTTCAGGAAAGAACCGTCCGATTCATCCGCTTCGGCAACGAGGAACTTTCCTTGGCCCAGTCGTGCATTGCTGCCCAGCGAATTGAGGCGGCCACCGATAACGATGGTCGGATCGATCCCGGCATAGCCCAACAGGGTAGCCACCATCGATGTGGTGGTGGTCTTGCCGTGCGTACCGGCGATGGCAATGCCGTATTTCATCCGCATCAGTTCGGCCAGCATCTCTGCTCGCGGAATCACCGGCACCAGGTTCTCCCGTGCCTCCCGAACCTCCGGGTTGTCATCCTTCACTGCGCTGGAGATCACCACCACGTCAGCACCGGCAATGTTCTCCCGTGCATGGCCGTAGAAAATTTCTCCGCCCAGAGAAGCAAGCCGTTCAGTAATATCCGACCGGCGAAGGTCCGAACCGGAGACCTTGTATCCCAGGTTCAGGAGCACCTCGGCAATCCCGCTCATGCCGATTCCGCCAATACCGACAAAATGTATCTTCTCTATCTTTCCGTACATGAACCCTTCTTTTCCGCAGCCCGGAAATCACTTTTCTTTCCGTGGCGGGTCGTAGGTAGTAAAAATCATCTTTTTGCCGATGGCTCGGTTTGTTCTTTTACCCCGCCAGCATGGCATCAACTATCATCTTTGCGGCATCCGGCCGGGCCATGGCGAAAGCTTTTTGTCCGGCAGACTTCCGCACCACGGGGTTCCGCTCCAACTCTTCGATCATTGCCGCGAGCCGCTTGCCCGAGAGTTCCCGGTCCAGGATCATGAACCCGGCGCCTTTTTCCACCAGGGCTTCGGCGTTCTTCCGCTGGTGATCGTCGGTGGCATACGGATAGGGGACGAAAATACATGCCTTGCCACAGGCCGTAACCTCGGCGATGGTGGTTGCCCCGGCCCGGCAGAGAATCAGGTCGGCCTTATGATAGGCTTCGGCCATGTTGTCGATGAACGGCACCACCTCGGCGCGGAAACCTTGCTGCTGGTAAACATTCCGCACCTCTTCCAGATCTTTCTCCCCGGTCTGATGCATGATGGTAGTGCGCTCTTTGATCGCCGCCAGTTCCGGCAGCGCCTCGATCATCGCCATATTGATCCGGTGGGCTCCCGCGCTGCCGCCGAAGACCAGCAGATGAAATCCTTTGCCGTTGCCGTTACCGTTACCGTTACCGTTGCCGTTACCTGGCTTCCGCCGATCATTTTGCAGACCTTCAAGAATCTGTCTGCGCAGCGGGTTGCCGGTCAGCAGCAGTTTACCGGCCGGAACATGCTGCCGGGATTCCTCGAGCGAGATGAACACCTTCTGCACCACCTTGGCAAGGATCCGGTTGGTAAGGCCCGGCAGGGCGTTCTGCTCATGGATGAAGCACTTGCAGGCGCTTTTGCCAGCCGCCAGGACCAGTGGTCCCGAGGCATACCCGCCGACGCCGAGAACCAGGTCCGGCTTGAAGGATCGGATGATTCGCCGGGACTGAGCGTAGCCCAGCAGCAGCAACCAGACACCCTTTACCTTGGAAAAAATCCTTTTACCCCGCATGCCGGCCGTGGCAATACACTCCAGGCGATAGCCGCTGCGCGGCAGGACCCGTGCCTCGATACCCTTCTCGGTCCCGACAAACAGCACCTCATTGTTCGGATCCCGCGCCAGGAACTCCTCTGCAACCGCAATACCCGGGAAAAGATGGCCGCCGGTACCGCCGCCCGCGATAATGATTCTCATGGCGTCACCCGTACCCGCGAAGAGATGTTAAGCAGTATCCCCACGGCAAAAAGAGTAATGATAAGGGAGCTTCCGCCATAGCTGATGAAGGGCAGCGCCAGCCCCTTGGTCGGAAAGATCCCGGTTACCACGGCAATATTGACGAACGCTTCGATCCCGATCAGGGTGGTAATGCCGAAGGCCAGCGATCTGCCGAAATTGTCCTCCGCATAGAGGGAAACGCGGATCCCGCGCATCACCAGCAGGAAAAACATGGCAGTGATAACCATGAAACCGAGAAACCCCAGCTCTTCACTTACCACCGAAAAGATGAAATCGGTATGGGCCTCCGGAAGATAGAACAGCTTCTGTTTCCCTTCACCGAGGCCCTGGCCGAACAACCCGCCGGTACCGACCGCTATCCACGATTGGATGATCTGGAAACCGGTATTGGTCGGATCCTCCCAGGGGTTGAGAAAGGCCATGATGCGCCGCCGCCGGTAATCCACGTTCATGATCGCAAAATAGAGGAACGGCAGCGCCAGCAGGATCATGGAAAGGATATAGGAAAGCCTGGTCCCCGCGGCAAACAACATAACCATGGCCACCGCGCCGAGGGTCATGGACGATCCCAGGTCCGGCTGTTTCAGCAAAAATACCAGCATCACCGCCAGCACAACCATATACGGCAGGAAACCGGAGGAAAACAGTTTCACCTTGTCCTGTTTCTTGTCGAGGGAATAGGCCATATACATGATGAAGGCAATCTTGGCCAACTCCGACGGCTGCAGGGAAAATCCCGGCAGGCGAATCCAGCGGGACGATCCTCCGGCGCTGCCGCCGATTCCCGGAAGCAGAACCAGCCCGAGGAGCACCAGGCAGATCATCAGGATCGGTACCGCCGCCTTCTTCCAGAAATGGTAATCAATCCGCATGGTACCGATCATGGCGCCGATGCCGAGAAGCAGAAAAATCCCCTGCCGCTTGAGGAAATAGAATTCATCGTGATATTTCTTTGCCGCCATGATGGAAGACGAGGAATAGACCATGACTACGCCGAAGCAGGTCAAGGCCACAACCATGAGCATGATAATCAGATCATATCCTTCGGATCTGTTCATCTATTCCGTCCCCTCGAGAAGGTTCCGCACCGCCGCGACAAATCGCTCGCCGCGCACTTCGTAGTTTTTGAACATGTCAAAGCTGGAACATGCCGGAGAAAAAAGTACCACGTCTCCCGGCACTGTCAGCCGATTGGCCTCCTGTACCGCCTCTTCCAGGCTGTTCACCAGGATCGTATGGGTAAGATGGCCCAGGGCATCACGGATCCGGTCCCGGGCTTCGCCCAGCAGAATCAGATGAACAACCCGATTCCGAACCAGTTCGGCAAGGGGTGTATACTCACCACCCTTGTCCTTGCCGCCGGCAATGAGCGTGATGTTGCCGGGAAAGCTTTCCAGCGACTTCACAACGCTGCCAACGTTGGTACCCTTACTGTCGTTGTAGTACGCTACGCCGTTCACTGTCGCCACCAGTTCCATCCGGTGCGGCAGGCCGGTAAACCCTTCCACCGCCGCCCGCGCCGAGGCGGCAGGGCACCCCAGCAGCAAAGTCGTGGCAAGGGCAGCCATGCAATTATCGATATTGTGCACCCCGCGAAGCTTGAAGGAAGCGGTGGGGAAATGTTCCTCCCGCCCTTCCCAGGCAAAGGTAATCATTCCTTCGTGATAATAGATCCCCTGCTCCAGTACCGTGAATCTGCTCATCGGGACGACCCGGGCGGCAAGATTCCCGGCACAGGCCGCCACCAGTGGATCATCGATATTCAGCACCGCGAAATCCTCGCCGGTCTGATTGGCGAAGACCATCAGTTTGGCGTCGATGTACTCCTGGTAGCTGGCATAACGATCAAGATGGTCTTCGGTGATATTAAGCAGCACCGCTACCCGGGGGCGGAAGTCGATGATGCCTTCCAGCTGGAAAGAACTGATTTCCGCCACCACCCGCTCGACCGGCTCACCGGAAATGACCAGATCGACCAGCGGATTGCCGATATTGCCGCCGACAAAGGTGCTGAATCCGCATTTGCGGAAGATCTCGCCGGTCAGGGTGGTGGTTGTGGTCTTGCCGTTGGTCCCGGTAATGGCCGCGATGGGCGCTTTGATGAACTGGTAGGCCAGTTCGATCTCGCTGATCACCGGAATACCGCAATTCCGGGCCAAGGTCAGCGGTGCGATGTCCATCGGCACGCCGGGGCTTACCACAACGAGATCCGCTTCACGAAACGTGTCGTCGCCGTGTCCGCCAAGTTCATAGGTTATATCGAGACCGGCCAGGGCCTGCAGGAAGTCGGCCAGCGCTTCCCGCCCCTTGCTGTCGCTGACAGTGACCCGTGCGCCGCGCTCGGCGAGAAACCGCGCCACCGCCGCACCGGTCCGGGCCAGACCAACCACCAGAATTTTCTTGTCCTTCAGTTCCATTTTCTACCTTTATGGCAAGTCGAGCCCAATGGATGCTTGGCCGCTGCCCGTCACCTGATCTTCAAGGTGGATATGGCAATAAGCGCCAGAATGATGGTGATTACCCAGAACCGTACGATAATTTTCGGCTCTGCCACGCCCTTCAGTTCAAAATGATGGTGGATGGGAGCCATACGGAAGATCCTCTTGCCACGGTATTTGTACGAGCCCACCTGGAAGATGACCGACAGCGCTTCCACCACGAAAATGCCGCCGACGATCACCAGCAGGATTTCCTGCTTGGTGATGACGGCCAGGGCACCAAGACCGCCGCCAAGGGGCAGCGAACCAACGTCGCCCATGAAGACCTCGGCAGGATAGGAGTTGTACCAGAGAAAACCGAGTCCGGCCCCGGCCATGGCGCCGCAGAGGATCGCCAGCTCACCGGCCCCGGCAACATAGGGCACTTGCAGGTAGCTTGCCAGCTTCACGTTACCGGCTATGTAGGTAAACAGCAGATAGGTCCCGGCATTGATCGATACCGGACCGATCGCCAGTCCGTCAAGGCCGTCCGTCAGGTTAACCGCGCTGCTGGCGCCGAAAATGACCAGCATGACGAACGGGATATAGAAAATCCCCAAGTCGGGAGTCAGGTTTTTGAAGAACGGAATTGTCAGGGCAGTGGAAAATCCTGGCGTTAAGTACAGGATCGTACCGACCAGCAGACCGAGGAACACTTGCCAGAAAGTCTTCTGCCGGGGAGAGAGGCCCTTCGGGTTTTTCTCCACCACCTTCTTGTAGTCATCCACAAAGCCGATCAGGCCATAGCCGATGATAATGGCAAGGGCGATCCAGATGAACCGGTTGGAAAGGTCGGCCCAGAGCAGCGTCGGTATCACAATGGCCGTCAGTATCAGCACGCCCCCCATGGTGGGAGTCCCCTGCTTTTTCAGATGCGACTCGGGACCGTCGGTCCGGATCACCTGCATCATCTGGATGGATTGCAGTTTCCGGATCATCCAGGGGACCAGCAGAAACGAAACGACCAGTGCCGTAATCACGGCATAAATAGTTCTGAAGGTCAGATATTTGAAGACGTTGAGGAAATGATATTCCGTCGCCAGCGGGTACAGGAGATTGTACAGCATTAGTT
>JAQUHN010000135.1 GCA_028683555.1 Geobacteraceae bacterium | reverse complement strand
TACCAGCCTGCCCAATGTCGTGGTGGTGCCGGCACCGGCAGTGCAAACCGGCCAGTCCGGGCAGTTTGTCTTCGTGGTGAAAACCGACCGAACCGTAGCAGTCAGGCCGGTCGTGACCGGCGAAACCTATCAGGGCGAAGTTGTTGTCGTAAAGGGGCTCGGTCCCGGTGAAACGGTCGTTACCGACGGCCAGATGCAATTGGTGCCCGGCGCGAAAGTGGAGATAAAATCGGCGAAACCGGCACCACAGGTGCCACGGCCATGAATATCGCTGCGCTTTTCATCAAGCGGCCGATCATGACCACCCTGGTGATGGCATCGATCCTCATTTTCGGCTTGTTTGCCTATCGTCTCATTCCGGTGAGCAATCTGCCGAATGTGGATTTTCCCACCATCCAGGTTACCGCCAACCTGCCCGGCGCCAACCCTGACACCATGGCCTCGGCGGTGGCGACCCCGCTGGAGCGAGAGTTCTCGACAATTGCCGGCATTGATTCCATGACGTCCACCAACGGCACCGGCATAACCAGGATCACCATCCAGTTTGCTCTTTCCCGCAATATCGACGCTGCTGCCCAAGATGTTCAGGCGGCAATCTCCCGGGCTTCGCGCCAGCTGCCCCAAGATATGCCGGCGCCTCCTTCTTTCCGCAAGGTTAACCCGGCTGATCAGGCGGTACTTTACCTGGCACTGAGTTCCCCGACCCTGCCGCTCTATACGGTCAATGAATATGCCGATACCTTCATAGCCCAGCGGATCTCGATGATAAGCGGGGTGGCCCAGGTGCAGGTGTACGGTTCGCAAAAGTACGCGGTACGGGCGCAGCTTGACCCGAAGGTTCTGGCCAGTCGCCGGATAGGTATCGACGAGGTTGCCCATGCCCTGTCCCAGGGCAACGTCAATCTGCCCACCGGAACCCTGGACGGCAGCAAACAGGCTTTTACCATCCAGGCTTCCGGTCAACTGTACGATGCGGCGGCCTATCGGCCGCTGATTGTCGCTTACCGCAACGGTTCGCCGGTTCGCCTCCAGGAGCTGGGCCGGGTCATTGACAACGTCGAGAACAACAAGGTTGCCAGCTGGTTCAACAAGACCCGCGCCGTGGTGCTCGCCATCCAGCGCCAGCCGGGGACCAATACTATCGAAGTGGTGGACAGCATCAGGCAACTGTTGCCGGAATTCCGGGCGCAGATGCCCGCTTCGGTGGATTTGAATATTCTCTATGACCGTTCCGAGTCGATCCGCGAATCGGTGGCGGACGTCAAGTTCACCCTGGGGCTGACCATCTGCCTGGTGGTATTGGTAATCTTTCTGTTCCTGCGCAATCTTTCCGCTACCGTGATTCCCAGCCTGGCGTTACCCTTCTCGATCATCGGCACCTTTGCCGCCATGTACCTGATGGACTTCAGCATCGACAACATCTCGCTCATGGCGCTGACGCTTTCGGTCGGTTTTGTCGTGGATGACGCCATTGTCATGCTGGAAAACATCGTCCGCCACATGGAACGGGGCGAAGGGGTGATGGAAGCGGCTCTCAAAGGATCGCGGGAGATCGGTTTCACAATCCTCTCCATGACCCTGTCGCTGGTGGCGGTGTTTATCCCGGTACTGTTCATGGGCGGGATCATGGGGCGGCTGCTGCATGAATTCGCCGTTACCATCAGCATGGCGATCCTGATCTCCGGGTTCGTTTCCCTGACGTTGACTCCCATGCTCTGCAGCCGTTTCCTGCGGCCACCGGCCAGCGAGCGTCATGGCCGTCTCTACATGGTCATGGAGCGCTTCTTTGACCGTATTCTGCACGCCTATCAGCGGAGCCTGCTCACGGTCCTGCATCACCGCCGCGCTACCCTGGTGGTCATCATCGTGCTGACGGTGGTCACCGGCTGGCTGTTCACCAGGATCCCCCGGGGCTTTCTGCCCAGCGAGGATACCGGCCAGCTGTTTGCCTTCACCGAGGCCGCCCAGGGCATTTCCTTTGCCGATATGCAGCAAAAACAGCAGCAACTGGCGGCCATTGTCGCACAGGATCCGAACATTGCCGCCTTCATGTCGTCGGTGGGGGCCAGCGGGTCGAGTGTTGGCGGCAATGGCGGCCGCTTTTTCATCCGTCTCAAACCGCGCGATGAGCGTTCGCTTTCCGCTGACGAGATAATCCAGGAACTACGGCCGAAGGTGACGCAGGTGCCGGGCATCCGGATGTTCATGCAGAATCTGCCCGCCATCCGCATCGGCGGCCAGTTGACGAAAAGCCAGTACCAGTACACCTTGCAAAGCCCGGATAAGGACAGTCTCTACCGGTACGCTGTCGAGCTGGAATCGAAGATGGTCGCTCTCCCCCAACTGCAGGACGTGAACAGCGATCTGCAGATCAGCAACCCGCAGGTGAATGTGGTGATCGATCGGGACAAGGCCTCGGCCCTGGGAGTTTCGGCACAGCAGGTGGAAGACGCCTTGTACTATGCCTACGGATCGCGCCAGGTTTCCACGATCTTTGCGCCCGACAATCAGTTCAAGGTCATCCTGGAACTGGAAGACCGGTACCAGATGGAGCCATCCTCCCTGGCCATGCTCTACATCAATTCTTCCAGCGGCCAACTGGTGCCGCTCAACACCGTCGCGACCCTGACCAACAACCTCGGGCCGTTGACCGTCAACCATCTGGGGCAACTGCCGGCGGTGACCATTTCGTTCAATACCAAGCCGGGTGTTGCCCTTGGCGATGCCATTCCGTTGGTTGACAAGTTGGCCCATGAAACCCTGCCGTCAACCATCAGCACCCGTTTCCAGGGCACGGCACAGGCGTTTCAGTCTTCGCTGCAAGGCCTCTGGCTGCTGCTCATCATGTCCATCCTGGTGATTTATATCGTGCTCGGTATCCTCTACGAAAGTTTCATCCATCCGCTGACCATCCTCTCCGGCCTGCCCGCGGCCGGCTTTGGCGCGCTTGTCACCCTGATGCTGTTCCACAAGGAACTGGATATCTATGCCTTTGTCGGCGTCATCATGCTGATCGGCATCGTCAAGAAAAACGCCATCATGATGATCGATTTTGCCCTGGAGGCGGAACGCAAGGAGGGAAAACAACCGCTGGAGGCAATTTACCAGGGCGCACTGATCCGTTTTCGTCCCATCATGATGACCACCATGGCCGCCCTCATGGGGACCCTGCCAATCGCCATCGGTTTCGGCGCCGGCGCCGAGGCGCGCCGGCCGCTGGGTCTGGCGGTAGTGGGCGGGCTGGTCGTGTCCCAGCTCCTCACCCTGTATATTACGCCGGTGGTATACTGCTACATGGATAACCTTCAGAAAAAGCTCGGGCTGCGGTTTCGGCGGAAGGGGAAAATGGCGCTGAACAGCGAACTGCAAACGGTGAACAGTGAACGGTGAATCGTGAACTGTTCGCAGTGCAGGGCAGATGGAGATTTGGCCGAGGTGGAAGGTGGGTGGTGCAGAAGCAATCTTTTGCTTTTGGCAGGCACAGAGGCCTGCCAAAAGCTGGTCTGCAAGGGGGGCTTTTCTACGTTATTTTGACGGGTTACAAGGCACTTGTCATTCAACTCGTCCTGAGATCCTGGGCCAGCCTTGTCAAACCCTGTTCCGGATGTTCTTCGGCGGTGCCGCGAAGATAAAGGCTGCGGCTGGGGAAGGCAATTTCCAGCCCGAGGCGGTCAAGGATATCCATGATTTGCAGGCTCACGTCCTCACGGGCTTCGAGATATTCCTTCCAGACGACCGTTTTGGTAAAGCAATAAACAAGAATGTCCAGGGAAGATGAACCGAACTCGGTGAAGTTGACCAAGATGAATTCCTGGTCAATGGCGGGATGCCGGCCAAGCATCTCACGGATGTCGGCAATTGCCTGGCGCATTTGATCCGGTTTCGTTTCGTAGGTTACGCCGACCGTGAAATTGATACGACGATTCGGCCTGCGACTGATGTTGTCCACCGCCAGGTTCGCTATCACGTTGTTCGGTACGGTGATCTGGGTCTTGCCGAAGGTGCGGATCTTGGTCGAACGGAATCCCACCTCCTCGACAATTCCCTCCAGGTCTCCGGCCTTTACCCAGTCCCCCACATGGAATGGCCGGTCCAGCAGGATCATCAGCGATCCGAAGATATTGGACAAGGTATCCTTGGCTGCCAGTGCCACGGCCAGGCCGCCGATGCCGAGCGATGCCAGCAGCCCGGAGATGGAGTATCCGAGGTTCTGGATGGTCATGATGGCGGCCAGAAAAATGACAAAGGCACGGATGCTTTTGCGGACAAAGGGCAGCAGGTGGTCGTCCAGAGTCGATTCGGTTTTCGATACCCACCCTTCGAGGAACGTTTCCAGCAATCCGACCAGGTTGAACAGCGCCCATGCCACATCGAAGGTTACCAGCACCTTGAACAGCGCAATGGCGCCTTTTTTCAGATCGACCGGTTCCACCGGCAGCCGCAGAATGTTGATGGCAGCGAATGTACCGATGAGTACCAGCAGCCATTCGGCCGGTTTTCGGATTGCTCGAAAGAATTGATCGTCATAGTGGCTTTTGGTTTTTGCTGCGAGTGGAAATATCACCTTGAAAAACAGATGGTTGAGCGTTTTCTTCAGGATAAGTGATACCAGCAGGACGAGAAAGGCCGCAGCGAAACGGCTCAGGCTGATGCCGAGGAAGGTTTGCTGCAGAATCGATTCCATGGTGGCGATGAATTCTTTCATAATAATGCCTCCTTTAAAAGCAAGAGCCTTATACTTAGCAGACGGGGGAAACGATTGCAAGGCAGCCCCCTGCTGGAATCCTTTCCGCATAGTAGATTTATCGAGTAAATCCAGACGGTTCAGCTGGAGGAAAAAAGCCGGAAAAGGTTTGCCGGTAATGCTTCAGCTGGCAGACAACCACGTACGGATGCGATTATGCACCTGGAAACAGCAACTTTATTGTGAGAACAAAGCTCTATATCACGATTTGCCGGTGTAGATGGCCGGAGACCGTACCGCATTCCGACACCACCTCAGGAGCGCAGAATATTATGCGATCAGGGGCAGGTCGGGAAAGGAATGCCGCGGGAATCGGTGCGGCGGCTTGAATTTCTTGGATATGGGAGGAGCAACTGAACATGGCATCACGACAGGATATCAGGCGGTACCGGGCCAATTTGCTTGATGAGCTGAACAGCGCTGCGTTGTACCGCGCCCTGGCCGCGAACGAGAAGAATGAGGAGCTATCGGAAGTGTACCGTCGTTTGGCCGACACGGAACAGGACCATGCCGATTCATGGGCAAAGCGGCTCAAAGCGGTCGGTGGCAAGATCCCTTCATTCCGCCCTTCCTGGCGGACCCGGACTCTGGCCATGCTTGCCAGGCGCTTCGGTGTCGATACCGTCCTGCCAACCCTTGCCACCATTGAACGGAACGCTACCAGCGGCTATGACCGCCAGCCGGAGGCGGCGGACATGGCCCCTGTGGAGCTCTCCCATGCTCGCTTGCTGTCGCGAATTGACGAGTCGGTGCGGGTCGGCAGGGGCGGGGCGGCCGTGGCCCAAATCGAGGGTCGCCATCGTACTGCTGGCGGAAATGCCCTGCGGGCGGCGGTGCTGGGGGCCAGCGACGGTCTGCTGTCCAACTTCAACCTGGTTATGGGCGTGGCGGGTGCGGCCCTGTCCGGCACGACCATCCTTCTTACCGGTTTGGCCGGACTGCTGGCAGGGGCCATCTCCATGGCTCTTGGCGAATGGATCTCGGTGCAGAGTTCGCGGGAACTGTACCTGGAACAGATTGAGCGTGAAAAGGAGGAGATCGCTGCCGACCCGGAAGAGGAGCTGGAAGAACTGGTCCTCATTTACCGCGCCCGCGGCCTTGCCGAGACCGAAGCCCGGGCCCTGGCCGCCCGGCTGATGGGCGATCCCGAAACCGCCCTGGAGGCACTGGTCCGTGACGAGCTGGGGATCGATCCGGATGAACTGGGTGGCTCCGCCTGGGAGGCGGCCATTACCTCTTTCCTGCTGTTTGCGGTGGGGGCGATTCTTCCTGTAATTCCCTACTTTTTCCTGTCCGGGACAACGGCGCTCATGGTCAGTGCTGGACTCAGTACCATCGGACTGTTTTGTATCGGTGCCGCTATTACCCTGTTTACCGGTCGGCCGGTGCTCTATTCCGGTGTGCGCCAAGTCCTGTTCGGACTGGTGGCTGCCGGGTTGACCTTCTCCATCGGTAAGCTGATAGGGGTTACCATCGCGGGATAACCCGACTGCCTAGCTAAGAACTGTGCCATTTCGGGAGGTGACGGCGCTCTATCTTTGCTAGCAGTAGCTCTCCCGGTTAACCCCATGCTCCGCCGATATTCAGGGTTGCGCGGGTAACTTCAACCAGGTAGCAAATCAGCCGGTTGTTAGCTTCTACGGCTTTTTCCGGATCGCCCAAAGCAAGTTTTCTGGCTAGTTCTGCATGCAGCTTGCCACTATAGGATATGTATGTCCGCCGATCCGTTTATGCTTGAGAATGCAAGGCCAGTTCAGGCTGGACGACGAAGATTCAGACGGTCTATGAGTTTCCCGACGGTTTCGGCGGTTCGGTCTCGTCATTGTCACTGTCGCCTGAAGGCAAGGCGCTGGTAGTTGTCAGCAGTTATGATCTGCCGGCGTTTGCTACCACAAATTGATAGCGATTTTGTCCCGATAACCTTTCTGATTCTCGGCTAGTAAGATGAAAAAGCCGAACGAACCGCGCTGCATCCGCAGTCGGTCATTCGGCTTTTTTCGTGGTGATTTGCATGGTTATCTGCTGCCAAACCGGGGATTATGCCCACCACGTTTGACCGCTGTGAAAAGGGTTGCCGGTTTATCCCGGATGGGGTGGCGTCACAATTTTCGCCTTGTGCAGGCAGGTTTCCTCTCGTGCGGCTGGCGGACCGGAAATGATGCGGATCTGCTGCGCCCGGAAGAGATAGGTGTAGAGCCAGTTGATAAACACCATGGTCCGGTTGCGCATGCCGGGCAGGTAGAAAAGGTGCAGGCCAAGCCAGAAAACCCAGGCCAAAAAACCGTTCAGTTTGAAACCGAACGCGTTCAGGGCGGCATCATTGCGGCCGATAATGGCCATGTTCCCCTTGTCCAGGTACCTGAACGGTCTGACCTGTAGTCCCTTGATCCTTCTCAGAATAGTCTTTGCCGCATATGTGCCGCCTTGCATGGCGACCTGCGCTACCATCGGCAGGGGCCTGCCGTCCTGCTCCCGGTATGCTATGTCTCCCACCACGAAGACTTCGGGCCGACCGGCGACGGTCAGGTCAGGTTCCACGACGATACGGCCGTTCGCGCCGCTGCAGAGGCCGAGGATGTCCGCAATTGGGGCCGCCTTGACGCCAGCGGACCAGACAATGGTGTGGCAGGAGATATGGGAGCCGTTTGCCAGCAGGACTTTGCCCGGCTCCGCCCCGCTCACCTGAGTGTTCAATGCGACCTCGATTCCCTTTTTCGTCAGTTGCCGTACCGCATAGTCCCGCTGTTTTTCTGCCAGAAAAGGGAGGAGAGTGCCCCGCGCCTCAAGCAGGACGATTCTGGTTTCCGCCATGCTGAGGCAGGGATAATCCTTGGCCAGTTCGTATTGGATGAGTTCCTGCAGTGCCCCGGCAAATTCCACGCCGGCCGGACCACCGCCGACCACGACAAAAGAGAGGAGCGCGCGACGTTTTGCCGGATCCGTTTCCCGCGAGGCGTGCTCGAATTTTTCCAGGATATGGGTGCGCAGCTGGACCGTCTTGTCCAGTGACTTGAGGTCGAAGGACTGTTCCTCAATGCTTTTCATGCCGAAATAGTGAGTGACGCTGCCCGCGGCAAGAATGAGGTAATCATAGGAAACAGTACCATCTTCCAAGTGAACAGTCTTGGTGTCGAGGTCGATGCCGGTCACCTCTCCCAACCGGAACTGGATCCCCTTCCATTTGCGGAGAGCTGCCCGGGCGGGATAGGCGATATGTTCCTGTTCGAGGGAGGCGGTCGCCACCTGAAACAGGAGTGGCTGGAACAGCTGGAAATTGCGGCGATCAATGACGAGAACCTCCACTCCGTTGCCAGCCAGTGTCTGGGCGGCTCGCAGACCGCCGAATCCCATGCCGACTATTACCGCCTTTTTCATGCCACGACTCTCCTGATTTGTTTGACGGACTTGCCGGATATTTTAGTCGACATGTGTTTCCTCCTGAGTAATATTTTTTGGTGGATTTCCCCTGCCGGTAATTCATGCTGAGCTTTGTTCGGGCCTTGCCCTGCTGCATCAACGGCTTGAAAAACGACAGTATCGATTGTGCTGCAAAATTACCCCACAGCGTCCGCTGCAACCTTGATTAAAATCAAAAGTCTCGTTTATTTTGCAAGTCTGGGGCTTGTGAAGGACGCCTTCTGTGTCTTGCGAGGCAGGTGTCGTACTTCTGGCCTTGAAACGGAATTTGGCGTGACAGCTTGTTGTGGGGAAGACACCATAGCGCAACTTGCTGTAAATTTTCCAGTAAAAACATGATAGTGCTTGCCGAATCACGGCAAAATGTCCTTTTTGGCAATGTCTGCTCGCCGATGCCAGCCTAGGCGTGTACATGGCTGTGGGGCAAAAAGCGCTGCCAGCATGCTGCTGAAATGCGCTGGTGCGGAGTGGTTGCTGGTGGGAATGGTTGCGTCACTGAAAACAAATTTAACTATTATAATAAGTGAATATTGTGTTGACAGGGTAGCCCTTCCTGGTTTAATGAGAAAAAGAGCGGAAGTGTTTCTGTGCGGCAGGTTGCTTTTTGTGTCACCACAGGGGAGGTGTTGCATGAGAGGTATTCCGGTTCTTTTCAATAACAATCATACTGCAGCTGTTTCTGGCCTTGAGCTTGACAGATTGTTGGAAAATGGCAGTCTGCGGGCTTTTCGCCGAATGTCCGGATGGGTCATTGTGGGACAGGATCCTGTTCGGGGTAAGGGTGGCTCCTATGGTGGCCAGGAAAGAAGAAGGCAGTTGAAAAGACAGTGCTCAAAAAATGCGAGCGGTAGAGTTCCGGACGGGAATTCTCTCTGGTTGCGCTCCTGTCTGACCTGTGCCAACCTGGTAAACGGCAAGTGTCAGAGTAAGGTTTCCTCGGGATAAATTGTTTGAGTATGTCAGTTGTTTTGATTCTGTGTGCCATGGCTACACAGGACAATCTGATTCATGGTAAAAGGGTTCACGTTATGCGTGAGCCCTTTTTTTGTGGCAACCATGTAATTTGGTATCGCCGGTTTGTTCGGGAAGGTTCCGTTTCTGGCAAGCCACGGGGAAAAGTACGAAGCCCGGTGTTGCGGAAAACCGGACAGGTGTGAGATACTTGAGCGGCAACGAGGTTCGCTGGCTTGATCCGGTGGTCTCACTCTCGTGAATCAAAATCCCTTGCAGACCATCTTTTCGTAGCGAAAAAAGCCCTGTAACAGGAATTTAATATGAAAATATGTTTCCTTGAAGCTCCGTTACTGAATATCCGCAACGGCAATGTCGTCACCAGTGAGCGCTGGCGTTCTTTTTTTGAAAGTCTCGGGCATCGGGTGGAGACCTCTTTTCGGCGTTGCGAAGAACGTTGCGACCTTCTTGTTGTGTTCAATGCCTATAAAAATCGTCAAGCGGTGCGTGAAGCCAGGAAAAGCGGGGTGGCCGGACGCATCGTCATCTGTTTGACCGGTACGGATCTTTACCTGGACCTGCAGCGGGATCCCGGTGCTCAGGACGTTCTCGGCCTTGCGGATCTCCTGGTGGTGCTGCAGCCAATGGGGCTTTTTGCCCTGCCCGCGTCCTTGCGGGAAAAGACGATGGTAATAATGCAGTCGGCGGTAGCTCCCTTGGTTGATGTTGCCAGGGGAGGGGAAACCTTTGATGTATGTGTTATTGCCCACCTGCGGGCAGTCAAGGATCCGTTGCGGGCGGCCCGTGCGGCACGCCTGTTGCCTGCTGAATCCAAGATCCGGATCGTGCATATTGGCGCGGCGTTGTCCGCCGAGTATGAACGGGCCGCTGCTCGTGAGATCGCCGAAAATCCTCGCTTTCACTGGCTGGGTGAGCAATCCGGAGAATGCACCGCACAAATTCTTCGCGGCAGCCGCCTGCTGGTCCTGTCTTCGCTTCTCGAGGGGGGGGCCAATGTGGTTTCCGAAGCAATCGTGTCCGGCGTTCCGGTTATCGGGACCGATATTCCCTGTATGCGGGGGCTTCTAGGGGATGATTATCCGGGGCTCTTTTCCGTGCGGGATACTCGGGGCCTTGCTGCGCTTCTCTTGCGGGCTGAAGTGGACTGTCAGG
>JAQUHN010000134.1 GCA_028683555.1 Geobacteraceae bacterium | reverse complement strand
CCCCCCGGTGCAGGCTCCTGTTCATCCGCCGCGCATTGCCCAGCAGGGTTTCCCCCATGCCGGTGTCGAAGCGTATACTCAGCCCCCCGCCCTCCAGCAGGGCGGCAAAGCCGTGCTCGCCAAGGGTTCCGGAAACCGGGCCGACGGTGTTTTCGCAGAGGACCGTGATGCGGAGTCTATTCTGCATGGTGGCCTTTCGGAAAACGCGGCACGCCGAGCTTATCCAGAATGCTAATCATCGGGCACCAATTGGTAAATCCCGACTGCAGCAGGTTCAGGCCGACAAAGGCGGTGAACCAGAGCCAGTTGAGATTGACCGTTACGGCCAACAGCACCGACAGCAGGATGAATGCCCCGGCAATGATTCGCAGCAGTCTGTCAATGTACATGGTTTTCCCTCCTTAGAGCTCGACTCGTATCCTGCTTCACACTTGGTACCCTTCTTTTCAAATCGGCAAAGCCCAAACCTGAATACCTCTTACCTTTACCCTCTCACCTCTCACGTCTTGCATCTACCTTCCTTCCTTCGCTCCACCAGGAAGTAAAGCACCGGTATCGTCACCCGCGACAGGGTGGTGGAGGCAATCTCGCCGCACATGAGAGCAATGGCCAGACCCTGGAAGATGGGATCGAAGACGATGACGAAACTGCCGACCACCACTGCGGCCCCGGTCAGGAGCATGGGCCGGAACCGCACGGCACCGGCCTCGATGATCGCCTCGTCGAGGGGCAGTCCCTCGCGCCGTTTCAGCTCGGCAAAGTCGATCAGGATGATGGAATTGCGGACGATGATCCCGGCCAGGGCGATGAAACCGATCATGCTGGTGGCGGTGAAAAAGGCGCCGAACAGGGCATGGCCCGGCAGGATGCCGATCAGGGTCAGCGGAATCGGCGCCATGATCACCAGCGGAGTAGTGAAACTGCGGAACCAGGCCACCACCAGCACATAGATGAGCACCATGACTGCCGCAAAGGCAATTCCCAGGTCGCGGAACACTTCATAGGTGATGTGCCATTCGCCGTCCCACTTGATGGCCGGCCGCTCCTCGCTCCACGGCTGACGGGCGGCCAGCTGGGCGATCCGGTAGCCACCAGGAAGCTCGATCTTATCGATCTCCTTGCCCATCTGCAAGATGGCGTAAACCGGCGCCTCGATCTCCCCGGCCACGTCGCCGATAACGTACACGGCGTTTTTCAGGTTCTTGCGGTAGATACTCTTGTTTTCGATGCCCCGGCTCACCCGCACCAGCTGCGACAGCGGGATGGTGCCGGCCGGCGACGGGACGTAGATGGCGGAAAGCGCCTCCAGCGAGCTCCTCCGCTCCACGGGAAGCCGCACGTTGACCAGCACCGGCTCCTTCTCTTGCGGCAGGTGCAGCAGCCCGGCATCGATCCCGCCCAGGGCGGTGCGCAGGGTTTTCACCACATCGTCGCTGGAGACGCCGGACAGGGCGGCCTTTTCCCGGTCCACGGCAAAGGTATAGCGTGCCTGGTCATCTTCCAGGTACCAATCCACATCCACCACACCGGGGGTTTTGTTGAAAATCGCCTTGATCTGCCGGGCGATAGCGATCCGGGTCCGCTGGTCGGGGCCATAGACCTCCGCCACCAGGGTGGAGAGCACCGGCGGCCCGGGCGGGATCTCGGCCACCTTGATGCGGGCACCATAACGGTCGGCAATCTGCTTCAGCAGCGGACGGATCCGCTTGGCGATATCGTGGGACTGGTCGGACCGCTCGGACTTGCCGACCAGGTTGACCTGGATATCGGCCAGGTTCGCCCCGCGGCGCAGGTAATAGTGGCGCACCAGGCCGTTGAAGTTGAACGGCGCACTGGTGCCGATATAGGTCTGGAAATCGGTCACTTCGGGAACGGCGCGCAGCGCGTCGCCCAATTCAGCCACCAGCCGGGCCGTTTCTTCCAGCGCGGTGCCGGTCGGGGCATCGACGATCACCTGCAGTTCGCTCTTGTTGTCGAACGGCAGCATCTTCACGGTAACAATCCTGAAAAACAGCAGGCTCACCGAAAGCAGCAGCAAAACAACCACCCCGGCAAGAAAGCCGTTGCGGATCTTCGGATCGTGCAGCAGTTTGCCCATGAAGACACGATAGAAAAGGGTCAGGCGCGACTCTTCGGCCTCGGCATCACTGCCGAAATGGGACTCGCCGCGCATGAACCGATAGGCGAAATAGGGAGTGACGATGAAGGCGATGAGCATCGAAAAGAGCATCGCCATGCTGGCCCCGACCGGAATGGGCCGCATGTAGGGCCCCATAAGGCCGCCGACGAAACCCATCGGCAGGATCGAGGCAATGACGGCAAAGGTGGCCAGCACCGTGGGATTGCCGATCTCGTCCACTGCCCGGATCGCCGCCTCCAGGGGATTGAAGCGGGTGGTGGTGAAATAGCGGTGAATGTTTTCCACCACGACGATGGCATCGTCCACCAGGATGCCGATGGAAAAGATCAGGGCGAACAGGGTGATGCGGTTCAGCGTATAGCCGAGCAGTGAAAAGACGAACAGAGTCAGGGCGAGGGTAACGGGTATGGCGATGGCCGCCACCGCTCCGGCCCGCCAGCCCATGAAGACGGCAATGAGGATCGTCACCGAAATGGCCGCCAGGAACATGTGAAACAGCAGCTCGTTGTTCTTCTCCCGGGCGGTCTCGCCGTAATTGCGGGTTACGCTGACCTGGATGTCCGCCGGGATAATCTTCCCCTTCAGGGACTCAACCCGCTTCAGCAGATCTTCCGCCACCCAGGTGGCATTGGCCCCTTTCCGTTTGGCCACCGAAACGGTAACCGCAGGATAATTTCTCCAGGGCTCTCCGCTGATCCCCTTGGTGCCCGCCGCCGGACCGAGACCGAAAAACAGGTACTGGTCAGGTTCTTCCGGACCGTCCCGGATGTCGGCCACATCGGCCAGGTACACCGGCCGGCCGTCATGGACGCTCACCACCAGGCGCCTGGCAGCCTCCGCATCGCCGAGGAACTCTCCGCCGGTCACCAGGTACTCCCGGTTGGCTCCCGGAAAGTCTCCCGAGCGGAGTGAAACGTTGCCCTTCTGCAAGGCGCCAATCACCTGCAGCGGCGACATGCCATAGCCGGCCAATCTGCCGGCATCGAGCCGCACCTTCAGCTGGCGGCGCAGCCCCCCCGTGATTTCGGTCTCGGCCACATTGGCGCTCTTCTTCAACTCGTCGCACAGTTCGCGGGCAACGCGGCGCAGGGTAAAGTGATCGTAGCGGTCCGACCAGAGGGTCAGGGAGACGATCGGCACGTCATCGATGGACTTGGGCGATACCAGCGGCTCACCGGCCCCCGGGGGGAGGATCCCCCGGTTGCTCATCACCTTGTTGTAGAGCTTGACCAGGGATTTCTCCAGGTCCTCGCCCACCAGGAAGCGGACGGTAATGAGTCCCATGCCCGGCCCGCTCATGGAGTAAACATACTCGACCCCCTTGATCTCCCACATCTTGCACTCGAAGGGTTTGACCACCCGCTCTTCCACTTCTTTCGGCGTCGCACCGGGAAGCGGCAGATAGATGTCAACCATCGGCACCACGATCTGCGGCTCCTCTTCGCGCGGCGTCACCAGCACCGCATACAGGCCGAGCAGCAGGGACGCAATGACGATCAGGGGGGTCAACTTCGAATCGATGAAGGCGCGGGCAATTTTGCCGGCGATACCAAGTTTGTCCATGATCACTCCAAAGGAAGGAAAAAAGCAGAAACTCAAAACCGCCTTGTCTCTCACCAGCTCGTTCCTACGCTAGAGGACACAGAGCACCCAGAGAGAAGCAACGACACGCACAAAGAATTCAGCTAAAAACTCAACACTTAAAACTTAAAACTGCCTTACCCCGTACCCCTTCAATCCTTAATCCTGCCTATCCTGCTTTTGACTGCATCTGGTCACTCAACCTTCGCGCCGTCGGTCACCTTCTCCATGCCGCCCACCACGATCCGCTCGCCGGCGGAAAGGCCGGAAAGAATCTCGATCCGGCCGGCCCGCACGCTACCTGGTTGCACCAGCCGCATGCGGGCGATGTTGCCGCCGTCCACCACCCAGACAAAGGTCAGCTGGCCCCGTTCCATCACGGCGGTTTTCGGCACCAGCAGGCCCTGTTTTTCACCAACCGGCAGCTGTGCGCGGCCGAACCGGCCGGAGCGCACCCCTTTGGCAGGAATATCCAGCTTGACGGTAAAGGTCCGGCTGAGGGGATCCACCTTCGGCACGATCTCCACCACCGTACCGACTGCGCCTTCCTTGACCCCGTCCATTGAAACCGGCACGAACGCGCCCACGGCAACCTTCCCCTGGAGGGATTCGGGAACCGCCACCTCGAGCCGGAACGCCCCTTCCTCTTCAACCGTCATCAGCGGCATGCCGGGAAAAACGGTGCTGCCCGGGTCAACCGTTTTGGCGGTTACGATGCCACTGACAGGTGCGCTTATCCGGGTGTATCCGGCCACCGCCGCGGCAGCCCGCGCCGCCTCCCGGGCCCGTGCCAGCGCCTGGGCGGCCATATCCCGTTCGGCCCGGCGGGTGTCCAGTTCCTGCCGGGTAACGGCCTGCTCGTCAAACAGCCGGGAAAACCTTTCATAGGTCACGTCCGCCAGTTTCTTGCGGGCCAGGGCCTCTGCCACGGCATGGGCGGCTCCGGTGGCCCCGGCAGTGTTTTCCAGGGCATCGAGCGTCACCAGCAAGCTGCCGCGCCGGACACGATCGCCTTCCCGTGCATGAACGCCGGAAACGGTACCGGCAATGCGGGCCGCAAGCTGGGCGGAATTCTTCGCCTTCACCGTACCCGAGACCTCGACCTGTTCGGCAACGGCGACAAGGGCCACCTTTTCAAGGGTCAGGCCTTTGACGACGGCAGGCTGCGCCTTCTCCTCCCTGGCATCGTGCGAACAACCGGCAAGATTCAGCATGAGCACTGCCGTAACCAGGAAGACACAACACATCGAAACGGATTTCAGCGGGAAGCTTTCCCTCCGCCCAACGCCCCCCCCACCCTGACTCTCCCCCGCCAAGGAGGAGGAAATGGATATGAACTTATTTGGAATAATTGGCTGTATCCTCATTTCATAACCTCCTGGATAAAGATGCCCGCGCTGTACCAGACCCGGGCGGTTGCCAGGGCATATCCGGTTTCGTTTTCCACCACCGACGCCCGCGCCCTGTTCAGAGCCGTCCGGGCATCCAGCAGATCCACCAGGGTGGCCAGGGAGTTGGCAAAACGCTTCGCGACGAGCCGTACACCTTCTTCGGCATCACGCAGCGAAGCCCGCGCAACAGCCAGTCTCTTTTCCGCCTCGTCCCGGCGCACCAGGCTCTCCCGTACCTGGAAAGCCACCTCCCGCTGCTGGTATGCCAGGGACTCACGGGCCGAATCTTCCAGGGAACGGGAACGGGCCCGCTCGTCAAAGCGGCGCAGTCCGTCGAAGATTTCCCAGCGCAGGTATGCCCCGGCAATCCACGAGTCATTGTCTCGCCCAAAGGGAAGATCGCGGTCGTTCATCTGATAGCTGGCACTGCCGTACAGGGTCGGCAGGAAGGCGCTTCCGGCCAGTTTGACGCCAACCCGGGCCTTTTCGGCCGCCGTTTCCAGCTCCTTCAGGTCCTTGCGGTTGGCAAGGGCCAGCGCAACGAAATCTTCGTTCCGGCGGCCGAGAGACACCCCGGACAGCTGATCGCTGACCGCAAGGACTTCTCCGTCCGGTTCGCCGGTTGCCAGGGCCAACCGCATGCCTGCCAGCAGGACGTTGTTTTTTGCCGTGATGTGCTGCTGCTCCATCTCCGCCAGGAAAGTGGCGGCACGCAGTTCGTCCGATTTCAGGCCCATCCCGGCCCCGCTTCTCGCCCGCGCCAGCCGCAGTTGCTCTTCCGCATCGACCACCGCATGCTCCGTGGCGGCAAGCATCGCCCGGGCATTCTGCACGCCCAGGTACGAACTGAAAACGCTGAAAGCAATTTCCTCCCTGCGACGGTCAAGGGCAAACCCCTGCCCTTCCGCTTCCTTTATCGCCAGGGTCGTGCCGTAGACTATGCCCAGATCAAGCAGCGGTTGTTCCAGGGTAACGGCGGTACGGAAATCGGTGGCGACGGAAGGGTGATTCAGGCGGTCGATCTGAAAGTCGTTTTCGGTAAAGCGTCCCTGGTCGAGCTTCATCATGAAGACCCGGGTCGGGGCATTGGAAGCGGAGAAATTCTCATCGAGAAAAATGCGCGGCAGATACCGGCTGCGGCTCGCGGCAACCCCGTGTCGCGCGGCGACTTGTCGGTGTTCGGCCGCCTTCACCAGGTTATTCCGTGCCAGGGACAGGCGTATCGCCTCCTTGAGGGTAACCTCGCCATCCCGGGCGAACAGCAGGGACGGCAAAGACAAGAGTAATGCTGCAACCAGAAAGAATACCTTCACCGGTTGACCTCCTGAGAATAGGTGAGAAAGGGTTGTTACAAGAACCCGGGAAAGAAAGGGATTGCCCCGTCACGGAAGCCCCTGATGGAACGAACGGAACGGCAGGATCGCGGAACAGGAAACCGCCAGTTCCTTGAATTCTATCAGGAGACTCTTTTCATGTATAGCCAATAGGCAAAGATGTCAAGAAACCCTTGCACGGGAAATGGGTTGACAAGAAAGAGGGGGAACTTTAGACTTTACAGGTTTTCGGGAGGATTCTTTGTTCGATAGGGAAAAGTGGAAAAAAAAGATCAGGGCGCTGCTGACACTGGACAGCCATCCGGGACACATTTCAATGGGGTTTGCGGTCGGAGTTTTCATCAGCTTCACCCCATTTTTCGGGATACATACTCCCCTGGCAATCGCGGCGGCTTTTCTCCTGCGCATCAACAAGGTAACCTGCCTGACCGGAGCATGGGTCAACACCCCCTTCACGGTGGTCCCGGTTCTCATGGCCAGCTACCAACTTGGCGAACATATCCTCGGCCGACAGCCCGAGAAAATCGTGCTGAAAGATCTGACCCTGTCGTATGCCATCGAACTGCTGGAATCCCACGGGGTACCGCTTCTCATCGGCACCTCCATCTTCGGCTTCGCAGCCGCGCTGGTTTCCTATGCGGGTATCTATTACCTGATCGTCCGTTTCCGGCGCAAGGATGAAACCCTCAACTGTCTCACCGAAGAAATGGAACAAATCGGCGAAGAACTGGAATAACAGTACCAACTTTCATGCCATACGAAAAAAGGGCAGGCCGAAGAGGCCTGCCCTTTTTTTCAAAGATGCTGCAGAATCTTATTGTCCCAGAAGCGGGCTCAGGGTCTGGTAGGTCACGTACGCTACAGCGGCAGAAGCAGGAATGGTCAGCAACCAGGCCCAGACGATGCGATAGGCGATCTGCCAGTTTACCGCCGAAAGGCGTTTCGAGAGGCCGACCCCGAGGATGGTGGAAGTAATGACATGCGTGGTGCTGGTGGGCATACCGATAGCGGAAGCGCCGAGGATGACGCCGGCGGAGGCGGTTTCGACGCAGAAGCCGTGGACCGGCTGCAGTTTGACGAAATCGTGGCCGACAGTCTTGATGATGCGCCAGCCGCCCACTGCTGTACCAATGGCCATGGCAACGGCACAGGCGATTTTGACCCAGGTTGGAACGGCGAACGTCTCGAGGCAGCCGTAGCTCACCAGGGCCATGGTTATGACGCCCATGGACTTCTGGGCATCGGCGGTGCCATGGGAAAAAGCCATGGCAGCGGCTGACAGAATCTGCAGCTTCCTGAAACCCTTGTTCAGACCGTAGGGTGATTTGTTGCGGAAGGCCCACATCATGATCACCATGAATACAAAACCGATGACAATACCGATAATCGGCGAAAGCACCAGCGCCAGGATAATCTTCTGCAGCCCGGCGCCATGCAGGGCCGAGATGCCGGCATGGGCGATCACCGCGCCCATGATCCCGCCGATGATGGCATGGGACGAGGACGACGGAAGCCCGTAGTACCAGGTTATCAGATCCCAGACGATGGCGCCGACGATGCCGGCCAGAACTACCATCTGGGTAATATGCGAGGGATCCACGATTCCCTTGCCGATGGTGGCGGCAACCTTGGTGGAGATCATCGCGCCGGCAAAGTTGAGGGTAGCCGCCATCAGAATTGCCGACCTGATGGATAGCGCCCGGGTCGAGATGCAGGTGGCGATGGCATTGGCGGTATCGTGGAAACCGTTGATGAAATCGAACAGCAGGGCAGCCGCGATTACAAGGAGCAGCATGACCAGCGTGGCATCAAGCATTTTTCAGAACCACGCTTTCGAGAATATTGACGGCATCTTCGCACTTGTCGCAGGCCCGCTCCAGGGTTTCGTAGATCTCCTTCCACTTGATAAGCTGGATCGGATCCTTCTCCTCGTCGAACAGGCGGCTGATGGCCTCGCGGCAGACCCGGTCAGCCTCGTTCTCCAGGGAATTTACCTCCACGCAGTAGCGATTGATCTGCTCCAGGTTGCTGCCGAGCAACGCAATGGCCCCCTCGAGCGACTGGCAGGACTTGAGGATCAGGAACGCCATTTCCTTGGCGGTTGATGTGGGCTGATCAATGTTGTACATGACAAAACGCTGCGAACAGGCATCGATCAGGTCGAGAATATCGTCCAGGGCTCCCGACAGGGCATAGATATCTTCCCGGTCAAACGGGGTGACAAAACTCTTGTTCAGCTTCTTCACGATATCGTGGGTCAGGATGTCTCCATTGTGCTCGATCTGTTTGATCTGCTTCTGGCTGGCAACCGGATCGCTGAAGTCATCGAGCATGGCCTTGAAAAGCTCGGCACCTTCGACGATGTTCCGCGCCAGTTCCTTGAACAGGACGAAAAATTTTTCTTCCTTGGGGATCAATCCAAACATGTAGGTTCCTCCACTACCCGGACACTCCGGGGGATATCCGGCAAATTATAAACCGAGTATAGATAGCATACTTTTATCACACATCCTATAAAAATGTTGCAATTGTGTTGCATTTCATGTACTTCGATCCTTTATTCCTTGCTTTTCCCCGGCCACTTCCCGTATTGTCGCGAAGCAGAAAAGCGCGCCCCATAGGGGGAGTTCCCCCCTGGCAACCGCTACCGGATTACGACAGGAGTTTTTACCCGACAAAGGAACAAGCGTACCAAGACGCTAAATCCCCAGGAGATCACGTGACAGGTTTTGATGCAGCCATATTGGGTATTGTGGAAGGGTTGACGGAATTTCTGCCGGTTTCCTCGACAGGGCACCTCATCCTCGCTTCGGAGTTGCTCCATCTGCCGCAGACCGAGGCGCACAAGGTATTCGAAGTGGCAATCCAATTGGGTGCCATCCTGGCGGTTGCCTGTCTCTACTGGCGGAAGCTCATTGCCCGCTCGGACCTGCTGCTGAAACTGGCGGTCGGCTTTCTGCCGACCGGTATCATCGGCCTGACGCTCTACAAACTGGTCAAGAATCTCTTCGATGCCTCGGTGGTCAGCATTTCGCTCATTATCGGCGGGTTCGCCTTCTTTGTCATGGAGTACTACCTGAAAAACCACAAACCGGCGATCCACGACGCCGGCGACGTTACCTATCGCGCCGCCTTCACCATCGGACTGGTACAGTGCGTATCCATGGTCCCCGGCGTGTCCCGCTCCGGCGCAACCATCATCGGCGGGCTGCTGTGCGGCATGAACCGCACCGCCGCGGCCGAGTTTTCATTTCTGCTGGCATTGCCCACCATGCTCGCCGCAACCTGCTACGATGTCTACAAAAACGCCACGGCGTTTCAGGGCGGCGACTGGGGCAACCTGCTGATCGGCTTCATCGTCTCCTTCATCTTTTCCATCGTCGGCATCAAGGTTCTGATCCGCTTTGTCGCCAACCACACCTTCATCCCCTTCGGCGTATACCGCATCATTGCCGGCGCGCTGTTTCTTTTCTTTGTCTTTTAAAAGAAAAGAAAGTGTTGAGTTTTTAGTTTTGGGTTGAAAAAACTGAAAAACCGGTGTCGGTTTTCACGTTTTGGTGAATTTCATTTTTTCGTCTCTCCTCTTACCTCTTACTTTTAACTTCACTTCTAAGTAGTTAACTCAAAGCCAAAAACTCAAAACTCATAAATTTTTTCGGACCTATCTCCCAAAAGAAGGTAGCAGGATAACACTACAAACAATGCCAAAATCGACTTGAACATAAGTTGCCGACATTGCTGAGATATGTACGTTATTGACACGACTTCTGATACTTTAACCGTATGGTAGACCTGCCAGACATAATGGCTGTCAGTAAAAAAAGTGACCTGCCCCTTGCAAACGTGGATTATATTGGAACTTAGAGGTAACCAATACAGAGCCACAACCAAGGAGGCAGGTCATGAAGAAGCATA
>JAQUHN010000133.1 GCA_028683555.1 Geobacteraceae bacterium | reverse complement strand
TGGGCGACGAGGTCGGGTTTACCGTTGATGTGCTGGACCAGGTCGGAAACGGTGAGACCGGTTTCAGCAGCAGCATGGTGCGTGAGCTGATTTCGGCCGGCGACGTGAAGCGCGTGGTGCCTCTACTGGGCAGGTACTTTTCTGTGGGTGGCGAGGTTGTCCATGGCTTCCATCGAGGCAAGCAGCTTGGTTTTCCCACGGCGAATATCAGGGTTGAGGAGGAGCTGCTGCCGAAACCCGGTGTCTATGCTGTCAAAGTTGAAGGCGAGGGCGGGGTTCTTGACGGCGCGTGCAATGTCGGCGATAATCCGACCTTTCACGGTTCCAAGCTAACCGTTGAGGTGCACCTGCTTGATTTCGATGGTGATATCTACGGTCACAGACTGCGGGTCTACTTCGTCGAACGGATCCGTGATGAGCATGAATTTTCCGGCGTGCCCTCCCTGCTGGAAGCCATCCGCCATGATATTACCCGCTGCCGGGAGATTCTTCCCCGTGTTTCCCTGATTCATCACCATGAATAATGCCATGACAGGCGACCAGTCGCTGAACAATAAAGGTGGGCACCGGGGCAAGTTCTGGCTGGGAATCGGTATCAGTGTCTTCTTCCTCTTTCTCCTGTTTCGTTCCATAGATGGGGCAAAACTGCTGGAAGCCTTGCGGACCATGGATTCCCGCTTTCTGGTGCCGGCAGTGGCATCGACCCTGCTCAGTTACTATATCCGGGCATATCGCTGGAAACTGCTGCTTGCGGAGGACAAGCAGGCTTCCATGGCCAATCTGTTTTCCGCAACCGCCATCGGTTATATGGCCAATAACCTGCTGCCGGCACGAATAGGTGAGCTGGTGCGGGTCTATGTGCTGGGAGAAAAGGAAGGGATCGACAAGGGAACTGTCTTTGCCTCGCTTGTGCTGGACCGGCTACTCGACGGATTTTCCGTGCTGATAATCCTCCTGGCGACCCTGTTTACCCTCCATCTGCCCGGGGATGATGGGGAAATCCGCTCGATCCTCATGATGGGGGGGTATGTTACGGTTGCCGCCTACCTGGCAATTATCGCTTTTCTGGTTTTGCTGAAGAAGAAGACCATGGCAACACTTCGCTTGGCAGCCGTGCTGCTGAAGCCCTTTTCGCCCCGTTTGGCGGAAAAAGTCATTCCGTTGCTGGGGTCGTTCATCAAGGGGATCCGCCTTTCGTCACGGCCGGCAATACTTGCGGGGCTCGCTGCCTCGTCGTTCGTCATCTGGGTCTCGGCAATCTGGCCCATTGACCTGGTCCTCTGCTCCTTTGGCGTTGATCTTCCCCTGACAGCTTCGCTGTTCATCATGGTGCTGCTGGTTGTCGCGGTTATGGTGCCCGCTTCGCCCGGATATATCGGTACTTATCACTATGCTTGTTTCAAGGCACTCACTTCTTTTGGTATCGTTGGCGAAAAGGCCCTCAGCGTGGCCCTTGTCATTCATGCGATCAACTTTTTCCCCATTACCCTGTTCGGGCTTTATTACCTTGCCCGGGGCAGGATGAGTCTTTCCAAGATCGGGAAAAAGGTTGATTAAGTCCGGTGGTGGTATATCGAGACCTGCCAGGTTTCGAAAACCTGGCAGGTCTGCTTCACCCATTGTTGAATCGAGGATACGAGGAAAGGCACAGATCCCGTGAGCCGAAATACTACCTTTGCTTCCGTTGATATCTTCGCGACCCTTGCCGTGATCGTACCGCTGTTCGTCTATCTGCTCACCCTGGCACCTTCGGTCACGTTCTTCGACAGCGGCGAGTTTCTCACCGCCATCTCATCGCTCGGTTCGCCCCATTCGCCCGGCTATCCGCTGTTCGTCAACTACGCCAAGCCGTTTACTTTCCTGCCAATCGGGGACATTGCTTTCCGCATCAATTTCGCGACTGCCGTCTCTGCTGCCCTGGCCTGTCTCGGTGTTTACCTGCTCACCTCCAAATTGCTGACGGAGAGTGGCCGTGAGGGAGGGGACCGCTCCATCCGGTTACTCCGGAAGGCGGCCGCGCTCTGCGCTGCCCTGGCTTTTGCCTTTTCTCCCCGGCTCTGGCTGCAATCGAATCATGACAAGCCCTATCCGCTGCTGACTTTTCTCGTTGCTCTCGTTTTCCTGCTGTTGCTGCACTGGCAAGAAGAATACCGGCACGGGACGGAGCGGCCGGGATATGTTTACCTTAGTGCTTTTCTCTGCGGGTTGGCCATGGGCGCCCATCAGACTGTTGTCCTGCTGTTGCCGGCGCTCGCCTTTCTGATCCTGGTCACGGACTGGAAGCTCATACTGCGGGTCAAGGAACAGATCTTTGCCCTGGCGGCCTTTCTGGTCGGACTCTCCGTGTATCTTCATATGCCGATACGTGCCATCCGCAACCCTCTGCTCAACTGGGGAGACCCGAAGAACCTGTCGCAATTTCTTTGGAATTTCCTTCGCAAGGGGTATCCAATGGAGCACGTTGAGCGGGATTGGTCGCTGTTGGTGAAACAGCTGTCGGCATTCAATGTGGTGTATGAATTTACCGCTTTCGGCTTTTTTCTCCTTCTGGTGGGACTCGTGCAGTACCGACATCATTGCCGTGATTTCATTATCGCGTTTGGTTGCGCAATTGCTGTTTTTGTCGCATTTGTCGTCGGTTACCAGAATACCCCCGAGGAGATGATCTTCCTTACCGAGGAATTTTTTACCCCGTTATACATGATGGCCGCGGTTTTGCTGGGCCTCGGCATCTTCACGCTGGCCAGGGCGATCGTGGACTGGCTGCAACCGAAGAAAGTGCCTTGCTGGACGCTATGGCCGGCGCTCTTCCTGCTGATGGCCTGTCTTCCGGCGACACTGTGTGCCATGAACTACCGGAAAAATGATCAGCACGAGAACTATCTGGCCTATGATTATGCCGTCAATACCTTCCGCTCTCTCCCTTACGGGGCTGCCCTGTTTACCTGGGGTGACAGTGGCGCTTTTCCTCTCTGGTACCTGCAGGGGGTGGAGCGGATGCGGGAAGACCTTGTTCTGCTCCATGTTCCCCACCTGCAGTTCCGCTGGTACCTGGACTCTTTCCCCGCACTGTTCCGGGAAAGCCCGCTGGTGAGGATGGCCGAGGAGAGGGTGCCGCTCGGCAAAGTTCTCCCGGTGGCTTTGCGGGAACAGTTGGCGCAGCGGCCGGTGTTTATCGATTTTTCAACCCGCTATTCGGTGGAGCCGGCTGGACTTGCCCGCCGCCAGCGGGGAATCTGCTACGAGCTTCGTGACGACGTGCTGGGACTGTCCGTTCCGCCTGACATTGCAGTATGGGAGGTCTATTCGTTGCGGGGGGTAACGACGGATACGATATTCTTTCGCGATCTGGACTCGGTCAAGGCAGTGCAAATTTATCTCTACAGCCGGCTCGAGACGGGCAAGACCCTGCTGACACTTGGTATGACGAAACAAGGAAAAGCAGAACTGCTGGCAGCGGAGCAGATGTCGCCTGCGTTACACAATGAAGTGCAGAGAATCCTTGCTGAAAACGGAGTACGATGATAATGAGAATATCGGGTAAAACCAGGGTGCTGGGGATAATTGGCGCGCCGGTCGGGCATTCCTTGTCTCCGGCCATGCAGAATGCCGCCATCGAGGAACTGGGGCTCGACTACGTGTACGTGCCGTTTCCGGTGGAGCCGGACTTTCTCGGCCAGGCAGTCGAGGGACTCCGGCGCCTGGGAGTCTGGGGTTTTAATGTCACTATCCCCCACAAAAGCGCAATTATTCCTTTTCTCGACAGGATAGCGCCGGAGGCGGAACTCTGCGGCGCGGTTAATACGGTGTGCCGTGAAGGCGAACTGCTGGTTGGCTACAATACCGACGGAATCGGCTTTCTTGCTTCTGTCCGGGAAGACTTGGGCCATGATCCACGTGGCTCGTCGGTGCTGATCCTCGGCGCGGGTGGCGCCGCCCGCGGTGCGGTTGCCGCCCTTGCCGGGGCCGGCGTTGCCTGTATCGTAATTGCCAACAGGACCCGGGAGCGGGGCGTGGCATTGGTGGAGAGATGTCAATCGGCGTTTCCGGGCGTGCGTTTTGTTGTATCATCCCTTGCTGAAGATGAACTGGTGGAGCATCTTCGTGGAGCTGATCTGCTGGTCAATACCACGTCCGTCGGGATGAATGGAACGAATTTTGAATGTTTACCACTTTTTGCGCTGCCTCCCGCGGGACTGGTGTACGATATGGTGTATGTTCCTGCGGAAACACCACTGCTTGCCGAGGCAAAAACACGCGGCTTGGCCTGCGCCAACGGCACCGGGATGCTGGCAGCCCAGGGAGAGGCAGCTTTCTCCTTGTGGACCGGGCGGCAGGCACCCCGTAGCATTATGCGTCAAAAATTGCTTGCGGAGCTGGAAAGATAACAAAATCTTGACATTAGCCGGCTTTCAAAATACCATCTGTTACTTGTATTAATCGATAGCTTTTATCCGGAAACAGTTCTTTTCCGCCCTGGCTGTGTCAATCAGCGGGCTTGCTTGTGCGGCGTACCCGAGTACGCCTCCGCGCAATTCCTTGATTTTCTTGACAGGACGAAAAATCCCTCTTTTCCGAATTGAAAACCAATAGTTTCCGATATTGAGGTATCCATGCAGCCAAGCAGACTGGGTGAACTCCTGGTTCGAAGCAACCTTATTACGAGAGAACAATTGCTAAAGGCTCTCGAGGAGCAGAAAAGCTCCGGCGGTCAGCTCAGGCTCGGCGCCATTCTCGTAAAGGAAGGGTTTATCAGTGAAAGTGAGCTGACAGCCTTCCTTTCCAAGCAGTACAGTGTTCCTTCCATCAACCTTGCCGAATTCGAAATTGATCCGGCGGTTGTCAAGCTCCTTCCTGTCGAAGTCGTCCAGAAGTATCAGGCAATTCCGGTCAACAGGTCCGGTTCCACGCTCATCCTGGCCATGAGCGACCCCTCCAATATCTTCGCCATTGACGATATCAAGTTCATGAGCGGCTATAATGTGGAGGTCGTGGTCGCTTCGGATACCGGCATCAAGTCGGCGATCGACAAGTATTACGATCAGTCTGCCTCGCTTGCCGATATGATGAGCGATCTTGACATGGATGACCTGGAGATCGTCTCTGAACACGACGAGGTTGATGTTACGTCGCTCGAGAAGGCGACCGAGGACGCTCCGGTCGTCAAGCTGGTCAACATGATCCTGTCCGATGCGATCAAGCGGAAGGCGAGCGATATCCATATCGAGCCCTATGAGCGGATGTTCCGTGTGCGTTACCGGATCGACGGCGTGCTGTACGAGGTGATGAAACCGCCCCTGAAACTGAAAAACGCCATTACCTCGCGTATCAAGATCATGGCGGAGCTGGATATCGCCGAGCGAAGGCTTCCTCAGGACGGCCGTATCAAGATCAAGCTTGGTGGGGGGAAAGACATGGACTTCCGGGTGTCCGTGCTACCCACCCTGTTCGGTGAGAAGATCGTCATGCGTCTCCTGGACAAGTCCAGCCTGCAGCTTGACATGACAAAACTCGGCTACGAGCCGGAAGCGCTGAGCTTTTTCAAAGAGGCGATCCACAAACCTTTCGGTATGGTTCTCGTTACCGGACCGACCGGGAGCGGCAAGACGGTGTCCCTCTACTCGGCTCTTGCCGAATTGAACAAAACCACGGAGAATATTTCGACGGCCGAAGATCCGGTCGAATTCAACTTTGCCGGCATCAACCAGGTTCAGATGCACGAGGACATCGGCCTCAACTTTGCGGCGGCCCTCCGTTCCTTTCTTCGCCAGGACCCGGATATCATCATGATCGGCGAGATCCGTGACTTCGAGACCGCGGAGATCGGCGTCAAGGCGGCCCTTACCGGGCACTTGGTGTTGTCCACTCTCCATACCAACGATGCGCCTTCAACCATCAACCGTCTGCTCAACATGGGAATCGAGCCCTTTCTCGTTTCTTCCGCCGTCAACCTCATCACCGCGCAACGGCTTGCCCGGCGCGTATGTGTCGAGTGCCGGGAGGTCGAGGAAGTTCCGGTCCAGGCGCTCATCGATGCCGGTTGTTCTCCGGAAGATGCCCCCTCCTTTGTCTGCTACCGGGGCAAGGGGTGCCCGAAGTGCAACAATACCGGCTATAAGGGCCGGGTCGGTTTCTACCAGGTTATGCCCATGTTCGAGGAGATTCGGGAATTGATTCTCAACGGCGCCAATACCGCCGAGATCAAGCGGGAATCGATGCGTCTCGGCGTCAAAACCATGCGCCAGTCGGGCCTGACGAAACTGCAGGAAGGGGTAACCACTTTTGAAGAAGTGTTGCGGGTTACCATGGCGGATGACTGATTGTAACCGCCAGGATTATATTTATATTTCAAATGAATGAGACGAAGCAGTGTCAGGGGGAAAGAATTACATGGCAAATTTACATGATATGTTGAAGGAACTCATTGCGCGGGGAGGGTCTGACCTGCACATCACCACCAACTCCCCCCCACAGGTCAGGATTGACGGGCAGCTTGTTTCCCTCGATATGCCGGTGCTCAATCCTATTGAGACCAAACAGCTCTGTTACAGCGTCCTGACGGAAACACAAAAGCACAAGTTCGAGGAAGAAAACGAACTGGACCTTTCCTTTGGTGTCAAGGGGCTCTCCCGTTTCCGTGGCAATGTATTTGTCCAGCGCGGTGCGGTGGCCGGGGTGTTCCGGACGATTCCCTTCAAGATCCTCACCTTCGAAGAGCTAGGCGTCCCGCCGGTAGTGGCCGAACTTGCCCATAAACCGCGCGGCCTGGTCATCGTTACCGGTCCAACCGGCAGCGGCAAGTCGACGACTCTGGCGTCGATTATCGACAAGATCAACACCGAACGGCACGATCATATCGTGACCATCGAAGATCCGATAGAGTACCTCCATCCCCACAAGAACTGTCTTGTCAATCAGCGTGAGGTCGGTTCGGACACCAAGGGTTTCAAGCAAGCCCTGAAATACGTCCTCCGGCAGGACCCAGATGTCGTTCTGGTCGGCGAGATGCGAGACCTGGAGACCATCGAGGCCGCTCTGACCCTGGCCGAAACGGGCCACCTCTGTTTCGCCACGCTCCATACCAACTCCTGCGTCCAGACCATCAACCGTATCGTGGACGTTTTCCCGCCGTACCAGCAGACCCAGATTCGCGCCCAGCTGTCCTTTGTCCTGGAAGGCGTGCTTTCGCAGACGCTCATACCCAAGGCCACCGGCAAGGGCCGGGTGCTGGCACTGGAGGTCATGATTCCCAACCCGGCCATCCGTAACCTGATCCGCGAGGACAAGCTTCACCAGATCTATTCGCAGATGCAGGTGGGCCAGGAGAAGTTCGGCATGCAGACCATGAACCAGTCGCTGTTCAGTCTCTTCCAGAGACGACTCATATCCTTGGAGGAGGCGCTGGGTAGGTCGACGGATCCGGAAGAGCTGAAGCAGATGATGGGGATGGCTGCGTCATCAGTTGCTGGCAAGAAACCAATGCGATAGTTGTCTGCTGGATAACCGTGGGGCTGTGATACGACAAAGGATGGGTGTTTCCTAATTGTGTTTTCATAGTACACTAACTGGAGCTTGTGTGATCTGATCAAGAATCCGGCACGATAGACCGTTTCCGGTATTTGAAGGAGGTATTGTATGGCGAAATATCAATGGGAGGCCCGCAGCAGAAACGGCTCGGCCCAGCAGGGAGTCATGGAGGCCCCGAACCAGTCGGTGGTGGAAGCCCAACTGAAGCGTTTCGGATTCTCCGCCATCTCCATCAAGCAGCAGGGAAAAGGCTTGTCGATGGAGATCAAGATTCCGGGTTTCGGCTCCAAGAAGGTAACGACCAAGGAGCTCGTTATCTTTACCCGGCAGTTTGCCACCATGATCGACTCCGGCCTCCCCCTGGTGCAATGCCTCGAGATCCTTTCCAGCCAGCAGGAGAACAAGGCTTTCAAGGAAGTGCTGCTGAAGGTGAAGGAGAGTGTGGAAAGCGGCTCCACTTTTGCCGATGCCCTGGCAAAACACCCAAAGGTATTCGATAACCTGTATGTGAGCCTTGTGGCGGCCGGCGAGGTGGGCGGTATCCTCGATACCATCCTGAATCGGCTTGCCTCCTACACCGAAAAAGCCATGAAGTTGAAGAAGCAGATCAAGGGTGCCATGGTCTACACGGCCACAGTCATGTCGATCGCTGTCATCGTGGTGGGGGTGATCATGGTTTTCGTCATCCCGACCTTTGCCAAAATGTTCGCCGATTTTGGTGGGGATCTTCCCGGACCGACGAAGATTGTTATCGCGTTGAGCAACTTCCTGGTTAAATACATAATTCTCATCGTTGCGGCGATTGTTTTAACCTTTTTTCTCGTCAAGAAATACTATGCCACGGAAAAGGGGCAAAAGTTGATAGATCGGCTTGCCCTCAAGGCTCCCGTTTTCGGTGATTTGATCAGGAAAGTCTCGGTGGCGAAATTCACCCGTACTCTCGGTACGCTGATCAGTAGCGGGGTGCCGATACTGGACGGTCTGGACATCGTGGCCAGGACGGCCGGCAACAAAGTTGTGGAAGAAGCTATCTTTAAGGTACGCCAGTCGATTTCCGAAGGAAAGACCATTGCCGAACCGCTGCAGCAGAGTGGCGTCTTTCCTCCCATGGTGGTGCAGATGATTGCCGTCGGTGAAGCGACCGGCGCCATGGATGCCATGCTTTCCAAAATCGCCGATTTCTATGACGACGAAGTTGATTCCGCGGTGGAGGCCATGACCGCCATGCTGGAGCCGATGCTCATGGTGTTCCTTGGCGTTGTGGTCGGCGGTTTGGTTATTGCCATGTATTTGCCGATTTTCAAAATTGCCGGTACTGTTGCCGGTTAGGCCGTGGAAGAGAAGAAACGACTGGTCAGATTTGTCTTTGCCAGGGTGGTGGTGGTTTCCCTGTTCCTCCTCTCCACCACCATCCTGGACAGTCACGAGTCCGGCGGCCTGTCCGAGGCCGCCCTGGCCGGGATTAATCGGCTTGTTGTTGCAACCTACATTGTTTCGATCCTTGCCCTCCTTCTACTGTGGGCAACCGACCGGCTGCATCGAGCCATTACCTATCTGCTGATTGTTTGGGACCTTGGATTTGTTACCCTGCTCCTGCTTCTCACCGGTGGCATCGCCTCTCCTTATTCGTTCCTCTACATGCTGTCCATCATCAGTGCCAGCATACTGCTGTCACGCCGTGAGGCCCTCTATGCCGCTGCACTTTGTGCGATACTGTACGGCGCCATCATGGACCTTCACTATTTCGGACGCTTGGTCTCGCTCGGCCTTCCGCCGGAGGCCGCCCTGCAGTTCGAGCCGGGTGCGCTCTTTTTTATTATCTCTATCAATATTGTGGCTTTTCTGCTTACGGCCGTTCTTACCGCATATCTTGCCGAACGGCTGCGGATCAGCGAGAAAGCGCTGCGCAAGCAGGCAATCGATTTCGAGGAACTTGAAAGGCTTAATGCCTCCATTGTATCCAATCTCAGCAGTGGTTTGCTGACGGTTAATCAAGAGGGACGAATCCGGGTGTTCAATCCGTATGCCGAACGGCTCACGGGATATTCCCAGGAGAACGCATACGATCACCCGCTGTCGGAAGTGATCCCGGCCTTTGCTCCCTTGCTGGAAAGCATATTCGGTCCATCCCAGGACGAAATTGAATACAGAAACCGGCAGGGGAAAACCTTTGTCTTCGGTTACAAATCGGTACCCATTCCCGACAAGGATGGCACTGCGGTCGGTGCGATTATCGAGTTCCAGGATCTTACCCTGGTGAAAAAGATGAAAGCTGAACTGGAGCGGGCCGACCGCCTTGCTGCTATCGGCGAACTCTCTGCCCGGATCGCCCACGAAATCCGCAATCCTCTCGCGTCCATAAGCGGGTCGGTGCAACTCATCGCCGGCGGCAGAAATATCGATCCCCAGGACAAGACACTCCTCGACATTGTCCTTCGTGAGACTGAACGTCTCAATACCCTGATCAAGGACTTTCTCGCCTATGCCCGGCCTACCAGTCCTGTCAAAACAAGGATCCGGCTGGCATGGTTGCTCGGAGAACTCAAGACTCTTCTCGAAGGAGATCCGCGCTTTTCAGGTATTGCCATTCGTGAAGAATGCCCGGATGATCTTCTTATATCGGTAGATGGTGACCAGTTTCGCCAGGTGCTGTGGAATCTGTTCGCGAATGCGGCAGATGCAATGGCTGGTGAGGGTGTCATAACCTTCCGGGCCCTGGTACCCGGTGGCGGTTCCGAGCCGAAGGACGGCTATCCGGTCCTCCTTACGGTCGCCGATACGGGGCAAGGTATGGATGAGGATGCATTGCAGCATCTGTTCGAGCCGTTTCACTCGACAAAGCCAGGCGGATCCGGCCTTGGTTTGGCGATGGTCTACCGCATCGTCGAGTCTCATGGGGGGCGCATCCGGGTTTCCAGCGCCAAAGGGAAGGGAACG
>JAQUHN010000132.1 GCA_028683555.1 Geobacteraceae bacterium | reverse complement strand
CAATACTTATTTTCTTCTGAAAGATCTTTTTCCTGCCCCGCGTGGCCGACTCGCTTCCGCCGGTTCGCAAGAGGGACGTTTATACCAATACTGCCTTCCCTTGTCAAGCTTTTCTGCAATGTTTTTTCAGTAATCCGAAATATGCTGTTTATTCGACAGTTATTCTTGCGAATCTGCGCTTGCCAACTTGTACTATATATTCATTTCCGGCATGGAGCTCACAATTCTCGTCGGATATCTTCTCGCTATTGACCTTGACCCCGCCCTGCTGGATCGACCGGCGCCCTTCACTGTTGGATTTTACCAGAGCAGTTTCCGCCAGAGCCTTACACAGAAGAATCGTACCAGCTTCACTGACAAGGGTAAAATTCTGCATATCTTCCGGCACCTGGTTGTCTCTGAACCGGCTAACGAAGTTTTCTTCTGCCTTGGCAGCCGCCGCTAGGCCGTGATATCGGCTCACCAATTCTCTACCCAGAGATTTCTTCGCCTCCATGGGATGTATCGAGCCATCCTTTAACCCGACTTTGAGTTTTTCCAACTCGATCAGGGAAAGATCACTAAGCAGCTCATAGTAGCGAGCCATCAATTCATCGGAAATGGACATGATCTTACCGAAGATATCATCCGGAGTTTCATTGATGCCGATGTAGTTGCCCAGCGATTTGGACATCTTGTTAACCCCATCAAGTCCTTCCAGAAGAGGCATTGTTATTACGGTTTGCGGTGGCTGCCCCCATTCACGCTGCAGCTCACGCCCGACCAGCAAATTAAATTTCTGATCGGTCCCCCCGAGTTCAATATCAGCTTTCAGGGCAACTGAATCATATCCCTGGATTAATGGATAGAGGAATTCATGAATACTGATCGGTTGCTGATTAACAAATCGGTTATGAAAATCCTCGCGCTCCAGCATGCGCGCAACGGTGTATTTTGAGGCAAGGGCAATAAGGTCCGAAGCCTGCAGGGAAGAGAGCCATTCAGAATTAAATACTACCTTGGTTTTCTCGGGATCCAGAATTTTGAACACCTGTTCCTTGTAAGTTTCGGCATTGCGCAGAACATCGTCGCGGGTCAGCGCTTTTCTGGTTTCACTCTTTCCGGTCGGGTCACCTATCATGCCGGTAAAATCTCCGATCAGAAAAAACACCTCATGGCCCAACTGCTGAAACTGACGCAGTTTCTGCAGCAATACCGTATGCCCGAAATGAAGATCCGGGGCGGTAGGATCAAAACCTGCCTTAACCCGAAGAGGAATCCCGGTTCGTTCGGACTTTTCCAGCTTCTCCACCAATTCTTTATCGAGGAGAACTTCCACGGCTCCACGTCTAATTATTTCCAGCTGATCAGATACTGTCATGCCCCCAACACTCTCCCTCAACGACAAGCAACCGAGATCCTCTCGATCCAGAGGGCCTTTCCCGAAATTTCATCAATCTCTATCGCGACACAGTTCATACGTATATCTTTTTTTGCCACTTCAAATCTGACCGGAAGCTGCGAGAGAAATTTTTCAATCGCCAGCTCTTTTCGAATACCGATAACTGAATCAAAACTTCCCGTCATCCCCACATCGGTCATATAGGCGGTACCGCCCGGCAACAACCGCTCATCTGCAGTCTGAACATGAGTATGGGTACCGAGAACGGCACTTACTTTTCCGTCCAAAAAAGACCCGAGTGCCATTTTTTCCGACGTTGCCTCTGCATGGAAATCAACAATCACAACAGGAGTAATCTCCCTTAAGCTCTCCACTTCCTTCTCCGCAACGCGGAAAGGACAGTCAAGGGAATTCATGAACACCCGTCCCTCAAGGTTCAGAACAGCCACTTGAATCCCGGCGGCAGTCTGGATGACTGCGCTGCCACGACCGGGAGCGCCCGCCGGATAATTTGCCGGTCGGATCAACTTCTCTTCACGGCGGACGAAATCAAGAGACTCTTTTTTGTCCCAGATATGATTACCGCTGGTGAGGAGATGGATTCCATAGCTATAGAGTTCTCTGGCCGTTTCCTCGGTAATACCGAAACCGCCGGCGGAATTTTCGCCATTGGCGATGACAATATCGATACTATAGCGGTCCACCAGACGATGGAGCTCCTGAGATACCGCCAACCGGCCGGGCTTGCCGATAATATCCGCAATAAACAGAACCTTAACGGGCATATTCTACCGCTCTGGTTTCCCGGATGACATTCACTTTGATCTGACCGGGATAGGTCATCTCAGCTTCAACCTTCTTGGCAATATCCTTGGCAAGGACGACAGCCCTTTCATCATTTACATCTTCACTGGAAACCATAACCCTGATTTCACGGCCGGCCTGTATTGCAAATGAGTTGGTAACACCGCGGAATGAGGTGGCGATTTTTTCCAGATCCTCCAGGCGCTTCACATATGTTTCCATCATCTCACGACGAGCTCCGGGCCTTGCACCGGAAAGAGCATCAGCGGCCTGAACCAGAACGGCAAGGACCGTAGCGGGCTTCTCGTCTTCATGATGTGCCATGAGGGCATGGACTATCTTTGGCGACTCACCGTATTTTCTGGCCAAATCAGCTCCAATTACCGCATGCGAGCCCTCGACCTCATGATCGACGGCTTTTCCGAGATCATGCAGAAGGCCGGCACGTTTGGCCTGTTTGACATTGATACCCAGCTCTTCCGCCATGATGCCGCACAAAAATGCCACTTCCAGGGAGTGCTGATATACATTCTGACTGTACGACGTCCGATACTTGAGACGACCAAGCAATTTCAGCAGGTCAGGATGGATACCATAGACTCCCAGATCGAAAGCGGCCTGTTCCCCCGCCTCCTTGATTGCCTGCTCGATTTCCTCGGTCGACTTCGCAACAACCTCTTCGATCCTGCCGGGATGGATGCGGCCGTCAGCGATAAGCTTCTCCAGAGAGAGCTTGGCAATTTCCCTGCGAATAGGATTGAAACCCGAAAGAATAACTGCCTCCGGCGTATCATCAATGATAAGGTCGATACCGGTTGCCGCTTCCAGTGCTCGAATATTTCGGCCTTCCCGGCCGATAATCCGACCTTTCATTTCATCGGAAGGGAGGGCAACAACGGAAACCGTTTTTTCCGCAACATATTCTCCAGCATATCGTTGAATGGCTAAGGAAAGGATTTCCTTGGATTTTTTATCAGCCGTCTCACGCGCCTCTTCTTCAATAGCTTTGATGCGCTTTGCCGCATCAAGCTTTGCCTCATTTTCCAGAGTCTCCATAAGAACCCGCTTGGCCTCTTCCGATGTCAACCCGGAAATCCGCTCAAGATTTTTGCGCTGTTCATCAATCAGTTGATTGAGACTTTCATCCTTCTTGCCGAGTGCCTGCTCTCGGGCATTAAGACCCTGTTCCTTCTTGAAAAGATCAGCATCTCGCTGATCGAAAATAAGCACCTTTTTATCGAGATTCTCTTCTTTCTGCTGAATCCTTCTTTCAAGCGCCTGCAAGTCCCGCCGCTTGTCTTTGGATTCCCGCTCAAACTCTGCCTTTGCCTGATAGACCGCATCCTTTGCCTGTAGTGACGCTTCCTTCAGAATCGTTTCGGACTGACGTTTCGCGTCCTCAAAAACCCTTTCCGCCGCATCTTCGGCCTTTGCTATCATTGATTCGGAAAGCTTTTTCCGCAGGAGATTCCCGACGAAAAAACCAACACCTGCTGCAACGAGTATTAATAATATGGCATATTGGAGTTCCACTGGCTTTTCCTCCCTTTCTATGGTTAATCCCTACCCAACGGATTGTGCAGACGTCCGCTAACAGCAAACATCCTTATAATTTCGAAGACACATCCGAAAGGCATGATTTTGTCTTTTAAGATGGTACAGGGCAAACAACCCTCTTGTCGGTAATAATCATGTCCATTTTCACATCATGAGCCTCGCCAGGAATCTCATCAACCAACTGAAAATCATAACAAAGACCGATAATCTTGCCGGTGCCCTCCAACCGATGAAGGGTCCTGTCATAATATCCTTTCCCATAGCCAATCCGGTGGCCATTCAGATCAAAGGCAATGCCCGGCAGGACCAGAATGTCTGCTTCTTCCGGCGCAAGCAACTTCCTGCCCGAACAAGGCTCCAAAATCCCGAAAGCCCCCTTATGCAAAGCAGACATATCCTGCACTTCACGGAAAACCAATTCGTGATCAAGGACAACTGGAAAAGCAACCCTCTTGCCGGAATCCAGCGCAGACAGCACTATCAACTCCGTATCGACTTCACAATGGATCGGAGAGTAGACAATAATACTGCGGGCACGAGCATAGTTGTCAGTTTCCAGAAAAGCTTTCTGGATTTGCAGGCTCGCAGCACGAAACTCCTCAGGGGAAAGTGACTTGCGGTGTGCAAGCATGCTGCGCCTGATACTTCTCTTCGGCATGAGCTCAGCTCCTCCGAGATAAACGGATACGAAATTATTCTGATTATTGCAATGGGACAAGGAATAAAAGAAGAGGGGCTCTCGGGAAAAGAAAGAGAAAATGGATGGATGAAAACGGGAAGTTAATGAAGTTACAGCCGCTGGACCGGCAGATTCTCTTACGATGATAGCGAGAAAAGTAGCGACTCTAGACCTTTCAACGTGAAATGAGGAAAGGGTAACTTATCAGCAAACGGAGGAAGCGCCACCTTGTGTCGGCATCCTCCGAGGCAGTAGAAAATCTTCCAACCCGTACTCGGATCATTCAATCTATCTCTATATATAGTGAACAAATCTCCCTGAAGAGACCTTTCTTGTTATTCTTGCCGCACTGCATCATCTATATGTTGAGTCAAACGCGAAACCTTTTCTTGTACAACTTGCTCCATCCGGGAACACTCTTGGGACTGCAGCAGAAAAGACTCCGCGATATTCAAAAGGGCCATTATGGCAAGGATCTGCAAATCAGTGGTTTTCATTGAAGCCTGCAAAGCAGAAATCGTGTCATTTACAAACGTTTCTACCTCACGAACCTCTTCGACTGACGCTGTGCTTCGAACCTGAACTTCCCGGTCCAACACCTTGACCCGGTGCAAAGAAGTCACGGATCTACATCCCTTCCATCTTCTTCAGTATAGCGTCGATCCGAGATTTGAAAACCTCTCGCTCTTGCATAAGCGTAAGATTTTCCTCTTTGAGAAGTAAGTTTTCCTGCTTCAACGAGGAAAATTGCTTCAGCAGATTTTCAACTCGAGCCTCAAGTGCGTCAAAAAGTTCCATATCCATAAAACATCCTTAATGTGCCAGATACTAGTGCATCAACGGCCAAAAGTCAAGGTAATTATTAGAAAAGTGCTTGCACAAACTGTTCCGGATCGAACTCCCGAAGATCGTCGATTCCCTCACCAATACCAATGTATCTCACCGGAATTTTGAATTCGCTGCTAATGGCAACTACGATACCACCTTTAGCCGTGCCATCAACCTTGGTCAGGGCAATACCCGTCACATCCGCAGCTTCTTTGAAAATCCGCGTCTGGGATATGGCGTTCTGGCCGGTGGCAGCGTCAAGGACAAGAAGAGTTTCATGAGGCCCGCCCGGAATCTCACGACCGACAACCCGACGAATTTTTTTCAACTCCTCCATGAGGTTTACCTTGGTGTGCAACCGGCCTGCAGTATCGACAATAAGAACGTCTGCCCCGCGGGCAACAGCCGCCTTGCATCCGTCGAAAACAACCGCTGCCGGATCGGCACCATGCTTATGGCGGATCACGTCAACACCGACCCGTTCCCCCCAGATCTCCAACTGTTCAACTGCCGCAGCGCGAAAAGTATCCGCGGCAACCAGCAACACTTTCTTCCCTTCCGAGCTCAACTTGCCGGCAAGCTTGCCAATCGTGGTTGTCTTTCCCACACCATTTACCCCGATAACCATGATTACGAAGGGCGAAGAGCTGCCGGTATCGAGATTCGCCGAATTTGCCTTCAACCGGGTGAGCATCTCTTCCCGCAAGGCAATTTTCAAAGCTTCCCCATCCTGAAGCTCATTTCTCTTCAAGCGCTGCTCGAGCGATGAGACAAGCTCAACCGTTGTTGCAAGGCCGATATCAGCCGTAATCAGGATCTCCTCCAGATCTTCAAGAGTTTCGGCATCAATCTTCTTTTTACCCAGCAGCAGGGTATCAATACGTCCGACCAAGCTTTCATGGGTCTTGCTCAGACCTTTTTTAAGTCTTTCAAAAAATCCCGGTTTTGCTTGACTCTCCGGCGGATCGGCAGCATTGTTTGCTGCAGGGAGCGGCTGAGCACCGGTAATCTTGTCAACAAAGCTCTTGAAAAAACCTTTTTTCTCTTCCGACATCTAATATATCTCCTTTTCCAGACGCCTCACGGCTTGCTGAACACGAACCAAAGCCCGCCCGACAAGGGAATGTCTCTCCAAGGTTGTAACCAAAGCATAGTCATCCCCCACCGCACAGAGAATCAAGTGATGCCGGTCAGTGGTAATGACCGTATCGCGTACGGTCTGGGTCGGCACCCTGAGCCGAATCTCCCGTATCCGGTTGAAGATGATATTCTGGTGGGCACCAATAATCTTGACATCAAACTCATCGGTAGCAGGCGAATAGAGTTCCACCGCCTCCCCTTCCCAGTCGATCAGGATCGCTCCCGTTGCACCTGGCGTTGACTGAACCAGATCCTGCAATATGGATTTAAAAGGCACAAATACTCCTTGGCAGGTTGTAGTGTATGTCCAATCGCAAAGCCCCGAAAAACATGTTGCCCCAGGCAGGGCGGGGGTATCTGCGACTGGAGATTAGTGCAGCCTTACGGACACCAGCTTCGAAACCCCCGGCTCCTCCATGGTCACCCCATAAAGGCTATCGGCGCTTGACATGGACGCCTTGCTATGGGTGATGATGATAAACTGCGAAAAGGAGCTCATTTCCCGAACCATTTCATTGAATCGTCCGATATTCGCTTCATCCAGGGGTGCGTCAACCTCGTCCAGAAGGCAGAAGGGGGCCGGCTTGATGAGGAAAATTGCAAACATGAGAGCAACCGCCGTCAAGGCTTTTTCTCCTCCGGACAACAAGTTGATATTCTGCAGCTTTTTCCCCGGCGGCTGAATAATAATATCAATACCTGTTTCCAGAAGATTCTCTTCATCGGTCAGTTTCAGTTCAGCCCGCCCTCCACAGAAAAGACGGGGAAAGACTTCCTGGAACTTTTCGTTTACCAAGATAAAGGTATCGAGAAACCTCTTCCGTGTCGTCCGGTTTATTCTTTGTATGGCCTGCTGCAGACCCTGCAGCGACTCTTCCAGGTCAGCCTTCTGATCGGAAAGGAACTCGAACCTCTCTTCCAGCTGCCGATACTCCTCGATTGCGGTAAGATTAACCTCCCCGATTCCCTCAATGAGATTGGCCAGTTCCGCCTGGCGGGCGCGATTCTCCACTTCGTTATACTCCAGATCGCCATAGCGAGGCACAAGATCGGAGATTGCACAGCGGTACTTTTCCGCAACGGTCTCTTCAAGGTTCCGGAGAAGCATCATCACCTCGGTAAGCTTAATGCTTTTTTCTCCAAGCTCCTGGGACAAGCGATCGCCGGCGCCACGCAGCAGCTTCAGTGAAGCTTCACGCTCCTGGACAAGGGATGCTCCCTGTTCATACTGAGCCCGCATTGCAACACAGGATTCATCGGCCTGCTGCTGTTTTTCCAACACAATCCTCAACTCGGCCTCGCCCCTGACAAGAGAATCGGCACTCGCGCACCTCTCCCGGACACCGTTTTGCAACTCGCTTTCGAGACGCTCACGCCGTGCATGGAGGTCGCGAATACCTTCTTCGACTCTCTTCACGGTTCGCAGACCTGACTCGCGCTTCTCACGGAGAGACGCCAGCCTGACCTTGCGAGTGGTGAGATCCTCCCGAGCTTCGCCGATTTCCCGCTGCCTGTTTTCCAGCGCGCCCCGCAAAACCGCCAAATCCTCTTCTACAGCGTCTCGCCTGGATTCACGATGTGCCTGTTCGCTCTGCGAGACGCCTATTTCGGCTTCAAGTGTCTGAAGCTCTTCCCGCAGCTGATCGTCTTCGAGCTCTTTCAGTGCAATCCGCTCCTCAATCCGCTGCAGTTCTTCCCGGACCCGTTGCAGATCCTTGTCGGCATTGACCAAGTTGATATCAACCCGGTGAAGTTCCTGCCGGGCATCTTTCAGCGCTGCCTCGGTCACACGTACTTCTTCACGCAAGCGCTCCCGTTCCGATTCAAGTTCCGCGACACGACCGGTGAGGCTTTCGACCAGGGAGGACAACTGCTTTATCTGGCGTTTCTTGTGGATGAGGCCCTGCTGGGCTGCCTCCATGGAACCGCCATGCAGAATTCCTCCGCCATTGACCATATCGCCTTCCTTGGTGACAAAGGTCAGGCTCGGGTTGGCCGAGGCAAGCCGCAACGCAGACTCGATGGTATCGGTTAGAAAGGTATGCGCCAGAAGCGTCTCGGCCATCCCTCGGTTTTCTTCAGGTACCGTTATCCGATCGAGAAAGCGCTCCGCGCCGGCCGGAGTGTCCGGCAACCGGAAAGCAGGTAAAGTTTGTTGAATCAGGCTACAGCGGCCGCCGGAAGTTTGCCTGAGAAAAGCAATCGCATCCTTAGCATCCATTTCATCGCGGCAGATCACATACTGCAGACGGTCGGCAAGGGCCGCCTCCAGCGCCACTTCGTACTCCTCTGCAACCTCCAGGATATCGGCGATGACACCCTGCAACCGCCCCTGGAAAGGTTCGGCAAGGCAGAGCGAGCGCACTCCTCGGCCGTAACCGGCGAACTGGGCCTCCAATTCCTGGAGCGAGTGAAGCCGGGAAGCATTTTTGTTCAGCCGGTCTCTCTCGGCATGAAAAGAGTGCTCCACCGCATCGAAGTTCTGTCTCAATTCCGTATCCCGGACACGGAGTTCCGCCAACTGGGTATCCAGCTCCAGTTTCTGTGCCGTTAAGGATCGATGTTGCGCATCGAGTTCAGCTGCACCGGCCGCTGCATCGTGAAGTTTTTCTTGCAGGCCGACCCCTTCGCGACGGTTCCTTTCAAGCTGTTCACGAAGGAATTCCAGCCTCCGGGAAGCAGCGGCGGCCTGGTTATTGAACTGGGCAATTTCGGCCACAATCGCGAAGAGTTCACGGCGGCGCTCCTCCAGGCTGGAAGCAGCAACCCGCTCCTCTTCCGTCAAAAGCTCCAGATGCTTTCCTGCAGAAGCCAGGGCCTCTTCCTCTTTGGCAAGCTCCGCCAGCAGGGATTCTTCCATTTCCGCCAGCTTACGCAACTCCTCGTCGGCCTCGACGGAACGCCCGCCAATGGTTGCCAACTCCTCGGAGAATCGTGCGATACGCTCTTCCAGAGTGGCCTGTTCCTTGCGTGCGAAGCTAATGCGGCTTTCGCATCCGGCAATTTCAGCCTTGAGGCGATAACTCTCCTCCTGGGCCTCGGCCAGCCTTTTCTCTTCCTCCAGCAGAAGGAGCTTTCTTTCATCCAGGGCAAGGGAAGACTTCTCAACCTCGACAGCGTTGGCCACCGAACGATCCCGCAACGTTGCGGTCTCCGTTTCGATACGCTCTTTATCACTGGTAAGCCGTTGGTAACCGGAGACAGCAAAAAGCAGTTCAATTTCCTTCAACTCCTCACGGTATTCCCGAAACTTTTCGGCTTTTTTGGCCTGGCGCTGGAGGGAATTCAGTTGCCGGCGGATTTCGGCGACAATATCCCCGATACGAAGCAGATTTTGCTTGGTGACATCAATTTTTTTCAGGGCGACCTGTTTTCGCGCCTTGAACTTGGTAACACCTGCCGCCTCCTCGATAATCAGCCGGCGCTCCTCCGGCTTGGAGCTGAGGATCATGCCGATCTTGCCCTGTTCAATAATCGAGTAGGCCTTGGCGCCGGCCCCGGTATCCATGAACAGCTCGGCAATATCCAGCAGCCGACATGGCGTCCCGTTCAAAAGATATTCACTCTCGCCGTCCCGGTAAAGGCGGCGGGTAACCTGTATTTCGCTGAAATTGAGGTACTTGACGGGAACACGACCGTCCTGAGTGGAAAAGAACAGGGAAACCTCCGTCATCCCCAACGGCTTGCGGAATTCGCTGCCACCGAAAATGGTATCTTCCATGTTCTTGCCCCGCAGGGTCTTCGCGGACTGCTCACCCATTACCCAGCGGATGGCATCGACGATGTTCGATTTGCCGCAACCGTTTGGCCCGACAACAGCGGTGACTCCTTTCTGGAAATCCAGAGAGACCTTGTCGGCGAACGATTTGAAACCGTGTATTTCCAGTCTGCTGATTATCATGGACGTGGTAATAGTAGCAAAGGGGGGCTTTCCTTGTAAAGGCAAAGATACGCTCGGAACAGCTTCACCATGGGACCTTTTTCCTGTTTAAATTCGGAGATTTCCGAGAGATAGTGGCTTCCCGGGCAGTACCGCTATCGAGCCGTGAATCAAAAGATTTTCGCTCACACGGAACACG
>JAQUHN010000131.1 GCA_028683555.1 Geobacteraceae bacterium | reverse complement strand
TGGAGGGGAAAGCCCAACCGGTAGATCAGGTCGAGCAGTCCATCATGACGATTTTCTTCAAGAAACAGGCTGCCATATTGAAAAACCGGTGAGTACAGCAGAGCATCTTCCATGACCGTTTCATCATCACTGTAGAACGGCATGATCATCTCTATCGAAAGACAAAGCCCCTGCCCCGCCGTATCTTCCGTAACAAACACCAGCAATTCATCATGGGAAACCATCCCGGATGCCAGCGCACCAGGACAGGCAACAAGTGCCGGAATGACTATTGGTCGCCCATGATGAGGATCAAGCCCATACGGCCAGCCCCGTACTGAAAGAAACCGCTCGATTACCCGATACGTTTTTTCCTGGAGCGGATCCATATCCCGGTAAAAAAGCGGGGCAAGATTCTCCCGGTTCGCAACAAGGTCGTCAAGGGTGATAAAATCGTCTTCGTTCCCGGCAGGACCGGGTTTCCGTTTATCCGGGTTATTTACAACCAGCCTGAGATGCGATCTTTTCCGGTCATCGTTATCTTTATTCATCAATGAATCCTCTGCGTGACAAGAGAGGGCACCATCGGTGCACCCCTTTCACGTTCACAGTCAAAACCAACCGTTCCAGCAAGCAATCCTGGCCTGTCCCCGCCAGCAACTAACTCAGCTCCCTTTGCACGAACCATCGTTCCGTACCAAGCGCAGGGCATGCACCAGCGAAGGGACATTGGAGCGCCATTCGGGAAGAACCATGGTTATGGAAATTTCCTCAATCTGCGTCAACACAAGTACTGCCGTTGCAAGATGAAACAGTACTGCCGGACCGCCCGCAAAAAGAAGCAGGGTACCGCACCCCATGAGAACCGCGGACAACTTCGCGCCCCAGGTATGATAACTGGTGAGCCGATGGTACTTGACAAAACCGATCAGGATCGGCACCACGAAACTGGCAAGAACGGCAGCCACATAAGGAGCCTCCCGGAGTATCAGCTCCGGCCACAGCATCCAGGCACTAAAAGGGGTGGAGATATACAGGGCGAAGTCGCCCCAGCTGTCCAGCTTCGCCCCCAGTTCGGATTCCTGGTGAAGCCTGCGTGCCAGGTATCCGTCGGCAAGGTCGGTCAGCAACGCGCAGACAAGCAGAAGCAGAAAAGCCTTATCGTGACCGCCCCAGGCAAGAGCCAACAGGAACGGGACGCTGGCCAGCCGTAGCCCACTGAGCAGATTGGGAATTGTCAAAGCACTTGTGGACATCATAGCGTAACAAATACAGAAAAGCGGATAAGACTGTCAAGTTCTTTAGCGGCGCGCTCTCCTCGCCGGAGCAATAACGCCTCTTCCGCTCGGCGGAAAATCGGTTACAATGCAAATATCAGCATCATACCATTGCGGAGAATCACACCATGTCACATAACACCAAGATAGCAGTCATTACCGGCGGCGCACAGGGCATAGGAAAAGCGACTGCCCTGGCGTTTCTCAAAAAGGAATGGACCGTAGTTATCGCGGACACTGACCGGGAGGCCGGAGAAGAAACGGCCTGCGAGTTGGGCACTTCCGGCATGTTGAAATTCATACAGACCGATGTTTCGAACGAAGAACAGGTTGCAAAACTTGTGAAACAGACGGTGCATCGTTTCGGCAGGATCGACGCGCTGATCAATAATGCCGGCATTTCAATCAGCAAACCACTGGAAAGCCTTTCCCTCGAAGAATGGAACAGGGTTCTGGGAGTCAATCTCAGCGGAGCATTTCTCTGTGCAAAACACGCCGCCCCCCACCTGCGAAAGCAGGGCGGCTCTATCATCAACATTGCCTCCACCCGTGCCTTCATGTCCGAAGCCGACACCGAAGCCTATTCGGCGTCGAAGGGAGGCATTGCAGCCCTGACCCATGCGCTGGCGATAAGCCTTGGTCCGGCAATCCGGGTAAACTGCATAAGCCCGGGATGGATCGAAACCGGCCCTTGGCAGAAAAGCAGCCGTGCATCGGCCGAGACACTCTCGGAGGAAGATCACCTCCAGCATCCGGCGGGCAGGGTCGGCAAAGCAGAAGACATTTCCTCGCTCGTGCTCTACCTCGTATCGCCGGAAGCTTCATTCCTGACCGGCTCAAACATTATCGCAGATGGAGGGATGACGCGAAAGATGATATATTCCTGACCGGCAAAACCCGACGCAAAAAGGTCTTTGAACACAGAAGCGGTTGGTATCAGAACAAATCGGGAACAAGGCAGCCAGGGAAATATCTAGTACTGTACCATCTTCCATGAATTCGGGGGGAAAGAATTTCGCCTGCAGAAGCGCCGAAACACCCTTTGACAGCCTGACGGGGTATGCTAGAATAATTTTCATTAGTCTTACGTTCATTGTTATTCAGCAAACAATTTTCCGGACGTGATAACTTTCTATAAATATGCACAGGAGCCGCGTCATGGAATGCATTTCCACAACATCGCTGAAGCACTGCACATGCACCTATACCGCCTGTGACAAAAGGGGCAACTGTTGCGCCTGCGTCCAGTATCACCGGGGAAAGGGAGAGATTCCCGGCTGCTTTTTCAGCCAGCACAGCGAAAAAAGCTATGACCGATCACTCGCAAATTTTCTTCGGGATTGCAACACCAAAACCAAACAGTGACCACTGTCCAATCACACGGACACGAAACAGGGTTTTCTTCAGTAAGGCAGATTGCAAGAAAACTCCACGGGGCCTGGCCCACATTTCATTTTTTGGAGGGTAAGAAATATGCTGAAGGAATTCAAAGAATTCGCAATGCGCGGGAATGTTGTCGACATGGCGGTGGGTATCATCATTGGCGCGGCATTCGGAAAAATCGTGTCCTCTTTCGTCAATGACGTTCTGATGCCGCCCATCGGCTTGCTGCTCGGCAAGGTAAACTTCTCCAACTTGTTCATCGACCTGTCCGGCAACAACTTCGCCACCCTGGAAGAGGCAACAAAAGCAGGCGCGGCAACCATCAACTACGGCCTCTTTTTCAACACCATCCTTGACTTCGTGATCGTCGCCTTTGCCGTATTCCTCATGATACGACAGATCAACCGCATGAAGAGGGAACCGGAAGCAGTACCGGCTGCACCCGACACGAAACAATGCCCTTTCTGCCTTTCCACCGTACCGTTGCAAGCGGTGCGCTGCCCGCACTGCACCTCTGACTTGAAAGGCGCCTAACAGTAAAGAGCGGCTCACCTCGCGAGCCGCTCTTTTTTCCGTCCGACCAGCTGACAGCAACGGTTTTCTATTGATCTTCAAAGCCATCGTCGTCGGTATCAACCACAATACCGGTGCAGTCTACAGCATAACCGACAATCCCACCCTGCATACCGTCAACGTCTTCTCCCCAATAAATATGGGTCGCCCCCAGCTCCTTTGCTTTCACGGCTGTGTCGTACTTGAAAGATCCAAGGGCAGCAGGCGGGCCCCACATGCGAAAACCTTCCGGTCCGGGGAATTTCCCGATCTTGCGGCATTCCCTGACTTTCGCCGGGCGTGTCTCCTTCAAGGGAAAAGGAGCATTGCTGGTAAAAAGAGAACATCCGGTAAGTGCGAGCAAGGGAAAGAGAAACAGCATTCTTTTCATACATCCTCCAGTAGTAAATGGTACGCCCGCCGAGAAAGGCGTGATGGCACGGGCATGGCTGTACGGATACCGGCCAATGATAGCAGATTCATGACCGAAAGGCCCGCAAAAATGTGCCGCCGCACTGGATTTCCCTGACCCGCTCCACCTGTCGAACCACGTGCAAAACCGGGCGAGATAAAAGGGAAAAGGGTGGAACAAAATACCGATCACGGTTTTGCCACCCTTCCCTGACTTTTTGCTATCTCATACAACACAACCTGTTACGGTGCGGCAATCTCTTCGCTCTTTGCCCTGAGCTTTTTGACAAGTTGACCGTAGCCCTGGTTGACAATGATCTTGTTGAACTGCGAGCGGTAATTTGAAACCAGGCTTACTCCTTCGATAACCACATCGTAGACCATCCACCGGTTTCCCTCCTTCAGGAGCCGGTAATCCAGGGAATACTCATCCCGCTTGGCGGTAACGACCTTGGAACGCACTTCGGCATAATCACCATCGACCAGTTCCTTGCCGTAGACAATTTTCTCGTTTTCATAGGACTCGATCTTGCCGGCGTAGGAATTCTCCAGCAGCGTGGCAAAAAGATTCACGAACTCCTTCTGCTCAGAACTGCTTCTCGCCTTCCAGTGAACCCCCAGTGAACGCTTTGCCATTTCGCCATAGTCGAAGATCCGGCTGATGGAGCTTTTCAGCGCTGCTCTCCTTTTCGCTTCATTCTCGGGCTTCTTGAGATTTGAATCCGACACCGTCGCAACCACCTGGTCGACAGTTTGTTTCACCTCGTCGGTGACCGCAGCCCAGGCAGAAGCTGCGACAAGTTCTACTGCCAACATCATTATCAGGCAAACGGAAAGATATTTTTTCATAACACGGCATCTCCCTTGATAATTACTTGTTCAGCGGGGCCTCTCCCACTGCATAGTCCAGGTTTGCCCGGGACATTTTCTGATTGTAAATGGCGCGGAAGTAATCAGCCCGCATCCTGGCATAACTCTGCAAGGAATCGAAAATTTCCTTTGCCGGACCGACCCCCATATCGAAATTGGCAATGGCGGCAACTGCCCACTTCTTTGCGCTGCCGTAGGCATCCCGTGACGCCGCGATGCTCTTTTCGGCCTCCTGCAGATCCAGATATGCCTTGCGAATCTGGAGGGGAATGTTTGCATTCGCGTAGTCATTGGTGCTCTCCAGCCGGTTAAGCTGGGCCTGCTCCTGGGCAACCTTGGCGGACGTTATACCAAAATCGATTTTCCACTTGATCCCCAGCGCAATTCCTGCCCAGAGATGATTGAATTCATCCGGAACCCAGGGATTGGTTACCCGGTCACGATCAGGGGCATACGCCCCGGAAAGATACCCGCCAAGGAACAGGTCGGGATAATAGTCCGCCTTGGCCGCCTTCACCAGGGCGGAGCGCGCCTGGAGCCCCTCCTGTAGTTGCTTGTATTCAGGCCGTTTCAGCTTTGCCGCTGCCAGGTAGTCCGGCATATCCGCCCCGGCCCCGTTTTCATCCGGCGTCAGGCGCGCCGTGGCGATGTCGAACACGGTGTCGGATGGAAGTCCCATCTGGACCCGGAGGGCGGCAAGGGCGAGAGACTCACCCTTTTTTGCCTCCTCGGTATATTTCCGGACCTCCCCGGAAAAGGCATCAAGCTTGTAAATATCCACCGGCTCCACATTGGGCGACCCCTGATCAAGCAGCTTCCGGGCCTTGTCCCGTGCCTTGTCGAGCGATTCACCGACCTCCGACACCAGCTCCTTGAGTTCACGGGCCAGCAGAACGCCGAAATAGTATTCCTTCACCTTGAGGGCAACCTCATTCTCCTTCTGCACTTTTTTAGCCCGATCAACCTCAATGCCGTGGCCAGCGGCAGTCATCCGCTCGCTGATTTTACCGAACGTATAGAGCGGCTGAACAATCGTCGCATCTCCTCTACTAAAGACCGTAACACCATGAAGATGATCGATGCGGTCCGGAGAATAGACCTGGTTGCCGCGCGCCTTGGACACGGGCCCCATAAGCCCGAGGAACTCGATCTGCGGGAAGCGGTGCGCTTTTGCCTCGTCCAGCTTTGCTTCAGCCAGTTCCATGTCGGCACGGGACTCACCCAGTTCGGGAGAGGTTGTCAGCGCCCTTCTGATGCAGTCATCGAGGCCCAACAGCAGTTTTCCCTGCTGTACCTCCCCGGCAAGGAGCGGTGCGGCAAAGATCAGGAGCAGGGCACACTGGTATACCATGGTTCGAATGCAGCATTTCATATCCTTTTCCTCCCCGTCAGTCCACAGTACCGTGGATATATTTGCTGAGCAGACTCTCGAAATCGATGGATGATTCAGTATCGCGAATGCGTCCTCCATCGTGCAGGATCCGGTCGGAACCTCCCGGTTTCAGTTGAATGTATTTATCGCCGATGATGCCCCGGGTGCGGACCGCAGCGATGACATCGTCCTGCAATGCCACCCCAGCATTGATCTTGAGAGAAACCCTGGCCGTATATCCGGCCTGCGGGTCGAGAGCAATCCTATCAACACGACCAACCTCCACGCCCGCAATCTCCACCGAAGCTCCCTCCCGGAGACCCGAAACGGAATCGAAGTTTGCTTGCACACCGTAGAAGTCTCCCCCGATCAGCTCCATCTTGCCAAGCTTGATGGAAAGGTAGGCAAGACAGGCAATCCCCACCAGAACAAAGATACCGACATAAACTTCCAGACTCGCTTTTTTCATTGGTCACCCGTACACGAAAGAGTACCTGTAACAGAACACGTTCAGAGAACCTTCAGGGGCCCATCCAATTCGCCATGTATGAACTGCCGCACCGCAGGATCAGCGCAAGCCCGTATTTCATCGGGCGTTCCCCGAAAGAGTATCTTGCCCCGGTACAGCATTGCCACGTAATCGCAGAGATTGAAAATCGCCGGCACCTCATGGGTGACGATTACCGCGGTAAAACCGAAACGGGCATGGGTATCCAGGATCAGCCGGTGCATGGCGTTGCAGATAATCGGATCAAGGCCGGTGGTCGGTTCATCAAAGAGAATAATGGCCGGATCCAGAAGAAGAGCCCGGGCCAGCCCGACCCGCTTTTTCATCCCTCCGGAAATCTGGTCGGGATACTTGTCATCGACATCCCGCAGCCCGACATGTTCCAGGGCATGATGCACCCGGCTGCGGATTTCCTCGCGCGCAAGCCGTGTTTTTTCTTCCATAGGAAAGGCAACGTTTTCGTAGACCGTCATGGAGTCAAACAGCGCCGCGTTCTGAAAGAGCACGCCGAACTTTTCCCGCACCCTGTTCAGTTCGCCTCTCCCCATCGGCACGATATCCTCCCCATCTATGACAATCTGCCCGCTATCTGGTTTCAGCAGCCCGATCATATGTTTCAGGAGAACACTCTTCCCCTCACCGCTCGGCCCGATAATTGCCGTAATCTTGCCGGTGGGAACCTCCAAGTCCAGGTTATCCAGCACAACCTGGCCGGCAAAGGATTTTCTGACCTGTCTCAACCTGATCATTGCTGCTCCCAGGAAGTTCTAATCTTCAAGGCTCCTACAAAAGTATCGAGGTAAGGAAATAATCCCATACCAGGATCAGGACCGATGACATAACAACTGCGGCCGTCGTGGAACGGGAAACCCCCTCGGCGCCATGGGTGGTAGTGTACCCCTTGTAACAGCAGACCCACGCAATGATAAGCCCGAAGGATACGGATTTCATCATCCCGGAATAAACGTCCTTCCACTCCACGCTTTTCTCCATCTCATGGATATAGGCGCCCGGGTTGACGCCCATCAGCTTGACCCCCACCAGGTAGCCGCCGCAGATTCCCACCACGTCGAAGATAGCGCAGAGAAGCGGCACTGCGATCAGTGCGCCAAGAATTTTTGGCGAAATGAGGTATTTGAATGGTTCCAGCGCCATGGTTTCCAGGGCATCAATCTGCTCGGTAATGCGCATGATGCCGATCTCGGCGGTAATGGCGCTGCCGGCCCGGCCGGTAACCATGAGTGCCGACAGGACCGGCCCCAGTTCGCGAATGAGGGAAAGTGCTACTACCGAGCCGAGCATTCCTTCGGAGCCGAATTTCGTCAACGTGTAAAACCCTTGCAGCCCAAGAACCATTCCGGTAAAGGCAGCGGTAAGAAAGATGACGAAGAATGACTTGGCGCCGATGAAATTGATCTGTTTGATGATATGAATCGGCTTGCCGGGGAAGCGCATGATCATATACAGCGCATAGCTGATGAACAGCAGCATTCTCCCCATTTCCCGCAAACGGGAAAGTACCAGTTCGCCAAGATGTTGCGCAACAGACAGCATGGGTGCTCCTACAGAATTGGTATTCACTAGAAAGTATAGGGGAGCATTACGAAAAGTAAAGATGAAGGAACAACCATGAGCGGGGGGGGTGGTGCCGGTAGAAGGGTACGGAGGACACTGGTCAGGCAGGACACAATGCAGATTAATCCATGCTCTGGTTAGCGTTCCCCTTCCACCACGAAGGAAATGATTCTTTTGCCAACACGAGAAAGCATCAATCTTCTTCCTTCAGTTCGCAAATTGTGCCGCCGGGCAGAACACGAAAAACGTGTGAACGCCAGACAACGCGGTTGCCGAGAAAGGAGAGTGCCCAGGTACCAAAGGCAAGGATGTCCCGAACCGGCAAGAGCCAGAGATAACGGGGAAAAAGAGCGTCGCAAACAAACAAGCGACTGAACACCAGCCCGCAGCAGAGCCGCGACAGACCGAGCAGCGCGCATGCGGCCCAGCCGGAAACGGAAAAGCCGCTCACGAGAAGCGCCAGCACGGCCGCCGGCACAGGCTGGGTTATTCCGGAAGCAAGGTAGCCGCCGGGACGGCTGGCACGCATGGTACGCGCCCAGCGGAGCTGGCGGGACAGTATTCCGCGCAGGCTTTCACACTTCATGACGCTTTCCACATAGTAGCCGGAAAGCTCCAGACGGTAGCCGGCGCGATACACCATATTGCCAAGCTGGTAGTCGTCGGCCAGGTACGCAACAAGTGCGGAAAAGCCGCCGATCTTCTGCAGTGCTTCCCGACGAACCGCCATGGAAGCACCGAGGGCGAAGGTGAGTCCCTCCAGCTGCAATGCGACCATGACATTGGGAATCATCTCCGTGGTAAAGCCCATGGCCTCAAGCGCAGTCGGAACCGTCCCGACTCCGGGGCTCCGGTAGAGGGAACTGACGAGCCCTACCGAGGGATCGGCGAAGAGTGCCGTCACCTCCCGCAAATAGCGGGGACCGACCCGGATATCGCTGTCGCAGACAATCAGGAGATCGTACTTCGCCTTTGGCAAGGCATTTATCAGGTTGCAGACCTTGTAGTTGGGGCCATATATCCGGCCATCGACAACCAGCTCGATGTCGACGGCCGGGTACGTCGCCATGAGCCGCCGGATCACCGGAATCACCGGGTCATCCGGCGCGGCAACGGCGAAGATCATCTGGTACTGCGGGTAGTCCTGCTGGCACCAGGAAGCAAAGTTCTCGAAGCTTTCCGCGTCAACGCCCTTGACCGGCTTAAGGATCGTAACAGGAGGATGGTAGCCGTCCGCTGCTATCTTCCGCGAGAAAAACCGGCGTGCGCAGACCAGGGATAACAGCCCGTAACAGAGCGGCGGAGCTATGAGCAAAAAGGGAATCAGATCGTAAAGCATGGCAAAAATCGGTCACTCCTTCTCATCGCCAGTCAACAGAAACCGGATTACGCTTCGGCGGCCGCTGGTAAGAAAAGGAAGGATAGCCGAACATCATGGCGTAAACCGGCACCCGTCCTTCCGGCAGGGCAAGCGCCTGCCGCAGAGGCTCCCAGCTGTCAGTGGCGAACTGAAAGAAACCGGCCCAGCAGGCTCCGACGCCGAAAGTCGGCGCCACGATCTCCAGGTGGGAAAGAGCGATAACCGCGTCCGTCCTAGCGGTGGGTGCATTTTCCCGGGCATGGGCTATTACCAGATGCGGCGCATTACGGCAAATGGGATCGTGACCTTTCTCCCAGGCCTTTATCATGCCCGCGAAGTTGAAATAGGAATGCAGCGGCGTATCACGTTCCGCCATGGCCCTCATCCAGTCCACGACCAGGGCCGTCAGGCGACGCAATTCGGCGGTATCATGGATGACCAGCCAGGCCACCGGCTGGCTGTTGGCCCCGGTCGGGGCATAGCGAACAATATCGAGCATCTGCTCAATCACGCCACGATCCACCGGCTCTTCAGAATAGCGGCGAATGGAACGGCGCATACGAAGAAAGGCGCCGAGAAGCTCCGGGGAAATCGTTGCCGCGGCAGAAGGATAGACTTTCGGGTCGAGGCGCGGATCATCAACGGTAACGGCTTCGGTCGGACAGACCGCCTCACAGTGGCCGCAGGCAATACAGCGTTCCGCTCCGCCATCGGCATAACGGGGAAACTCTCCCTCGGGGAGCCTGATGACGTTGACAGGGCAAGCGGTGGCACAGAGTCCACAGCGAGTACAGGATGTGTCATTAACGATCAACTGGGGCATGGTCCCCTCCTTGCGGCAAGATTGACAACTCGGTAAAAGCCGGACAGTTACTCTCCGGCGAGTGGTATTTTCTCCATGACCAGGACATGGGGAGCGGTAACGGAACGGTTCAGCTGGCGACTTTTCCAGACATTGAATTCGCGGGCCGCAAGATTCCCTGCCCAAGCCTCGACAACTGATGCTTCTTCTTCCCCTCCCGGGTGGCCGGTATACATCGCCAGAACGATGACTCCCCCGGGGAGCAGGAGGGTAACAGCCTGCTCCAGAGCGGCCAGAGTCGTCTCCGGCCGGGTCACGGCCCCGGAGCTGTTTCCCGGCAGATACCCCAGATTGAAGACCACCGCCCGTACCGGTTCCCGGATGTGTTCGGCAAGACACTCGTGGCCAGATCGGAAG
>JAQUHN010000293.1 GCA_028683555.1 Geobacteraceae bacterium | reverse complement strand
TGACCTGATCGGGGAAGAACCCGCTTTCCAGTGGCGGATAGGCATGGTGCGGGCTTCTGATTGCATCAACATGCAGCATCCATCCGGTGCCCAACATCCGGACGCCATTACTGACCTGGCGGGAAACCCACGCCAACTCTTCCGGCGTGGAACCAGCCGTGTCTTGACCACTGATTGACCAGGCGGCTAGGAAAGAGCCGTCTTTGTTCAATACAACTCCCGGAGCCACCAGGGCGGCATACGGCAACAGATCGGGTAATCCCTTGGCACTTGACCTGTAGTCCGCCAGTTTCAACATTTGAAACCTCCTTGGGACCGCCAGCGGGGGCTTCTTGCCGAATACAAGTCCTGTTGCTTGAGGTGTCGCATCCAGACCCGAGACATTTGGGGATCGCTTTTGGCCATCAGCCGCAAAACGAAGATCGAACCCAACCAGAAGAGACCAGCTGACACTCCGGAAATCAACGTCATGCCGCCTATTCCCACCAACAAGGCAATCAGGGCGCTGAACATCACGATTTCACGTTCCGCTCCAAACACCTGATTATGCCGGTGCAGGCTTTGGCGAATGGGCACGGCACGCATTAAACGACCGCTCCAGAGAAGGAAAAGACGCTGTTGACAATGGAGGTGGCAAAGGCAATGAAGCTGATACCAAAACACACCTGCAGCAGCAGTTTAAAGCCGCCGGAAAGGTCATCTTTGTTGAGGATGAAAATCACACCACAAAGCGCCATGGCGACAATAGAAATCCACTTACCTGCGGGGCCGGTAACGGTGTTGACCACTTGTTCCAATGGGCTGGAAAACTCGGTGATCCCGCCGGAAGCTGCGGCAATCTCCGGGGTAACTGCGGCTAAAAGGAACAGGACGAAAATAATCTTGTTACGCATGATAAACGACCTCTGTTTGATAGGTATGTTTTCTGGCTTCATAACCGGTGACGCGTAAGACTTCCGAGATTTGGCGACCTCCAGGTGATCGTTCGATGAAAACGACCATACCGACGCTTTTACTGATCAATTTTTGTTTAGGCGCGGTGGTAGCCTCGGCAATCAGTTCTTCAAGCCGGTCCAACCCTTCGGCGGCACTGTTGGCGTGAACCGTGGCTATACCGCCGGGGTGACCAGTATTCCAGGCCTTCAGAAGATCCAGGGCTGCCCCGTCGCGGACTTCGCCAATAATGATCCGTGTAGGCCGGTACCGCATGGTGACCTTGACCAGGCGGCGCATATCTACATGATCTGAGGTTCGAAAAAAAACCGTGTTCGGACTTTTGGATTGGAGTTCCATTGTGTCCTCCAGGATCAGCAGGCGATCAGCGGGGCAGAGCGCGGCCAGGGCAAGAATCAGGGCGTTGACCAATGTGGTCTTGCCCGATCCGGTGCCGCCAACAACCAGGATATTGATCCGTGAGGCGAGCGCTTCCCGGAAGGAAGAGAGTAGTGCGGCGTCCATGATTCCGGCCCGAACGTATTCTTCCAGCCCGAAAACACGGCTGGCTTTCTTTCGGATCGTGAAGCTCGGGGCCGAGACAATCGGGGGCAACAGACCTTCAAACCGGGAGCCGTCTAGGGGTAATTCACCCTCAACAATGGGGTGTTCCGGGGTGATGACGGTATCCAGTCCGCTGGCAACCAAGGAGAGCACCAACCGGGCCTGTTCAGTCGCCATTTCTGAGGCGGCTTCCATTTCGTGCCCCAATTTTTCTATCCATATTTTTCCGTCCGGGTTGAGCATGATTTCCACAACGTCCGGATCTCGGAGCGCGGACATGATGACCGAACCGAAATTGTGTTCTAGCGATGCCAATAGCCGGTTGTCGATGCCCATTTCGTTAACCTTACCGCCAGACAAAGACCGCTACATTGACTAAGGCTGATGTACCGATAATGGCAGCCAGCCAGGTAATGGAGGAACGAAATTGGTTCATTATTCCGTCGTGTTCCACAAAGATTTTCTTTATCTCACTTAGCGATGAGCTGGACAGGCTTTTTCCAAGGCTGGCGGAAATCTGTTCCACAGCTTGAACGTAGTGATCGGTTCGATCAGCAAGAATTGTTGTTAGTGCCTTACGGTGACGATCCAGAAGATTTTCTTCTTCTGTCAGAAAAGCATTCAACAGGGTCACCATCATGAGGATGGGATCATCCGGAGAGACGGATACGGAATTTTTCGTGGCAAGCAGAGATCGAACCCCTTCGATGGTGAGACCTATACCGTCGGGTAATTCCGGCATAGGTGGGGAACTTGATTTGTGGTGTTCGTCCATTATCACTCTACTCGCTTTTTTTGGGCTTTTTGGTGATTTTTGCCTTTTGCACCACTCAAACCAGTTGCGCTTTGTCGATAACCGTTTTCACATCATTCCAGAATGTCTTCAGGCGTTGGCGGGTCATGATTGGCAAGCTGGAATTGATCGCCGAGTCAAAAGTGCTTCGTTTTGCGTAAAGTTCCTCAAGGTCTTTACCGAAAGTCGAATGTTTGCGGTGCGGGATCTCAATAATAGCGCGAAACTGGCTATGCCGTTCCTTG
>JAQUHN010000130.1 GCA_028683555.1 Geobacteraceae bacterium | reverse complement strand
GGAGATCATCTTCCGCTGCCGTACCCGTCAGGCCGCTTGCGGCCTGCCCTGGGACGAGCTGGAAATCATCGTCGATTCGCCGCTGGCGAGCCGCTTTACCGAGGCCTACCAACAGCTGCTGCCGTTCTGGGACGCCGAGGCGCGCGGCCGGGTGCGGGCCGGTCGTCACCCGCTGGATTTTGAACAGATCACCACCATCGACAGCCATGCCGACCATGAAAATGCCGTGGCCTACCTGCAGAAGACCGCTCGGCCGTGCGTGGTGATCGCCGCCGGCGGCATGTGCAACGGCGGCCGCATCGTCAACTATCTCAAGGCGCTGCTCGGCGACCCGCGCACCGATGTGCTGCTGGTCGGCTACCAGGCTGCCGGTACGCCGGGCCGGGACATCCAGCTCTACGGCCCGCGTGGCGGCTACGTGGTCCTGGACGGCCGGCGCTACCCGATTCGCGCCCGGGTCCATACCATCAGCGGCTACTCGGCCCACGCCGACCAGCAGAACCTGGTCAACTTTGTCCGGCGCATGCGCAGCTGGCCGGGCGAAATCCGGCTGGTGCATGGCGACGAGGAGGCAAAAAAAGCGTTGGCGGCGGTTCTGGGTGTGAAGTAATATGCGTAGATTACCTTGTCGCATGAACTTGGCCGCATAACGACTCCCGACAGTCTGCTTGACAACAGCAACCGGGTATTTGCTCTTTTGAACGGACTCATAACAAGCGTAAAGAAGAAACAACAGAAATGAAGGAAACATACCGCGCATCTCACTTCTCATGTCTAACGTCTAACGTCCCGCCTGACAAAAAATAATGCATGTTAATTAGGTATAGCTACTTGAAAGAGAAACGACGTTTTATATTGGCTAATGTAGTGAAATCAATGACAAAACAATTATTTTTTTAGCTTGATCATTAGAAAACTTTCCTATATCCTTCACCCCTGATTTTAGCGATAATAAACTTACTCCTCATATCTTACAATTTCAACTAGTTCGCCAGATTAAAACTACCTAACTCGAGGAGCATTTCCCATGGAATTGATACACCTCCTCTATATATTTCTTATCGCCCTTTTTTCCTCCATGGCCATGGTGCCCTTCCTGATGCGCTGGGCCTTCGACACCGGTGCCATCGACGTGCCGGACGCACGCAAGAAGCACAAGAAGGCCGTACCCCGGATCGGCGGAGTGGCCATCTGCATGGGCTGGCTGTTCTCGCTGCTCATCTATGTCGACATGAGCCGCGAGGTTCGCGGCATCCTGGCCGGCACCCTGATCATTTTTTTCACCGGCTTGATCGACGACCTGTACGGCCTTTCGCCGAAACGGAAGTTCCAGGGCCAGATTGCCGCGTGCCTGGTAACCATCTTCGTCGGCCACATCTCCATCTTCACCTTGGGCAACCTGTTCGGTAATTCGACGCTCCTGCTCCCGTCATGGCTGGGGATCCCCTTCACCGTGGTGACCGTGGTGGGCGTGGTGAACGCCTTCAACCTGATGGATGGCCTGGACGGCCTGGCCGGCGGCATTTCGGTAATTGCCCTGTCCGCCTTCATGGTGCTCGGCCATTTGTCCGGCAACCTGATGCTCATGGCGCTGTGCGCCGCGCTGCTCGGCGCCGTGCTCGGCTTTCTCAAGTTCAACCTCTATCCGGCGCGGATCTTCATGGGTGACACCGGCAGCCTGGTGGTGGGGTTCGTGATCGCCTTTCTCGCCATCCTGACTACCCAGACTCCGGGCAGCGGCGTGGCGCCAATCGTGGTGGTGCTGATCCTCGGCCTGCCGATCGTCGATACCCTGCGCGTCATGGGACGCCGCATCCTGCACCGCAAGAGTCCCTTCTCCCCCGACCGGACCCACCTCCACCATAACTTTCTCGACCTTGGCCTGCAGCACCGCTACACCGTGCTGGCCATCTACGGTCTATCCATTTTCTGGGCCACCTTCGCCGTCATGGCCCGCAACTGGGATGACCGCTACCTGCTGGCAGCCTTTGTCCTGCTGATGATGCTGTTCTACCTGAACATGCTGCTGCTCCGCAAAGTCGATTTCTTTACCGCCTTCCTGCGCAAGGACTCCCAGGCCCCGATCCGCCATTCGGTAACCTACCGGCGATTTTCCGAATTTATCGCCGCTACCACCCCGGTGACCATTTTCCTGACCCTGGCCTACCTCATGCTTGCCACGCTGGCCTGCTCCCAGGCCGATATCATGTCGCTGCGGGCCGGAACCGCGCTGCTGCTGGGCTGCGTGGCGCTGATTTTCTTCACCAAGGACCTGTGCAACCATTACGTGCTCGCCATGACTGCCGTGGCAATCCTGCTGATCATCTTTATCGCCAATCACGACCAATCGCGCGATCTGATCGGCAGTCTCAGCCTGGCGGAGCTGACCAACGTGCTGCTGGCCTGCCTGAGCGCCCTGGTGCTGCTGCGCTTTGCTTTCCGCAAGCCGGGCGAGCACATCCTCGCCAGTGTCGACTACCTGGTCATCGGCCTCGGCGCCTTCGTCATCCTGGTCTCATCGCAGAGCTCCATCGGCAACGATATACCGGAAACCGTGGCCAAGGGTACCATCCTGTTCCTGGCGCTGAAGGCTTCCAGCCTCGGCGGACCGAAACCCGCCCGGCTGGTGGTCGGCGGCGTCCTCGCCGCCCTCGCCGGCATCATCATCAAGGGGTATGGGTTTTAGAAGCGGTTTTTAGTTTTTGGTTTTTGGTTTTAAAACCAGTCCAAGCTATTTCTCCAGTGCCTTTCCGGCCTGGAGGAGTGCCCGTTGACTCTTTATCAGCGATGAAAGGGCACGAATGACAATCGTTTGCCCTTACGTCCGTAAGAGTTTTTTGGGCAAAGGTCTTTATTCGTGAAAATCATACCCATTACAGGCGATTTTACAGGGATGAGTTTTATCCCGACGTCGGTTTTTCAGGAATTTTCAGCGTCTCTTTTGCAAAGCATCCTGAAACAGGGGATGCGCTTCGATCATAACCAAAAACCAAAAACCGTTAACCGCCTCTCCTGTTCAGCTCCTGAACGTGCCAGTGCAATCGTTGAACAGCGCAGACGCGTGTCAGTATCCCGACTTTTTCACTAAAGTTATTGACAGCCTGTCCGATATATACCTATAACAACCGGCACCACGGCAACAGCCAGCCCGGTCCGACAGCTGCCGCGCTGCACTGCCCACAGCGCGGCCGGAGCAAGCTCGCGGAACGGAATGGCCGCAGACCGGAAGTTGGCGCATTTATTGCTTTTATATAATGCTTCCGGCATTCCCCGGCAGCCATGCTGTCGACACTGGCCGGAAAAGAACCGTTTCCGGATGAAAACCAGATGGCGCTTGGATAGCGTTATCACCTGAGACCAAGACAGTAGCGACCGTCAGCATCCTTTGTTTAGCCGCCCCCACCGGATTACCCGCACACTCCCGACAAAGATGCACGTACCCGAGAACAGCCCTGTCCGCCCCAACCGAAGCGACAGCGCAAGGAATGTCCTATGCAATCGATCCAGAGCCTCTATATTTTCATTATCTCGCTGTTTACCGCCATGATCATGATGCCGTTTCTGCAGCGCTGGGCCATCGACACCGGCGCCGTCGACATCCCCGATGCCCGCAAGGTCCACCACCGGGCAGTTCCCCGCATCGGCGGGGTGGCCATCTGCATGGCCTGGCTTTTTTCCCTGCTGGTCTATGTGGACATGGCGCGGGAAGTGCGCGGCATCCTGGCCGGATCGCTGATCATTTTTCTCACCGGCCTCATCGATGACCTCTACGGGTTGACGCCGAAGAAGAAGTTCCTCAGCCAGATTATCGCCTGCATCGTCACCATCATCGTCGGCCACATTACCATCAACTCGCTGGGCGACCTGTTCGGCTTCGGTCTCATCACCGTCCCGCCAGTGCTGGCGGCACCCTTCACCATTCTCGCCGTGGTCGGGATCATCAATGCCTTCAACCTGATGGACGGCCTCGACGGCCTGGCCGGCGGCATTTCCACCATCGCCCTGACCGCCTTTATGATTCTCGGCTACCTTACCGGCAATATGCTCATGCTTGCCCTGTGTGCCGCACTGCTGGGCGGGGTGCTCGGCTTCCTCAAGTACAATACCCATCCGGCGCAGATCTTCATGGGCGATACCGGCAGCCTGCTGGTGGGCTTCGTCATCGCCTTCCTTGCCGTGCTGCTCACCCAGTCGCCCGGTGCCCAGGTCCAGCCGCTGGTGCCGTTCGTGATCCTCGGCCTGCCCATCGCCGACACGATCCGGGTCATGTGCAGCCGCATGCTGCAGCGCAAAAGCCCGTTCTCGCCGGATAAGACCCATGTCCACCACCGGTTCCTCGACCTCGGTCTCAACCACCGGTACACGGTCATCATCATCTACGGCATCTCCCTGGCCCTGGCCGCAGGTGCCGTGCTGTGCCGCGACTGGAGCGGCCCGAACCTGCTGCTGAGTTTTTCCGGGGCCATGATTGTTTTCTATAGCCTCATTGCCCTGCTCCGCAAGCGAAGCGAAGCACTGCTGTCGGCAGGCAAGCTGTCCATGGAAGCCTTCCGCGCCACTCCGTTGTCCCTGCGCCTCTCCCGTATGACACGACGCACTGCGCCGCTGATCGCCGGCATCGTCCTGGCCTACTTTCTTATCGCGGCCCTGTTCTGCACCGCCTCCAGCGAGCAGACGGCACAGGTGGGCGGCATTCTGCTGGCAGGCTGCCTGACCCTGCTCTACATCACCCGGGACATCAGGAACCACTTTTTCATGGCAATGCTGGCGGTATCGGTGCTGCTGATCACCTTTGTCCTCAACCAGAGCGCCGGCACGCTGTCCATTTCGGGACTTTCCTTTACCCATCTCAGGGTCATCATTCACCTCTGCCTGCTGGCCCTGGTGGTGCTGCACCTGGTATTCCGCGAGCCGGGCGAGCATTTTCTGTCCGGCATCGACTACCTGGTGTTCGGCATCATCGCCCTGGTCGCACTCATCGGCTGGCAGGTTTCCGCCAGCCCGGCCATGCCCCTTTCCATCCTGAAAGGACTGAACATCTATCTGGCACTGAAAGTGGTAATGGCCAAGGAAAAGATCAGCTCCCAGATGATTCTCGGTTCGGTGCTGACCGCGCTCATGGTTATCGTGGTGCGGGGGGTGTTTTAGCCGGTGACGGTGCGGGGTAGGGGGCGGGTTGCAAACTGCGGATTAATAACTGCGGATTACGGGGTACGGGGTACGGGTAGGAAATTGGTTTTTAGTTTTTGGTTTTTGGTTTTGAGCGTTGAGTTGCAAGACACATGCTAGGCACACCCTCTATTTCATGATGCCTTGCAAAAGGGACTCTGGAAGTTGCTGGCGAGAAAACCGAAGTCGGGACAAGACTATTTTACAGGGATGAAGGGGATTAAGGGGATAAAACCATTTTCGGTTATCTGCAGTATTCTTCATGTTTTTGAAGAACGTTACGGTAACTGTTTTTGTTGCAGGAACAATATTCGAGCTTAAGAAGCTAAACCTTCTTCTATGCTTTTGCCGTTATCCCATTCATCCCCTTCATCCCTGTATAACTGCCTTTAATGTTTATGATTTTCACGAATAAAGACCTTTAACAACTAATTTTCAAACAGACTCAAGGGGTAACGATTTTCATTCGTGCCATTCGTGGCTATAAAGAATTACCGATTGTTCCCTCGGGTTGTAATGGCACTAGAGAAATAGCGTACTTTGGTTTTTCCTCGCTTTTTAATCCGTAATCCGATTTATTAATCCGGGTTCCTGATCCGCATTCCGGAAAAGGGAGCCTTGAACTTCCTCATCATTTGTTCTATAGTTACCCATTTTTAACGATAATAACTCGGGAGGGTTTTCATGATTAAAAGATTCCTGCTGTCGAGCGTTTCGCTCTGCTTCCTGCTGTTCGGCCTTTCATCCCCTTCCGGGGCATGGACCGTTGCCTCCAACAATATCCCGCTGGACAGCCCGGTGTACGAATGGCTGGACAAGCTGGCCGGTTACGGGCTGATCAAGAGCGATGTGAAGGGTATCCGCCCCTTTACCCGGGCCGAGGCGGCCCGTCTGCTGCTGGAAGCGGAACAGAACCTGTCCGGCAACCCCGACCTGGCGGTGTCCTCGCTGGTGTCGGACCTGCTGGTGGAAACCCGCAAGGCGGTGGCGCGCGAGGCAAAACTCTACCAGCAGCCGGAAGCGGCGCCGAACCTGGACTATAATCTCGTCTCCTCGGCCCGACTGCGCTATGTTTACGTGGACGGCGTTCCGCGCAGCTATGAGCGGCCGGTCTACGATCCGGGCAACGACGGCGTGTTCGGCATCGGTCACGGGCTGCGGCCGAAGAATCCCTATCCCGCTTCCGTCATGCAGCATGGCAGCGAAGGCACTCCGCTGGTGGAGAACAACGAAGGGGTCATCTACCGCCGTGGCAGCAACGGCGAATTCCGTTTCACCACCGAGCTCTATGCCGGCCGCTGGGCCGCGGCGCTGGTGGAGCCGATGGCGCTGTACGCGGAAGGCGACAGCATGTTCCAGGCCCGCATCAACAAGGGCTATGTGAAGGCGGGCAGCGATGCCATCGAGCTGGAAGTGGGCCGCGACGCCAACTGGCTCGGCCTTGGCTACCGGGGCAACATCACCCTGACCAACAATGCCCGCAACTTCGACCAGGTCAAGCTGTCCAGCCCGGAACCGATCCAGCTGCCGTGGATCGGCGCGCTGAAATACTCGCTGATCTTTGCCCGGTTCGATGAAGTGGCCACCACCCGCGGCATCCGTCACCCGTACTTCTTCGCCACCAAGCTGTCGGTGAAACCGGTGGACTTCATGGAAATCGGCCTCAACCTCGGCCGCCAGGTGGGCGGGACCGGGGTCGATAATTCGTTCGGCAGCCTGCTGCGCGGCTTTGTCGGCGGCACCAACAATGACAACTCCAACTCGCTGGCAGGCCTGGAACTGCGCTTCCGCATCCCCTGCCTGCGCAACACCGAGGTCTACGGCGAATTTTCCGGCGAGGACGCCGCTTCCTTCTGGCCGATCGTCGAGAGCTACACAGCTGGCTTCTACATCCCGCGGCTCACCGCCAGCGGCAAGGACGACTTCCGCTTCGAATACCTGTTCGGCAATGCCATTCTCTACACCAACGGCACCTTCCCGCAGGGCTACCTCTACCACAACCAGCCGATCGGCCACTCGCAGGGCGGCGCCGCCCAGGAGTTCTTCTTCCGTTACAGCCATTGGTTCACCGCCCGCAACAACCTGGCCATCGAGTACTGGCACGGCGAGCGGGGCAACCTGGGACGGGTGCCGGTCAACGGCATCATGCAGGCCGTGGAGCGCAAGGACTCGGCCCGGGCGACCTGGACCGTGCCGGTTGCCGACGACTTCGACTGCGGCCTCCGCTACGGCTGGGAGCGGGTCCGGAACAAGGACCTGGTAGGCGGCCAGAACCGCACCAACCAGCTGGTTTCGATCCAGCTGAACTACCGGTATCGGTGATTGTTGGAAGAGAGGATTACGGATTAGGTGACTGCGGATTACGGATTACGGGGTACGGATTGCGGGGTAGGGGGTAGGATTACGCTGCTGCCGGCCTTGGTCGCCCATGCTTTTGCGGAGCCTTGCAAGCGTTATAACAGATACCAGAGGTGAAGCAGTTTTTGCCAGAGGCTTTGACCATCAGACCTGCCAGGTTTTCGGAAACCTGGCAGGTCTTGTTATATATCACGGAATTCCAACCTTGAAACACCGAACATTCCCAACAAGCTCACCCCATACCCCGTATCCCGCAGTTCCTAATCCGTAATCCGTACCCCGCCTCACATCCCCCGCAGTCCCTAATCCATGCCTGCGCGACACAACCGGATCGACCTTTCGCCGTTGAATCGGCAATGTTCCTTGAGGCATTCCCGGTTCAGTTCGCTGAAGGTGCAGCGTATTTCGTTTCCGACCGGTAGCAGAATGCCAAGTTCGTTCCGCACAAATCGCACGGCAGCGAGAATTGCCAGAAACGAATCGCGCTTGCAGCAGCGTGCCCCGCCGGTTTGGGCAATTTCCAGCAGGCTTTCCGCCGTCATCCGGTTGCTCATTCCCCGTTCGCGGGTGGACAGGGGGGTGGCGCCGGTAATCAGGCTGATGAAGATTCCGGTTCCGATTCCCGCCCCGCAGGCACCGTGCAGACCGCAGAACCCTCCCTTGACATCTTCGGACCGTTGCCGCGCCGTGCGGATCAAGGCCGATTTTTCCTCTTTCGCGACACCTTTCACGCCACAGTATGCAGCAAGCAGCACCGCCGGTACCAGGAAATGGTGCTCCGGGCCGTGCATGTTCACCGACGGATGGTGCATGAGCGTTGCTGCCAGGGTCGCCGGGTCGAGCGAGTCGCTGTGGACACAGTACCGTTCGATAACGTCATTGGCGGAGCTGCGATGGCACTCCTCGCAAATATAGTGACCCTGTGCACAGCGGGCGTTGGCGGTGTCCGTCGTGCCACAGAAATGGCAGGTACATGACAGCTGTTCGGTAAAGTATTCAAGTTCTGCGCCGCAGATGAGGCAGCCGGAGCGGTGGGTCATGGGTGGTTCCTTTCCGAATGTTTGCTTTGATTTCCTGAGTCCGGCAGGTCTTCTAGACCGTTTCTTCGAAGATGAGAGGAAGTATAATCCTGAAGTTTGTCCCGGTGCCGATTTGCGAGCTGCAATCAACGAGACCTTGGTGTTGCCTGACGATGCCGTGGACCATGGAAAGCCCCAGTCCGGTGCTTTTTCCCACTTCTTTTGTGGTAAAGAACGGTTCAAAGATGCGCGCCCGTGTTTTTTCGTCCATGCCGATGCCCATGTCGGTTACGGTAATCCGGGCGTATCTGCCCGGTTGCACGGTGCCGGAGGCGCAGGGGACTTTGCTGGCTGTTTCAAACCGGTCGGTGCTGATGGACAGCACGCCGCCGTTTGGCATGGCGTCCCGGGCGTTGGCGGCAAGGTTCACCAGCGCCTGCTCAAGCAGGACTTCATCGGCCAGGATGATGAGGGGTGATTCGCACAGCGTAATGGATACCCTGATTTTCTTGCCGACAATCAGCGGTAGCATGTTTTCCGCTTTCAGCATGATGTCATTGAGGTTGACAACCCGCGGTTCGAATTGCTTTTTCCTGCTGAAGGCAAGCAGGTCGTTGCTCAGGCGGGCCGCCCGGTTGGCGGAGGCGATGATGTTGCCGGCATAAGGGTGCAACGGGTTGTCCTTGTCCATTTTCATCTGGATATAGTTTGCGTAGCCTACTACCGCGGTCAGGATGTTGTTGAATTCGTGCGCGACCCCGCCGGCAAGCTGTCCCACCGCTTCCATTTTCTGGGCTTCGGTGAGCTGTGCCTTGAGGCGCAGATTTTCTTCAGCCGCCTGGCGGTGATCGAGGCTCTCTTTTTCCAATGCGCGGTTCGCTGCGCTGATTTCGTGATTGCGCAGATGAATGGTCCGCCGCAGCAGGAAATCCGACCGGTTGTAGCGTTCCAGCGTGTAGCACATGAACATGCCTGCAATGAGGAACGAGAGAAAAATAAAGGTATTGCTGAACAGGATCGGGGTCGGCGTTTCCGTTTTCAGGAGCAGCGCGGCTTCATAAAGCAGAAAGACGCTCCAGGAGAGGAGGCTGGCGGCAAAGAAACGAAGCCGGAAAAAGAACATCAGGCATAGCAGCAGGCCGATGTAATACAGGTAGCTGCCCTGAGGCGAGGCCATGATGACCATGGCAATGATTCCGGCGCCGGCCGTAAAGCCGGCGAGGACCAGCGAAGGCTGCATCAACCGATGGAACTTTTTCGAAAACGAGAAGAGCAATATTGCCAGCAGCAACGGGCAGACCAGCAGGAACCGGATACTCCATGCCTGGTACATCATGTCCGGGATTATCCAGTAGTCATGGATTGCGAACAATCCGTACAAAAGGAATCCCAGCAGCAGGTACAGCCTCAGGTGGCGTATGTTTTTCTCGAAATAGTCGGCACGGAAAGCCGTCTCGAGTTCGCTGTTCGAAAACGAGAGCGTGACGATATTGAACGGGATTTCTTTCCGTGAGTACATCTTTTTCCCCGGTCATTGCTGGTTGTGGATAGCACTTTTGGAGCGGTGGGTAATGTACGTGCTTTGGTAGATGATAGATATCTCATGGTCCGGAGGGAAACGTCAACGGTAAAGTGCAGCGGGAATGGCCGATCGGGCGATTCGCGACGATGTTGTCCTGCAGTTGCTGCGTACCCTGTCAAATGCGAATAAAAAATCTTAACAGCTGATGCCGGCAAAGCAACGGAATTGTGTCGAACGCCGTGAACCGCCACCCCGGCTGCAGCTGAACCGTTTTCCGGTTGACACGGTGAAGAAAAGATGGCTTTCTGCATCGTTGATTACATCCGTTTCCACCTTTCCTGGTGTGCTCTGCATAGTATGCCAGACCTGCCAGGTTTTCGGAAACCTGATATGGCTGTCAGTAGTCAAGAGGGAAAAAGCATCCCTACCCCTCTATTGAGGGTTTGTTCTTCGATATGTATCCCAGGGCACAGGTAGAGACGGGATCCTGTG
>JAQUHN010000129.1 GCA_028683555.1 Geobacteraceae bacterium | reverse complement strand
TTAAAAAGCGGCTGCCGGTCTGGGCTTACGGCCTGGTTGCTTTTGTCGTGGTCGGTCTGGGGCTGGGCGGATTCTTTTTCAAAGACAAACTGGGCTTCGGCGCCCCTGCTCAGATCAGTGCCAAGCTCCAGGGTGGCAAGGTCTGGGCCCAGCAACTCTCCAATGGTCGCATGGGGCCGACCACACCACTGCTGGCTGATATCAATGGGGACAAGTTTCTCGACGTAATCGTGGCTGATGCCAGTGGCTATGTGCTGGCCATGGATGGTCAGGAGGGAAAGAAAATCTTCGAGGCCGAGATAAGCGACCGCATCCTGGCTCCGCCGATGTTCGGCGACCTGACCGGTGACGGCATTGACGACGTGATTGTGGCCAGCAACTCCGGAGTAGTGGTTGCCCTTAACGGTAAAGGCAAGATTCTCTGGAAATCATCCGGTGAACTGGATTTGGGTGAAATACTGAACCGTCCCGTGCTGCAGGATCTGAACGGAGACGGGATTCCCGATGTTATCGTTCCCACTGCCAACAAGGGGTTGGTGGCCCTTGACGGTGCCCACGGTTGGAAACTGTGGGATACCGCAGAAATGACCCGGGGGAAAATGATCACTTCGCCGATAAAAGCCGATGTAAACGGGGACAAGATCATCGATTTTGTCGGTGTGACCGATGCTGGTCAGGTGCTGGCGGTTACCGGTCAGGGTGAAAAAGTCTGGCAGATCTGGGAAGGAGAGGTTCCGCCGATCTATTATGGCTCGCCACTGTTAGTCACTGCGGGTGACAAGTCGCTGGTCGTGGTTGCTACCGATGCCGGTGGAATCTTTGCGCTCAATGCTGAAAACGGCCGTATGGCTTGGAGTACCAAGAGCACGAACCGCTTCTTTGCCAGTCCGGTGGCTGCCGATGCCAATGGCGACAAGGTGCCGGACGTGGTGACGGTTGCCGAAAACGGCGAAATCCATGTGTACGACGCTCTTTCCGGGGATGAAATCTGGAGTGTCGCTCTCGGGACAGGCGTGCAGGCTTCACCAGCGCTGTTCGATGTGAACAATGATGATCTGGCGGATCTGGTCATCCTCGATATCGCCGGGAACCTCCGCGTGGTAGACATTGCCCGGGGACGGGAGTTGCTGTCCATGCCGGTAACAGGGGCCAATGGTTTCATGTCCTCGCCAGTGATGGGCGACGTGAACAACGACGAGATGGTGGAGGTTGTAGCGGCCGGCCTGGACGGCACAATTGCCAATTATGGCCTCAATCGCACTATCCGTCGCTCTTCTGCATCTTGGCCGATGTTCCTTGGCAATGATCGGCATGCGCTGCAATAGCCGCGAAAGGATAATGTCATGAATGTAAAGTGGTTGATTTTGTGTCTTTGCCTGTGTCTGGCGGGTCCGGTAGCGGCCCTCTCGGCATCCCTTTCCCCGGATCAGGCAGAGGGGCTTTCGCATGATGAGATGCTGCGTCGGGAAGCAGTCCGCTATCGATCACAGAAAATCGCTAACCCTGTAAGTCTTCATGCCCGGGTAACGGGTCAGGCCATGAGCGAGCTTCGCAGCACCTCCAGAGTGGCCTCAAACCTTCACCAGGTCATGCGGGTGGGGGATCGGATTGTCTTCGAACCGAACGGCAGCAGCCGCACTCTCTGGAAACGGAACCGGGAAATCACACCCGAATTTCGGGCTGCGGTTGCTGCGCTGTTGAAAGGCAAGAAGGTCGAACTTCCCTGGCAGTCAGAAACGGAGCGGCGGCGTGTCTCCGTCACAATAAAGAGTAACACGCTGGCCGGGCTAGCCTTTGCCCTTCACCGCGCCCGGGCGGTGCTGCCGCTGGTGGACCTTTCCGCGGGGCAGCTCGCTGCGAATGGAGAAACTATTCAACGTACCCGGAAGGATGGAACGATCACTCTGCTAATCGAGGGTGGGGCAGGACTGCAGATTCCCGGTACGGTTTTGAAGATAGGGAAAAATCTCCATCTTGCCCGGATCACTGCCGGGAATGGTCCGCTGGTACTGCGCTGGCAGAATTCTCCCGATCAGTTGCTGGCAATAAGTGATAGCAGCTCGCCGTTTTCAAATCTGGCAGCGGTGGGGGACTTGCAGATTCAGGAGAAGCGAATCCTTTCCATTGTCAAGGGTGCCCAGGTCAAAAGCTTTATCAGGCTCAGCAGCGGCCCGGCCTACAAAGGCTGGCAGCGCCAGGAGTTTGCTCCGTCCGGTCCCCTGTCGGCGCAACTTGACTTGAGCCGCGACGAGGTCGGTCCCCATGACCGCTCCGGAAAATATCAACGACTGTGGATTGTAACCTGCCAGGTGGACGGCGGCCTGACCCAGCGCCAGGTGGCATCATCCTATACGGTCATTGAGAAGAAAAAGAAGTTTGGCAGCGACAAGTTCTTGCGCCGGGATGGGCTTGGCGATCGGCCGGAATAAACAAGTTGTCGGCAGGCCGATTATTCTCAGATTGAGCTCTCCACTTGTAAACAGACACCGGTGGCGTGATCTTCAGACAAAGGTATTTGATTTATGAATATTTCAGGCTATCAGATTATCCGGGAAATTGGTCAGGGCGGTATGGCCACTGTATATCTCGCCCGGCATGAGGTTTCGCAGGACCAGGTGGCGGTTAAGGTCATGCACGCCAATCTTATCGCAGACAAGTCCCTGGTTGAAAGGTTTTTGCGCGAAGGGCGAACCCATGCCGGTTTTGACCATCCCCAGATTATTCGTATATTCGAAGTCGGGCAGTTGGATGACGGGCGGCCTTATTTCACCATGGAATATCTCGAAGGCGATACGCTGAAAGATTTTCTTGCCAGACAAGGCAGCCTCTCTCCTGGTGATGCCTTCCAGTTGTTGTCGCCGATCATGTCCGCTTTGGCATATGTACATGGCAAGCGATTTATACATCGCGACGTCAAACCCGAGAATATCTTCCTCTGCCGGGAACGTGGCGCCGTGCTGATGGACTTCGGTATTACCAAAGAAGCTGATCGCAACACGCGCTTTACCGAAGCCGGTATGGCGGTCGGTACGCCCCATTACATGAGTCCTGAGCAGGCAAGGGGTGAAGCAACTGATCATCGCACGGATATTTATGCCATGGGTATCGTGCTCTACGAAGCGCTTGCCGGGCGAGTACCTTTTGACGGTAAAGAGTCTATTGCAATAGCTATTAAACATATCCAGGAGTTTGCGCCTCCGCTGCCGGCGGATGTGAGTAACTATCAGCCGATTATCGATAAGGCGCTGGCTAAGGATCCTGTTCGGCGTTATGGCAGTATCGTAGCCTTGCAGCAGGATTTTCAACGGGGATTGGCAGGCGAAATACTGACGCCATTTTCTGCGACTTCTCAAACTGTCGCTGCTACTGGAGTTACTGGTACCAGGATCATGCCCTCTGCCGGTCTTGACGGTAATAATAAAGGCCGCAAAAAACTGATCTGGCTGGTGGCCGGTTTGCTGCTGGTGGCAGGGGGGGGAGCGGCTTTTCATTATTTTGGCTCTCAACGACCGGTTATCGTGCAGTCCGGTGGCGGTGGAGCTGCAATCGATGGTTCACAGTCAACAGCGCCGTCCTCCTCCTCTCCTTCTCCTCTTGTACCGACACCCCCTGTTGCGTCGATGACCGTATCTCTTGATCAGAAATGGCAAGAACTGCAACCACTAGTTGCCGCGGACCCTGTTGCCGCAGCGAAAAAATTTGCTGATTTGATGGCCAGGACGGCGAATGATCCCGTTGATGCATCCCGCGCAGTGGCCATCCGTCGGCAAGCAGACCCGTTATTCTCCAACGCGGCTCTGCAATTTGTCCGTAACAACCAGGTTTTTTCGCCGGGGGGGCGATGCGCCTTCGATGTGTTGAAGCATTGGGCGCCGCTGGCCATGGATCAGGGGCAGGTTGATAGGGTTTTAAAGCCTTGTTTATTACGTTATGCCGACCTTGCACAAAAAAATATACAGAGCGGTTCACCCGAAAAAACCAAAAGTTTTATTGCGTCGGCCAGAAGGCTTGCCGGTATGTCTCCGCAACGCTCTGCAACTCTCTTGTCTGCCGCCGGTATCGCAAAACTGGAAGGGCAGATTGCGTTACTCGATAAACAAGTTTCCGAGCAGCAGCGGCAGGCCAGTCGGCAACGTTCTGTTGCAAACGAAGAAATTGACCAGGCTTGGGGGCTCTTGTCGCAATCACGACCCTGGCAGGCACGTCAAAAAGTGAATAAGGCGGAGGCTCTTGGTGCCACAGCGAATGATCTCAGCGGGATCCAACGGGCTCTCGACATCGCGCTGAAGGAGCGGAAGCGTCAGGGCGAGGGATTATTGACAAAAGCTCGTCAGGCATATGAGGAAGGGCGATTTTCCCAGGCCGTCAGCTTTTGCGATGGGGTTGATCCTGAATTGTCTGGCAAGTTTCTTGATACCGCTGTTTGCGATACTGCCCGGAGGGAAAAGCAGTCTCTGGCCAATAAATGGAAAAGTCAGAATGATGGCCCGGTTACCGTTCAGAAAGTGAAGTGATTTTTGTTCTATGGTTCCGAGTAAGGGAGGTGGAGTCAGTTCATCTCGACACTATGGATTGTGATGTTTAACTATTTCACAAAGGAGGATAACGATGATGTCCGGAAAGATGAAGACAATTGCAATGTTTACGGTGCTAATGCTGATGGTCGGGAGTTTGAGTGGTTGTGCAACTACCGGAAAGGACCATTGGAGTGACGGAAAAAAAGGCAGCATTTTTGGGGCAATTGGCGGCGCGATCGGTGGCGCAACTATTGGCTTGCTGAAAGGTGGGCTCGAAGGGGCTCTGATCGGTGCTGCTGCTGGGGCCGTAGCGGGTGCGGTTGTCGGGGGGGTTATTGATTATTATCAGTACAAAAAAGCCCCTGAGGTAGTCAAGGAATATGGTTCTTCGAAGCAATTAGCCCTCGAGGATATGTCGATATCAAAAGATGTTTTCAAGGATGGTGATAAGGGAAATTTAAATGTCAAGTATGTGGTGATTAACCCTGACGACATTGATAAAAAAAATACCGTCAAACAAACCATAGAAATTTCCAAAGGGGACAAGGTCGTCCTGTCAAAAGAGGATTCAAAGGATGTTGCCACCGGTGGTTACCAGATGAGTTTCCCCATCGAGATTCCTAAAGGGGCAGACGAAGGTGATTATAAGGTCACCGCCAAGCTGGAGGCGCCTGATATCGATCGCAAGGTCTCAGAAACCAGGTCTTTCCGGGTTTTTTATGCCCGTAACAATCAGGGAGTTCTTTACCTGGCGCAGGTGACACCTTATTGATGGTTTTTGGTGTTGGCCGGCCGCCTGGTCGGCCAACACCACGGAAAAATACAGCTGTATCCGGTATTACAGCAAGTCGTTATAAATTGGACAATCAGATTTGCTGAAGCTCAAAAACAATATTTTGGAATGAAGATGCTGAGAGAACCATGAAGTCCTTGTGAGAGCCAGTCAGGTGTACCTTGTTCTGGCTGGTATGATTTTCCGAAGAATGCCTGCTTAGTGAAGTTTCAATCACCTCATTCATTCAAAATAGGAGGTACCAGTGCGTCTGGGTACATACGCAATTATCATTTTGATCTCGGTCCTGTTCTGCGGGACAGCCTCTGCCGCTGACTTAGGCTTGCGCTTTACGGGCAATTTGCCGGACCGGGTAGGAGTGGCAGACTCGGTCCGGTTTTCATGGGTGAAGCCCGGCCCCGGCGTGGAAATGCGTTATGGACTTAAACTGCCTGGCTTAATATATGGTTCGCAGCCTGACTGGTCAAAGTGGGGACATGCAAACAATGTGGTCTATAGCGGCTTTGTTGCAGACGGCAAGTACACCCTAAAAGTAGAAGCAAGGAATCCATCTGGTGAAATCCAGAAAATTAGTCACTCGTTCTATGTCGATTTCGTGCCGCCGGCAGTGTTTAAGGAGGGTGTAAAAATAGACCGGAAGAAGATCCTGCAAGCGCGAAGCCGCAAGGAAAAGTATGAGATCGCAGCTTCCGAATTCAACAAAGCCTATCATGTCTGGAGCGAAGTCTATGAGAAGCGGCGCCGGAAGTTGAAAGATTCATACAATGTCGAAGAGCTGGTCGATTTGTTTGATGAAGTTACGATTACCGAACTATGCCCACGATTGATTGAAAAATACATTGATACGGGCGTCGGGCAGACAGTGGGAAAGGTGCTTTTTCCGAAACTGATATATGACATCACCAAAAGAGCGGGCAAAACGGCTGTATTGTCAGTGCTGAACTTTCAAACAAATGCAGCGGCATTGAGAACAGTCTACAGCTATAAGTTGTGGAAATCGGCCGAGAAGATGGCACAGGAAGCGGGGGGGATAGCAGAAAATAACCATCCAGATGGAAGCGTCTCATCAAGTGCCGGATTGCCTATCTCAATTACAGACCAGTTGCGGTCTCCATCCGGGATGGTTCAGGGGGAGGGGGATAATCCTGACGTTCCTGGCGAGAATTATCTGGTCCTTTTCCATAACGAGAGCCTGCATCTGATAAGAACCGTTCCGGAAGGACAGGAGGAAGTTGATTACGGCGTGGATTTTGACCTAGTGATGGGCGACAACCTTTTTCGGGTTTTTCTCCTCGACAGATACTTACCGGGAGCTCCACTTAGCCAGAATCTAACGACGAAAAATATCCTGGCTGCAAGCGATCCCCAATCCTATCATGCAAATCTCGAGACACTAGATCTGATGGCTACTCTCTCCTGGCATACCGACCGCACCGACGTTGATCTGCACCTGGTCCCACAGGGTATGGTGAATTTTGCCAAAAAAGGGAGTGACTGTTTTTATGGAAGCAAAAAGCCACGATGGGGGGACAGTGTAAATAATCCGGAATTGGATATAGACGACAGGAACGGTTTCGGTCCGGAGAATATCATCGTTAAAACACTCAGGGACGGCATCTATTTTGTGGTTATTGAGTATTTTGCCGCCAATGGTGTCGGCCCTACCGATTGTAACCTGACCTTGCGCTTGCAGGATGGTAAACCGATTCCCGTGGGCCCTTTGCGGCTCAACCGGAGCAAAGACAGGGTCGTTGCTGTCAAAATAAAGGCCGAAAACGGACGGGTAACGCTTCTGCCGTCTAACTGAAAACGCTGGAGAGACCATGAAGGCTACAGTAAGAATTCTATCTGAGGGAAACAAGAGGGAGCTTTTTATCAATGAGGCTCAATGTGTTATCGGTCGCGGAGAGGATGCGGATATCAGGATTGATGATGAGACCGTATCGCGTCATCACTGTCGCTTGTTCTTTAACGATGGTCATTGGATGCTTGAAGATCTCGGTTCGAGCAATGGAACTTTTCGCGGTTTCCGGCGCGTTAAAAAATCTGTGCGGTTACGCTCAAGGCAACGGTTTCGCGTCGGGCAGGTCTCCCTTTCACTCGATTTTGCCAAGGTCGCTCCGCGCCCTTTGACCTGGATAGTTGCCGGTGGTCTTGCGGCGGGTCTGATTGTCGGAGGCGCATTCCTCGTTACGGAATATTTGCCGGGAAAAAAGAGGGTGTTTTTGGGCGGTGGCGGCAGTAGCAGTGCCGCCACACACAACAATGCCGGCGGGCAGATTGTTGATGTGGCAACTTTTGTGCCGGTGTCTGGTCATAACGACATAGAGATGAATGTGCCGCCATTGCCTGTTGATCCTGAGCAAAAGATTATTCAAAGAACGATACGAATTAGCGGACGTCTTCGACTTCGGAGATGACCCTGCCTAGGACTGGCTTCACCCACTCCCAGCCCCGTCCCAGCTTATGGGCCGAAGCAGTTTTATCGCGAAGGTCTATCAAGGGAGGGGCAGAGTAGACGTGCGGTGGTAGGTTCGGTGGGAAATGAAATACGTCCAGTAAAGGACCTCAGCATGAATATACCCGGATACCAGATCATACGCGAACTCGGCCACGGCGGTATGGCTACCGTTTACCTGGCCGTGCAGGAATCACTCGGCCGCCAGGTGGCCCTCAAGGTAATGTCGCCGGCACTGGCGGCGGACCGTAACTTCGGCGAACGTTTCTTGCGCGAGGGGCGAACGGTGGCTCAGCTTACCCACTCAAACATTCTGGCAGTATACGATACCGGGTCCGTCAGCCACAGCTACTACCTGGCCATGGAGTATGTGTCGGGTGGGGACCTGAAAGAGCGCATTCGACAAGGAGCAGTTCCTCCACGGGAGGCGCTGGCAATTCTCCGCCAGGTTGCCGCGGCTCTCGGTTATGCCCATGGGCAGGGGTTTGTCCACCGTGATGTGAAACCGGATAACGTTCTCTTCCGCGACAATGGCTCTGTGGTGCTGACCGACTTTGGTATCGCCAAGGCGGTTGGTTCCGGTACTCAGATGACCGGCACCGGCATGACCATTGGAACAGCACACTACATGAGCCCTGAGCAGGCCCAAGGGCGAAGCGAACTGGATGGTCGTTCGGACCTCTACAGTCTGGGGATCGTTTTTTACGAGATGCTGGTCGGGCGGGTACCGTACGAAGCGGATAACACGATCGGAATTGCCATGCAGCATGTCCAGGGGGTTTTACCTGAACTTCCTGACTACCTTTTCACATACCAGCCTTTACTCGATCGACTGCTGGCCAAGAATCCGAGCGATCGCTATGTCGATGCCGAAGAGTTGATCAGTGCCATCAGTCAGTTGGAGTCCGGCCGCCCACTGATGCGAACAGCTGAGAAAACCCAGGTCATTTCCCGGATTCCCGATCCGGTAAAAGAGCAGGGCCGGGCAGTTGATGCAACAGCCAACAAGCACATTGGTATTATCTGGGCTCTGGGTGGTGCACTGCTGGCAATGATGGTGTTTGGCGGGTTATGGATAACTCAGCATAAATCCAAGCCGGAATTTGTTGCAAGCGGTCCCGTCTCCATTCCGTCTTCCAGTCGGCCTGCGGTGGAGCCACTGGCTGAACGTGCTCCGATAGTATCCGTGGAAGATGACAACAGTGTATCGAACCAGCTCCAGGCTGCCGAAGAGCCGCCCTTTAACGATTCCGTAAATGATTCGAGCCGGCATGGTGTTGAGTCTGTAAAAACAGTACTTGATGAATGGTTGCACAGCTATTCGACCGGAGACATTGATACCCTTTGCTCTCTGTATGCCACGGAGGTTGATTTTTACGAGTCAGGGGTAGTTGACCGTAGTTTTATTCAAAATGAAGGCCAGAAGTATTTTGCCCGTTGGCCAAGCAGGCATGGGAAATTTCGTGGCGACCCTTCGATTCGTATCTTGGAACCTGGGACTTCTGCCGAGGTTAGCTTCATCTGGTGGTTTTCAGTAGAACGATCGGGTTCTAATATCCAAGGATTGGCTCGCAGCAGCATGTTGCTGAAGCGCTTTGACGAACAGTGGCTGATAGTACGAATTCGGGAAAAAGTGTTGGAGAGGCAAAAGAGTGGCTAGAGTACTATTTCTCTCAGTGTGTTTCATCTTGCTTTTGAATAATGCCACTGTGTTCGGTGGCGAATCTACGACTTCTGCCATTCTGGTTGATGTTGGTCATTCCCGTTCACAATCAGGCGCAGTCAGTGCTCGCGGGCGAACTGAATTCGAGTTCAACCGGGATATGGCCCGGGCAATAACGGCTGCTCTGCGGCGGAACGGTATTCAAAACGTGATCCTTTTCAATGAAGAGGGCGCAAATATGTCGATAGCCGAGCGGGTTCGGCGCATTAATGCCCTGCAGCCTCTGCTGGTAATTTCTATTCATCATAATTCGTTGTTTCCGAAATATCTGAAGAACTGGTCATGGCAGGGAAAGCCACGCCGGTATTGCGAGAAGTACCGCGGTGCTTCGGTATATTTTTCACAGGAAAACGATTTTGCCGGTCAGAGTCGAGCCATTGCAGCAGATCTGCGACTTCAAATGGCAAAGGCTGGCATGAACCTGCACCAGCATCCGGAGTTAGAGTTGCGTAAAAAAGACATCGTTGCTTTTCCCGGCCAGGCAGGGCTGTACCGTTATGATTCGCTCGGAGTGCTGCGGGGGGCGGATTGCCCGGCGGTTCTTCTTGAGTGCGGCATGATCGTAAATCGGGATGAGGAGCTGCTTCTGCGGGACAAGGCTTATCAACGCAAGCTGGCGGCAGTTGTGGCGAAATCTGTCAAGAATCAACTGAAGCTCTTGGAAACAATAGGGAAGTAGTTTTGTAAAAAAAACCTTATTGGAGGAGCCATGAATTTTGTGATGACATTACTTTTATGCATCCTTACTCCGCGGTGACTGCTGTGGTGGTTATGGCTCCTAACGCACGAAATGCATTTAAAGATTATAACCTTGAATAGAATTTGATCTGCCGATGAAGGTTAAATGATGTGCGGATAATCGTACCGGATCTGTTTATGTGTGAATGATGCCCATGGGGCAAATACAATAGTAACGGGGGGAAACATGAATTGGTATATCGGTGTTTTAAAGAAGTACGCTGAATTCGGCGGTCGGGCGCAAAAAGCGGAATATTGGTTTTTCTTGCTTTTTACAATTCTCATCAGCCTAGCACTCGGAATTATTGATCGGATAACCGGTTCTTTTATGCCTCAGGTTGGTATGGGTT
>JAQUHN010000128.1 GCA_028683555.1 Geobacteraceae bacterium | reverse complement strand
CAAAGTCCAGCCTACCACCTGCATGATCGAGTTCAAGGATAACCTGGTGGCACATTACGACGGCACCCTATATAAATGTCCAGCTTTTATCGGGCTGGAAGGGCTTGATGTCGGCCACCTGGAGAGCGGTATCCGGGACTACCGCGAATCTCACAACATGGACGTTTGGAAAAAAGATGAGTGCCTTGACTGCGCGTATCTTCCCCTCTGTTTTGGTGGCTGTCGATTTATGACGCTGCTGCAGAAAGGCGCCATCGAAGACGTGGAGTGCCGCCGGGCCTGGTTCGATGCAGCCCTCGAGGAACTTGTCCTGCAGGATCTTCGCTATTCCCTGAAAAAATAACTTCTACCGACGATTCCCGGGAAATTCCCCTGACAGTCTTTTCTTCGTTGACGAATGCCTTCTGTTTGCTAGTCTTTAGTAAAGACCGGTTACCCTAGAAATCATAGAACAGGAGGTTGTCATGGAAAGAGAAGAGATGATTGTTCTGGATGAGGGCGTCGATGACTTTGTCGATACTGATTTTCTTTGCTGCTTTGGAATTTATGTGCCGTTCAGGTCCTAGTTTGTCGGGTCGAATCCAAGATTTATCTGGAGATTGCTGCTATTTTCCTTTCTGGTTCCCTTGTCCCGATTTTTCTTGCGGCAGCTTTCTCCTTTTTTTTTCTTTCCCGCACCTTTTCTGACCGCTTGCATTTTCGCTTGAAGTGCTCTTGCCTGACGAAAATCTGCAGAAAAAGCTCGTTTTTATCTGTGTAGAGGTTTGTAAAATAAACTGTTCAAAAAACTTGACAGACTCTTTGTCGCCGTGGTATAAACGCTTTCGCTTTGCAGGACTGACTGCACGGCAATCTTCATTCCCCAGTAGCTCAGTCGGTAGAGCAGGTGGCTGTTAACCACCTTGTCCGTGGTTCGAGTCCGCGCTGGGGAGCCATACTATCAAGGCCATATCCGTAAAAGGGTATGGCCTTTTTCATTTTCAGCAATCGAGTTCCGGTTTCTTCTAAAATGCACCCTAAAGTTCGAAGTTCGTCCACGACGGGGAGCCATACTCCAAAGATGGGACTTTTCTCAATGAAAAGTCCCATCTTTTGTCTTTCACGACCATCGCATCATTGCCCCTCAAAGATACAATGTACGCCTTCTCCTTTTATTGCGGGTCCGAAACATCCGTTGCAATAAATACAGGCTGCCGGCGCAGGGTCTCCTGCTTTCCAACGTTTAATCAGATTTGGTTCGCGGATAAGTGGGCGGCAAAGAGAGACATAATCAGCCAAGGCATGGTTTACCAGTTTTCCGGACACTTCAAGTGAGCAAAAGCCGTCCACTAAAATGGTACGCTGATTTTCTCTTTAAATGGAGCAGCTGCTTCCTTGTAATAAACCTCCTTTTCAGTTTTGCTGTCCATAGTCGATACTCCCAGGCCAGTCGCGGATGTCGTTGTTCTTCAGATCAAATACCGCCATGATGATTTCATTGGTCGCCTTTGCAGAACTGTATAGTTCGAGAAGTAAACTTACACGTCTTATTCGGAAGTGCTAGTTTTTTCACGGTAAAATTCTTCTGTAGGCTCACATGCCAGTTCATTCCGTTCATCCCGATACACTTTGCAATTTCTTTCGATTTCCTTTCTCAGCAGGGCTCGTGCCCGATGCAACCTGATTTTTACCGTTTCGAGAGTTACTCCCGTGATTTTCGCAATTTCCTTGTTCTTGAAGCTCTCCAATTCGCTGAGCACCAAAACGACCCTGAAAGCCTCGGGAAGATTTTCAAGGCAACTTCGTATGCAGTCAGTCATTTCCTCGCGAATGAGGTTCTGTTCAGCGGAATAGGGTTTTTCCCCCGTCCAGATATTCCGGTCCTCGATATCCTCATGGGCATCCATGGGGGCCTCTGTTCTCTTGAGAGGGTCCACAAACGGCAACGTGCAGTAGCGGATCCTGTCTATGGCCAGGTTTGTGGCGATCCGATATATCCAGGTAGAGACATGGGATTCTCCCCTGAATGCCTCCAGGTTCCTGCTTACCTTCGCAAATACCTCCTGGGTGAGATCTTCTGCCTCGTATTCATCGATCAGATTCGAGAGGTAGCGGAAGATCCTCGGTTGATAAATGTCATGAATCTTATGAAAATTCAGATCACATTCCTCCATGTTTCCGGCTCTCATAATCTTGATCTCCAATCGACATTGCCAGACAAGCCATAGGCAAGAAAAATTTCAGAATGTCTGTATCCTTTTTATTTTCAGTTCGTCTATAGGGTAAAGGCAGGTGCATGAACCTTGGTTCGATAAACAGGCCTATGCTCAATTTGTTCGTACCGATAAGGAACTTTTCCATCACGAGGAAAACATGTTTCGAAAATTTGCCAACGTATCGTTTGGATACATTGCACGGGGACCACCCAAAAATGTGACGGACTCTGCAAAGGCCCATATCGGCGTCAAGCAGAGCCCCGACTTCGTGAAATCAAGAATGATGTGAACCAATTCTCTGGTACGGGAGTTATATAATGCAAATACTGGACGATAAAATTCAAGAATTAATTGCGCTTGGGGCTTCTTATGCTATCAATTGCAAGCCGTGTATGGAATATCACCGTAATAAGGCAGAAAAAGCCGGTGCAACCACGACGGAAATGCTCGCAGCCGTTGCCGTCGGAGAAAAAGTAAGGAACGGGGCGCATACGAAGTCGAAAGCTTTCGTGAAAGATATCTTTGGCGAAGTAGAATGTGAGGCTTGTTTTACAGCGGGGAATACGTGCTGCTGATGTGAGAGGGAAAAAGGACTGCATTGACGTGCAGTAACCGACAAAAACCCGGAAAACACTAAGAACAGCCATGGCGGCATTAATGATGGCGATGGCGGGAGTGTCTTATGCTACCGAAATCTTTTTAATCCAAGGAGGTAACACCATGAGCGTTTTGGACAAGAAGACAATGGCACTGATTTCAATTGGAGCAGCGTATGCCGTTAATTGCAAACCCTGCATGGAGCTTCTCAAGAAGGTGGCTGTCGATGCCGGCGCAACTTCAGAGGAAATGCATGACGCGGTAGCTGCCGGGGAAAAAGTGAAGAACGGCGCTGCCGTTAAGGCAAGGGGTTTTGCCAATGAGATATTTGGTGAAATTGCTTTCGAGGCATGATGTGCTCCCGGAAACGACAAAAGTCCCCCATGATCTGGCTGCAACAGGGTCGGGCAGACAGTGAATGTGATTGCCCGACCCCTGGGGGGGTGCTGTAGCTCTCTAGTAGAGAAAAGGGTATGAAATGGACGACTATCAAGCTGGTATTGAAATTTTGAGGAAGATGATCGGCACGGAACGCGCCGCAGCTGTCGTCGAAAGGTTCAAATCACTCAGTCCGGCTTTCGAGAAGGAGGCCGTCTCAGTTGTTTTCGGGCGTACCTGGTCACGAAGTACGATAGACTTGAAGACACGTTCGCTGTGCAGCATAGGTATCCTTGCGTCCATTGGAAGACTGAACGCGCTGAAAATCAACTTCACCCTGGCCATGGAGAATGGCGCGAGCTTGGAAGAAATCGTCGAGGCATTGCTTCAGGTGGCCATTTATGCAGGGTACCCTGCCGCATTGGATGCCTTGGTGCAGCTGGACGAGACAGTGAAACTGTCACAGAAGGAACCTTGATGCTATTCTATCAGATGAATATTTGCTCTTTCCAATGCCCAGAACCATCCGTGCTGGGGAGCCATACCACATTAGGCCTGTCCGAAAGGATATGGCCTTTTTATTTACCAAAATAGGCTCCGTTGACATCCGATACAATACTAAAAGTTCAAAGTTCGTCCACAAGGGGAGCCATACTCCAAAAGAGGGACTTTTTCTTGAGAAAAGCCCCATTTTTTTGCTGAAAAGCCTTTTCTTTCATATTCATCTCATAAGTACTATCTCCTCCCTTTTTGTTGGTCGTACCCCTGTCCTCCGAATTTTGTCAGTAAGCCATTTTGGACCTGTTTCGTTCAGGGGAAGTTTACGATTCGACTGCAGCAATTCTTCCTGTTTGAAATTAAAAATTTCAAGTTCTTTATTTTGTCAAACTCCCACTCAAGAAAGTACGGCAGCCGCCGATACTTTAACAGAAATAGGTAGAAATTATTGATACGGAGAGGCAGGCTTCGCATCCGATTGACGGGTGGTCACGTTTCGGTTTGCCGCGCATCTGCCCGAGGGGGAATAATGTTTTTTCAAGGTGCTTTTGGTAGGCTTAAACTTTCCCACAAGTTATTTATGGTAATAACTGCGCTCAATTTACTCACAATTTCTATTTTTACCTACTTTGCCTATACAAATGAAAAAAAGATCATCCTTCGGGACATAGACAGCAAACTCATTGCAAGTGGTCAGGGAATAAATGTAGCGCTGGACTCGTTTCATGAAAAGCTTCTTAATGTTGAAGGCGTATCCGCTGAGGAATTCAGGAGTGAACTTGATTCACTTTCGGCGTTTGCAGAAAAGGCGGGAATAAAATACGCCTATTCGGTCATGATGAAAGATGGAGGGGTTGTCTTTACCACCTCCAGTTACACGAGAGAGGAGTTGGAAAAAGGCGACTTGACCAGTCTTTATGAGACTTATGAGGATGCTCCCGAAGGGCTCAAGACAGCCCTGGGTAAGAATGAGATCACATATGACCAGTATACGGACCAATGGGGTTCTTTCCGTTCTGTCTTTATCCCGTCCCGCTTGCCCCATGGTGAAACTTACGTGGTCGGTATTGATGTCGGTCTTGACGAGATCAGTTTAAGTCTCCGTAAGACCCTTTATTCGTGCCTGTTGATTGGTTTTTTTGTCTTTGTGTCAGGTACCATTATTGCCCTGTTGGTTGCCAGGTATATTTCGAAAAGTGTGCGGAGAATAGCACGGCACCTGAATCAAGTCGCGGATGGAGATTTGGGAGTCCTTCTTGAGAAAACGTCCAATGACGAACTGGGGATGCTCTCCCAAGACATCAACCGAATGGTGGAAAAGCTCAGGATGCTTATAAGCAGCGTCAAGAATGCCTCCGATAGTGTGGTCTCTGCCTCGGGCCAATTTTATGCCACGTCACGAAACTTGTCCATTGGCGTTGAGGAGGTTGCGGGACAGGCTGTGCTGGTAGCAACTGCTGCAGAGGAAATGGCAGCGACTTCGAGAAGCATATCCGAAAACTGTACCACAGCCGCACAAAGTGTGAAGGTTACAGAAGATTTCGCCCAGACAGCCGAGGGTGTTGTCCGGCAAACGGTTACTATGATGGACAGCATTGCTGCTCTCGTCCAGGATTCCGCCGTTACAGTGAAAGATCTCGGTACAAGTTCTGCGCAGATTGGATCCATAATCGCCACTATTGAAGATATTGCGGATCAGACAAATCTGCTGGCGCTTAACGCCGCCATCGAGGCTGCCCGAGCCGGTGAGCAGGGGAGGGGCTTCGCAGTGGTCGCCGACGAAGTGCGCAGGTTGGCTGACAGAACCGGCAAAGCAACCCGTGAGATTGGCATGGTGATTAAAGACATTCAGACAAAAATCGGCGATGCGGTTAATTCCATGCAAGAGGGGGTCTCCCAGGTGACGAGGGGCACAACTGATGCAGCCAGATCGGGCGAGGCATTGCAGGAAATAGTAAAGCATGCCCGCCTGATCACATCACAAGTGAATCAGGTTGCCGTGGCTGCAACAGAACAGACGGCAACGACAGACGAGATTAGCTGTAATATCAGTCAGATTACCTCTATTGCGCAATCGACAGTCGACGAGGTGAAGAACTCTGTCACGGCGGCAGGGCAGATGACCGCCCTTGCGGGAGAGTTGCATAGTCAGATTCAGCAGTTCAAACTTCCCGCATAGACTGCGTCCCTGGTTTTCTAGGGGCTCCTGAGTTAAAAAATGACTTCAGGCAGATCAGGCGAGCGATAAGTGTTATACGGTTATGTGGCCATCTTGCTGTTGGTAGACTTGATATTAAGTCTCTGGAACCATATTCCGTTAGCGGGTGATTCTTCTTGATCGGGCTCAGAACAAATCTGAAATTGTAGTTGAAAAAATTTTGCTGAGCGTCTCGCCTGGGGAGCCATATATCAAAGGCCATATCCGAACAGGGTATGGCCTTTTTCGTTATCAAGAATCGATTTCGGTTTCTTCTAAAATGCACCCAAAAGTTCGAAGTTCGTCCATGACGGGGAGCCATACTCCAAAAATGTGACTTTTCTCAATGAAAAGTCACATTTTTTTGTCTTTCACGACCATCGCATCATTGCCCTTCAAAGATACAACGTACGCCCTCTCCTTTTATTGCGGGTCCGAAACATCCGTTGCAATAAATACAGGCTGCCGGCGCAGTGTCTCCTGCTTTCCAACGTTTAATCAGATTTGGTTCGCGGATCAGTGGGCGGCAAAGGGAGACGTAATCGGCCAAGGCATCGTTTATCAGTTTTTCGGCTACTTCGGGAGAGCGAATGCCACCCACCAGCATTAATGGCACGCTGAAATTTTCTTTATAACGAGTCGCCGCATCCTTGTAATAAACCTCCTTTTCAGGCGTATCCAAGGCACCAACCCTGAAACAAGAGAGTGCTCCCGAAGCATAAACCGTCCCGCCACTCATCTCTATCGCATCCACGCCTGCGATTTCGAGCATTGCACAAACCTGAAGCATTTCATCTTCAGTAAGACCACCTTCGACAAAATCCTTGGAATTGATTTTCACGAGGACAGGATATTCCTCACCGACTTCGTTCCTGACCGCTTCGAATGCCTCCAGCAGTAACCGCGCACGATTTTCAATACTGCCGCCGTAGTTGTCTGTCCGTTTGTTGAAAAAGGGGGAAAGAAACTGGTTCAGCAAATAGCCATGAGCCCCGTGCAGCTGCACACCGTCAAAGCCGGCTTTTTTGGCCCGCCCTGCCGCCTTTCCAAAGGCTTCGACAACTTGAGCAATTTCCTGCAAGGTCATTTCCCGGCATTGAGGAAATTTGTCGGTGTCGTTCGCGGATGGTCCCAATGCTTCATGCCCGGTTAAAGCTGCAGGGGCATAACACCCTGCATGGGCCAATTGAAGGACAATCTTTCCCCGGGCATCGTGAATCGCTCGCGCCATTTTCGCCAGTCCATCGATGTATTCATGACCGTATACAGCTAATTGCCCCGGCGCAGCTTTACCTTCCGGTTTCACAAACGCCATGCCGGTGATTATCAAGCCGACGCCTCCGCTTACTCTTTCCACCAACATGTCGATGTTTCTTTGCGTACAGAATCCTTTGTCATCGGCGCATCCATCCCATGTGGCCGAATATATGAATCTGTTCGCAAGAGACATTCCTTTAATGTTGGTGCTTTCAAACAATTTTCTCATTGCCATTCCTCCGATCTCTTTCATAGATAATTTCTCACTTCTTTCCCTGGTGTTTCCTCCTCATGTTCGGTTTTCCGGACATAGAGCCAAAAATTGGACCAGTCTACTTGTTCAGAGATAAAAAAATCGAGTGGGTATTATTTAGCGTATGCTCTCTTTCATGTCAGTACCCCCTGTGTCGATTGCATCAATCGATGCGCCTAGACCGGTCTATGTGATAATGGGCAAAAAAAGATGCTTAACTTCACTTATTCTTTCAGAGCTAAAAATTTATCGAAATACAGGTGGATAAAATTCCTCAGGGGTTCTGATGATTTCTTTACCTTGGCGCGGAGGAGCGCTCCCTCGTACGATGCGATCATGTTTTCCGCCAGCATTTCGACATCGAGTTCCGAAGGAAGTGCGTTTTCCCTCTTCGCTTGAAGAAGCAGGGCGGCGTAAATATCGGCCCAGCGCTGCAGCACCAGGTCGAGGCGCTGCCTGACCTTTTCGTACTGGTCGGACATTTCCAGGCTCAGATTGCCGATCAGGCATCCTTTGCTGCAATCGTTGCTTTCAAAGAGTGAGATCAGGCTTTCGAAGCATTTCCTGATGCGTTGCAGAGGTGGGAGCGAATCTTCCTCCAGGATCGGTTGGAAAATCCTGCTGTTTATCTCTGCGATGTACCTGTCGATTATCGCCAAACCGAATTCTTCCTTGCTGGAGAAGAAGTTGTAAAACGATCCCTTGGGCACGTTCGCCTGCTTGAGGATTGCCTCGACGCCGGTTGCATTGAATCCTTTGGAGAGTATTATGTCCAGTCCCGCCTGGACTATATCGTCTTTGTTGTGTATTCTTTTCATGGTTAATAAATTAGACCGGTCGTTCTAAAATGTCAAGGTGATTTTTCCTGGTGCTCATGTTTTGGGGCCGACAGAAAATTTATACTAATTGGAGCTACATTTTTTCTTCCCCATGCCCAGAACTGTCTGCGCTGGGGAACCACACTAAAAAAAGCGGGACTTTTCCTTGAGCAAAGTCCCGCTTTTTTAATTTCGAAGTGTCTGTCGTTTCAGGACGCTTACGATACCAGCGGCGATTCAATCCACTGCTTCCATACGGTGTCGTTTAAACCGACTTGAGTAATTCTTGCAGCTCCCTGTCCTTCCGTTCCACCTCGGCGGCCATCTGCTCCCGGTACGATAGAAGTTTCTTTGCAAGCTCCTGATCAGAGAGTGCAAGGATCTGGACAGCGAGAATTCCGGCGTTTTTCGCGCCACTCTTGCCAATTGCCATGCTCGCGACGGGTATTCCTCCGGGCATCTGAACGATTGAATACAGTGCATCCACTCCGTTCAATGCCCCTCCTCCCATGGGAACTCCGATAACCGGCAGTGTGGTTCCGGCTGCCACCACTCCGGGCAGGTGGGCCGCCACGCCGGCGGCAGCGATGAAGACCTGTATGCCTCGATCTGCAGCCCCGGATACGAGTTCCTCGGTCTTTCTCGGCGAGCGGTGGGCCGACGAGACATGCATTGCAAAGGGGACCCCGAACTGCTTCAGCACTTTGGCCGTTTCCTCCAGCACGGGATAATCCGAGTCGCTTCCCATGATGATGAGTACTTTTGCTTCCATAGTGAGTTTCTCCTTCGTGACGGATGTTCTGTGAAACGCTGACTGGTTGGCCGCATCGGCGACGAGGCCGTAGGCCGTTTCGACCGGAAAGGCGGCAATTTTGCCTGCCGCAGGCATTGGTTCCTGGTCCCTGAGGTCCCGGACGATCCGGGGTGACGATCATGGCGTACCAAGCAGAAGCGCCATGGCCTCCCGGTATTTGTCCGCGGTACGGGCGACAATTTCCTCCGGAAGCGGGGGCGCCGGCGCCTTTTTATCCCAATCAAGGGTGTCGAGATAATCGCGCAGGAACTGCTTGTCGAAACTGGGCGGCGCACTGCCCGGCCGATAGTCGTCCTTCGGCCAGAAGCGGCTCGAATCGGGCGTCAGGCATTCATCGATGAGGATAAGTTCCCCGTCGTGGACGCCGAACTCGAACTTGGTGTCGGCGATGAGGATGCCCCGGTCGTCGGCAAGGTCCCGCGCCTTCTGGTAGATATCCAGGGTGGCCTGCCGGGCCTGTTCCGCAAGGTCGGCGCCGCACAGTTCCACCATGCGCTCGAAGGCGATATTTTCGTCGTGGCTCCCCAGTTCCGCCTTGGTGGACGGGGTAAAGATCGGGTCAGCCAGACGCTGGGATTCGACCAGGCCTTCCGGCAGCCTGATGCCGCAGACGCAGCCGCTAGCCCGGTACTCCTTCCAGCCGGAACCGGCAAGAAACCCCCGCACGATGCACTCGACCGGAAGGGGGCGAGCTTTTTTCACCAGCATGGAGCGGCCGGCCAGAATGTCCGCATAGGGGCGGCAGCCGGCCGGGAATTCGCCAACGTCGGTAGTGATAAGATGGTTGAGTATGATGCCCTCCATGAGGCGGAACCAGTGGGCCGAGATCCTGGTCAGAACCTCTCCCTTGCCCGGAATCCCCTGATCCATTATCACATCGAAGGCGGAAATTCTGTCGGTGGTGACGATGAGCAGCGCATCGTCCAGGTCGTAGATATCGCGGACCTTGCCGCGCCCGAGAAGTTTCAGACCGGGCAATTCCGTGGTCAGCAGAACATCCTGCATATGCATCTCCTTTATTGTCCGGCGGTGTTACCACCGCTCGCATGGGTTGAGCAGGCAGGCGCCTCCCGCGAAAGGAGACGCCTGCCGGTTGGGTCAGTCCGCCAGCTTCTTGTAGAGCGCATACCGCCGCTTGGTCCACGCGTCCGCCCGCCGGATCAGCTCCTCGGCGGCGGCCGGGTTGGCTTTCTTCAGCACCCGGAAGCGGTTCTGGGTGGCGGCGAACTCGCCGAAGGAGATGGTCGGCGCCTTACTGTCCATTTGGAGCGGGTTCCTGCCCTGGTCCGCCAGTACCGGGTTGTAGCGGTACAGGGGCCAGTGGCCGCAGGCTACCGCCATCTTCTGGGCCTCGATGCCGCCGGCCATGTCGATGCCGTGGGCGATGCAGTGGGCATAGGCGATGACCAGGGAGGGGCCGTCATAGGCCTCTGCCTCCAGCAGGGCCCGGATCACCTGGGCCGGGTTTGACATGGAGACCGTAGCCACGTAGGCGGTCCCGTAGGACATGCTCATGAGCCCCAGGTCCTTCTTTGGGGTACCCTTGCGGCCGGCGGCGAACTGGGCAACCGCCCCCAGCGGGGTGGA
>JAQUHN010000127.1 GCA_028683555.1 Geobacteraceae bacterium | reverse complement strand
GATGAGGCACTGTCTCCCTCGATACCTTCATAGGACTGCTCGAAGCAGATGGATGCGGAGAAGGAAAGGGGCTTGTCATGGCCGAATTTCCCCCCCAGGTAGCCCGGCAGGATAAGGACGCCTTTGTCGTGGATGGGCCCGGAGAGCTTTACCTCTCGCTCGATGTTGATCATTCCTCCTTTGCCCATAAAGACCCGGGCGGTGACCCGGGAGGGGCGGCCGAATGCGTAGTCGCCAAGGGTCATGACCGACAGGCCGTTCACCTGGCCGACCTCCCCCCCTGTGGTGTCAACCATCAGGGTTCCCTCGGCGATAAGTTCCTGGAGCCGCTCTTCAATCCGATTGCTCCGGTAGACCTTTTCTTCGATGGCCTGTTTGACGAAAGCTCCGGTGACGGTAGTGCTGCCGCCCTTTTGCGCCCAGTAATCAGCTTCCCGGATAAGGTCGGCGATTTCCATGAACTGGGTGGAGAACTTCTCCTGATTTTCAACCATGCGGGCCGAATATTCGATAATACCGGCCACGGCTCCCCGGTCAAAGGGGCGCAGACGTTCCTTGCTGCAGTGGCTGGAAATGAACAGGGCGTAATCTTTGATAATCTCAGGGTTTCGCGTCACCTGACTTTCGAAGTCGGCCTTTACCTTGAAGAACTTCCGGTAATCCGGTTCCAGGTGGAACAGGAGATAATAGATCCAGGGGGAGCCGATCATGATGATCTTGGCCTGCATCGGTATCGGTTCCGGTTTCAGGGAGACGACGGTGATAATCCGGTACTGTTCCAGCACGTCTTCAATCTTTATTTCGCTGTTGCGGATACAGCGCTTCAATGCTTCCCAGGAAAAGGGACTGGTGAGGATGTCCCGTGCGTTGACCACCAGGTAGCCGCCATTGGCCTTGTGCAGGGCACCCGGTTTAATGAGGGTAAAGTTGGTGGAGGCAACACCGCCCATCTGCATGACATGATCGATGCGGCCAAAGAGATTGTTGTAGGTCGGGTTTGCCTCGAAAACTACCGGAGCACCGCATTGTACGCAATTATCGACCAGGAGGTTGACGGTATACCGTTCGAACGAAGGAGTCTGGGCGGGAATCTTGAGGCCCGGGAAAGGGGGTTGCTGCTGGGTGCCCTTGAAATCTTCCAGGTTTAGAAGAATATCTTCCTGAACTTCATCCAGGTAGGTGAGTACCCGGGAGAACTCGGCGAATTTATTCTTCAACGGTTCGATGTAATGGCCGACCGCGGACAGGCCCAGGTTACGGTCAAGCTTGGCCAGGTCTTCCTTGACGGCTTTCTCGTTTTCGCGAATCTGGCTGATCACATCGGCCAGCTTTTCCTTCAGTGCGTTGCCGGTTTCATCGATCTTCTGCTGCTCTTCGGGCGGGAGCGCTTCGTATTCCTCCTGGGTGAAGTTTCGTCCCTCCTTCTGCGGGACCATGACAAGCCCTGATACTGTTCGTTGGAGAGAAAATCCATTCTCCTGCGCTTCTTTCTCCAATGCCGAAAAGACGGCATTGTTCTTTTCCTGGTGCTGCTGGACAATAGCTGCCTTCTGGTTTTCGTAGTCCTTGCTTTCGAGCGCCTTGGGAATGTCGTTGCGGACGGCGGTGAGAACTTCCCGCATGTCTTTTTCCAGCTCGCTTCCCATCCCGGCCGAGAGGGCCAGAGCTAACGGGTTGTCAGGTGATTTGAAGTTATGAACATAGCACCAATCATGGGGGGTGGGTTCACCTTTGGCACGCTTTTTCAGCAGATTCATGATGGAGGAGGTGCGGCCGGTGCCTGCTTCCCCGGAAATGTAGAGATTGAAGCCTCTTTCCGACATGCCGAGGCTGAAATCTATGGAACGGAGTGCCCGGTCCTGGCCAATGGTATCTTCCAGGTCTGCAAGGTCAGCAGTCGTTTCAAAATCGAACTGTTTCGTATCGCAAACCCACCTGAGACTTTCAAATGGAACCCTGAACTCATCGGTAGCCATGACATCCTCCTTTTTGGTCGGTACGAATACTTGCTATCGGTATCCCTGTCGTTGGATTTTATCAGCCGTTCTAAATCGAGATGAACTGCACGTTACGTGATATGAATGAATCCGTAGGGCGACCTTCGGCGGCTGCCCGATTTCAGGTCGGGACAGGGCGCCGGACAAGTCCCGCCCTTATTGTTATGCATGTATCGCCCGGTGCAGTGAATCCAGTGCCGCCTCCTTCAACCCTTCCGAGAGAGTAGGGTGGGCATGGAAGGTAAGGGCGATATCCTCGGCGCTGCCGCCGTAGGTCATGACGGTAACTGCTTCGCCGATGAGTTCGGAAGCCCGGGGGCCGATAACGTGGACCCCGAGCACTCTGCCGGTATCCCGATGGGACAGCAGCTTGACGAATCCGTCGATGTCGTCGAGACAGCGGGCTCGGCCGTTTGCGGAAAAGGGGAACCTGCCGGTTACATAGGGGGTTGCCGATTCCTTGAGCTGCTCCTCGGTTTTGCCCACCGAGGCGGCTTCCGGCATGGTGTAAATGATAGCCGGGATGAAATCATACTCCACCAGCGAGGCTTGGCCCGCCATCCGTTCCGCAACAACGATGCCCTCTTCCATAGCCTTGTGGGCGAGGAGCGGTCCGTTGACCAGGTCGCCGATCGCGAAAATGCCGGGCGCGCTGGTCTGATAGTCCTGGTCCACTGCTACCCTGCCGTGCCCGTCCAGTCGGATCCCTGCCTCAACAAGGCCGATTTCGTCTGTTTCCGGGACCCGGCCGATGGAGACGAGAATCCTGTCGCAGGTTAGTTCCTCTGCAATTCCCGCCACCTCCACTACCAGCCTGGTTTTCCCTGCCACGGGTTCGGCCGAGGCAACCTTTGCCTCAAACAGGAAGCGGATGCCTTGTCTGCTCAAGGATCGGAGCAGGGCTTCCACCACCTGGCCGTCAGCATGGGGCAGTGCCGAGGGGAGAGTTTCCACTACCGTAACCTTGGCGCCGAGTCGGTTCCAGAGCGAACCGAGCTCCAGGCCGATATAGCCAGCGCCGATAATGAGCAGGTGTTCGGGGACCGCGGCAAAGGACAGGGCTTCGCGGGAGCGTACCACCCGTGTCCCGTCGAACGGCAGGTGGGGCAGTTCCACAGGACGGCTGCCGGTTGCCAGGAGAACCCGCTTGCCGTTGATGAGGCGGGGAATCGCCGGAGCATCCGCCATGGTAACCGCAACCACCTGCAGACCGTCCCTGCGAGCTCCTGCCAGCTTGCCGCTTCCCTGGAAACGCTGGATCTTGTTTTTCCTGAAGAGGTAGGCAATGCCGTCGGCCAGTTTTTGCACGATTTCTTCCTTGCGGGTCATCATCCTGGCCAGATCGAGTTCCGGCCCGTCAATGATGACGCCGTGGCGGGCAAAACCGTCCCGTGCAAGAGCAAACAGTTCGCTCGAGTCAAGCAGCGCCTTGCTGGGAATGCATCCCTCGTTCAGGCAGACGCCGCCGAGAGAGTCCCTTTTTTCCACCACCGCCACCTTCATGCCGAGCTGGGAAGCCCGGATTGCCGCAGTGTAGCCGCCGGGGCCGGCGCCGATGACGATCAGGTCGAAGCTATCGTCGGACATGCGGAAAACCTCCAGAAAGTATCTTGACTGCAGAGCAGGTTACGGGATCTTCATCCTTCCAGCAGTTTCTCATCCGGTTCCTCGAGGAATTCCTTTACCCTGCGGAGAAACTGCACCGCTTCGCGGCCGTCAATGATCCTGTGGTCATAGGACAGGGCCAGATACATCATCGGCCTGATGACAACTTTGCCGAGCAGTGCAACCGGTCGTTCCTGGATAACGTGCATGCCGAGGACCGCACTCTGGGGCGGATTGATCAGAGGCGTGCCAAGGAGCGAACCGAACACACCGCCATTGCTTATGGTGAAGGTTCCACCTTCAAGGTCGGCCATTGTCAGGGTATTGGTTTGTACTTTTTCCACGAAACCGTTGATGGTTTGTTCGATATCCGCGAACGAGCGACGCTCGGCGTCACGCAGTACCGGTACCACCAGCCCCTTGTCGCCGCTTACGGCGATGCTGATATCGTAAAAATGCTGATAGATGATGTCGTTATCGTCGAGCCGGGCGTTTACCGCCGGGAACTCATGCAGTGCTTTGACGCAGGCGCTGACGAAGAAGGGCATGTAGCCGAGGGTTACACCATGCCGCTGCCGGAAAAAATCCTTGTATTTCCGGCGAAGGGCAATAACCCGCCCCATATCCACCTCGTTGAAAGTGGTAACCATTGCCGTCTGCTGACGGGCCTCGGTAAGCCGCTCCGCGATCCGCTTGCGGATCGGCGTCATCGGTTTCCTTGTTATGGCACGATCCTGCCGGACCTGATAGGACGGCAGTTCTTCGCTTCGAATCAGCGGGGCAGGCGGCGGTTCAGTACCAGTCTTACCCGGTGCCTCATCCGGTCCGGTTTCCGCTGGAGTTTCTTGCCGTGTCTGTTCCCCAAGCCCGATGTCCTTCGGTGCAAGGAGATCTTCGGCAAGGATGCGCCCTTTTTTGCCGCTCCCCTTGATTGTTTCCGGGCGGATGGTTTTTTCCCGTGCCAGTTTACGGGCAGCCGGGGACAGGGCCGGGGCCGGTGGGGGTTCCGCGGCAAGGTCCGTTTCGGTAATTGTCGCGATAACGGTGCCTATCTTGACGGTTTGGCCTTCCGGAACCAGGATGGCGAGGATGCCGTCAGCCTCCGCATTTATCTCCAAGGTCACCTTGTCGGTTTCCAGTTCGCACACCGGCTCTTCCTTGCGGATCTCGGCACCGTTTTTCCGGTGCCATTTTGCCACCAGCGCTTCGAGGATTGATTCACCCACTTCGGGCACGCGTATTTCCATGCAATTCTCCAATAAATGTAATCACGTATGTCGGGGCGGCCTTCCGTGGCCGCCAGCCGAAGAAGGGCACCCGTCGGGGCTGTGCCGACAGCGCGTTAGCCGAAGGCCTCTTCCAACAGCCGCTCCTGCTCGGCCCGGTGCTGGCGGAAGGAGCCGGTTGCGGGCGAGGCAGCTTCCTTTCTGCCGGCATATTTCGGCTCGATGCCCAGTATCCCGGCCAGATGTGGCCGGATATAGTTCCAGGCGCCCATATTGCGCGGTTCCTCCTGAACCCAGGTGCAGTTGCGGGCATGTCGGAATCGGCCAAGTTCTTCCCGAAGCAGATCGGCCCGGAGCGGATAGAGCTGTTCAATACGGATGATGGCGGTATCTTCCCGGTTGGTCAGCAGCCGTTTTTTCGCCAGTTCGTAATACAGTTTACCAGAGCAGACCAGGAGCGCCGTAACTTTTTCCGGATCCGCCGAGGAAGGGAGTATTTCGCGGAACCAGCCGCCAGCCAGCTCGTCGAGGCGCGAGATACAGGCCGGGTTCCGCAGCAGGCTCTTCGGCGTCAGGATTACGAGAGGCTTGCGGAACGGCTGTTTAGCCTGGCGTCGCAACAGGTGAAAGTATTGGGCGGGCGTGCTGGGAAAGGCGACCTGCAGGTTCCCATCGGCACAGAGCTGGAGAAACCGTTCGAGGCGGGCGCTGGAGTGCTCCGCCCCTTGGCCTTCATAACCGTGGGGCAGCAGCAGCACGAGTCCGCTGGCCCGTCCCCATTTGGTCTCCCCGCTGCAGAGGAACTGGTCGATAATTACCTGGGCGCCGTTGGCGAAGTCGCCGTACTGTGCTTCCCAGATTGTCAATCCTTCCGGGAATTCCAGGGCGTAGCCGTACTCGAAGCCGAGCACCGCCGCTTCGGAGAGAAGGCTGTCGTAAGGGCGGAACGCAGCCGTGTCTGCCGCAACAGTGTCAAGGGGAATCCGGGAACGGCCGCTGCGCATGTCATGCAGCACGCAGTGCCGCTGGCTGAAGGTGCCGCGGCGGCTGTCCTCGCCGCTGAGTCGAACCGATATTCCTTCGTGGAGAAGTGCGGCAAAGGCGAGCGATTCGGCGTTTGCCCAGTCGATGCCTGCTCCCGTTGCCACGCAGTCGCGCCGCTTGGCATAGAGGGCGGCGATTTTTGGGTGGGGCGTAAAGCCGGCAGGTAAAACAACCATGGCTTCCGTCAGCGACAAGAGCAGCGGGGCCGGCACGCCGGTTTCGATCTTGGTGGCTGCCGATTCCTGGCAGAAGGCACTCCAACGGCCGAGGAAAGGGGCTTCGGCAGCGGTTGGGCTGCCGTTGAATGCCGATTCGAGCGTTTTGCTGACGGCATCTTTCAATCCATCGATTTCTTCGCTGCTGAGGCCCTCCTGCAGCAGGCGTTCGCCATACAACTGGTGGGCGGGAGGGCGGTTGCTGATCTGGTCGTACATGAGCGGTTCGGTAAAGTAGGGCTCATCGCCTTCATTGTGACCGTGGCGACGATAGCAAATGAGTTCCACCACTACGTCGACGGCGAATTTCTGCCGAAAATCAAGAGCGAGATGCGCGGCATGGATCGCTGCTTCAGGGTCTTCGCAATGAACGTGGAAGATGGGCGCGGCAAGCATCTTTGCTACGTCGGTGGCATAACGGGTGGACCTGGCATCAGCCGGGCGAGTGGTGAATCCGATCTGGTTGTTGAGGACAATGTGGAGCGTGCCGCCGGTTGCGTACCCTTCCAGTTGCGACATGTTAAGCGTCTCGGCAACAATCCCCTGGCCGGCAAAGGCGGCATCGCCATGGATCAGTACCGGCAGGACCCGGGAGGCGCCGTCAGCACCGTAACGGTCCTGCCGTGCCCGGCTCTTTCCTTCCACCACCGGATTCACCGCTTCCAGGTGACTGGGATTCGGCACCAGCGTCAGGTGGATGGTCGCGTCGCCTTCCCGATGAACGTCGGCGGAAATTCCACGATGGTATTTCACGTCGCCGTCTCCGACAAAACCGGGGTCTTCCGTGTCGCGGAATTCGGCGAAAATATTTTCATACTTCTTGCCGAAGATGTGGGCCTGTATGTTGAGCCTGCCCCGATGCGGCATGCCGAGAATCACGTCCGTGACTCCCTGCCTGCCTGCCCGGGAAACGACCGCGTCAAGCAGCGGAATGATTGTTTCGCCCCCTTCAAGGGAAAAACGGGTCTGGCCGGGGAATTTTCGGTGGAGAAAAATCTCGAACAGCGATGCTTCCAGGAGTCTCTTCAGGATGGCACGCTTGTCGTCAAGGGAAAATACCTGGCGGTTGCCCGATTTTTCCATGCGATCCACGAGCCATTGCCACTGTCGGGGATCCTGAATGTGCATGAATTCCACCCCGATGGAACGACAATAGGTGTCTCGCAGGATACGCAGGATTTCGCGTAGTGTAGCTTCGGCCGTGGTGAAATCCTCGGTCGGGAAAACCCGGTCAAGATCGGCTTTTTCGAGGCCGAATGCCTGGAGGCTGAGCAGGGGGTGTTCTCTTTTGCAGGGCGAGAGAGGATCGGTGCAGGCCAGCAGGTGACCCATATCCCGGTGGCGATGTATGAGCGACTGTACCGCGGCAAGTTTCCGGGCTGTTTCCGGAGAAGGGGTAGCCGTTTCTGCGGTTGATGCTGTCGAGCCCATTTCAAAGCCGCTGAAAAACGCCGCCCATTCGGCTGCAACGAGGTGGGGGGCTTTCTTCCAGAGAAGGTAGTGTCCTTCTATCCATTGGGGGCTGACGCTGTCGAGAAAGCTCATGGAAAGATCCTGAGAGGTTCTGCCGTCCCGAACCGGGTCGGCCGGATGACGTGGACAATGTGTTGGGAAAAGTTGCTACAGTATAGCAAAATGTGAATGAATTTCAATCATTAACGGATGTTTTCATGAAAACAGGCGAACAATGTTGCCATATGTTCGATACGTCTTTTGCACGTCTCGTGCGGAGGCTTGCATGCCTGGTCGGCAGGTCTTGTTCAATGCATTTCCGCGCATGGGATTGTCTTTACCGTAATGCTTGTGGTAATGTACTTTTTTCGGAACTTGTACTGTTTGCCGAATCAGAAATCAACAGTTTTCCCTCCGGAGTTTCCGGAGGTGAGTACATAAGCAAGGGAGGTTCTATGTCGGAATCATTCACACCAGTGTCGGTTCTCGTTACGGGCGGCGCGGGTTTTATCGGCTCCAACTTCATTCATCATTTTATGCAGGGCAATCCCGCTTGTCGGGTGATCAATCTCGATCTGCTTACCTATGCCGGCAATCTGGAGAACCTGAAAGCGGTCGAGGCGGATCCACGCTATACTTTTGTCAAGGGTGATATCTGTGACGCGGAACTGGTTGCATCGATTCTTGCCCGGGAAAAAGTCGATGCGGTGGTCCACTTTGCTGCCGAATCACATGTGGACCGTTCGATTACCGGGCCGGAGATTTTTGTTCGCAGCAACGTTCTCGGCACCCAGGTTCTGCTGGAGGAGTGCCGCAAGCACCAGGCCTCCGGGACTGTTGACCGGTTCCGTTTCCTCCAGGTTTCCACCGATGAGGTGTACGGCAGCCTTGGCGCCAGCGGGCTTTTTACCGAATCAACGCCCCTTGCCGCCAACTCTCCCTACTCCGCCAGCAAGGCCGGAGCCGACCTGCTGGTGCGGGCTTACCATGAAACCTATGGTTTCCCGACGCTGAACACCCGGTGTTCCAATAATTACGGTCCTTACCAGTTTCCGGAAAAGCTGATCCCGCTCATGATCCACAATATCATCGCCGAAAAGCCTCTGCCGGTTTACGGTGACGGCCTCAATGTTCGCGACTGGCTTCACGTCAAGGACCACTCCAGTGCTGTGGAAACGGTGCTCAAACACGGTGTGCTCGGCGGAGTGTACAATATCGGCGGTAACAACGAATGGCGCAATATCGATATTGTCAACCTGGTTTGCGACATTCTTGACGCCAAGCTTGACAGAGCCCCCGGCAGCAACCGGAAGCTGATTACCTTCGTCAAGGACCGACCGGGCCATGACCGCCGCTATGCCATCGATGCTTCCAAGATGCGGAGCGAACTGGGCTGGGAGCCTTCCTACACCTTCGAAAAGGGCATTGACGAGACGATTGCCTGGTATCTGGACAACCAGGAGTGGGTCCGCGAAGTGACCTCCGGCGCCTATCGCGACTACTATGAAAAAATGTACGGGGGGCGCTGATGATTGTCATAGCCGGCGCCCGCGGCATGCTCGGGCACGATCTTGTTGCGATGTATGGCAGTGAGGCCCGAGGCGTGTACCATGACGAAATGGAGATCACCTCGCCAGCTTCCGTTGCCAGGGTTCTGCAGGAACTCCGGCCGAGGGTGGTAATAAATTCCGTTGCCTACACCGATGTAGACGGCTGTGAAACCGATCAAGACCGTGCTTTCCAGGTGAACGGCGAGGGGGTGCTGAATCTTGCCCGGGTTACGGCCGAGATCGGCGCCAAACTGGTGCAGATAAGCACCGACTATGTGTTTGATGGCAGCAAGGGTACGCCATGGCTCGAAGATGACCCGGTGAATCCGTTGAGCGTTTATGGCCGGTCCAAGCTTGCCGGAGAGGAACATGCTCGCCTCAATCCCGATCACCTGATAATTCGTACCCAGTGGCTGTATGGTCTGCACGGTAAGAATTTCGTTGAAACCATGCTCCGCCTAGGACAGGAAAAGGATCAGATCGGCGTGGTGCATGACCAGATCGGCTCGCCCACCTGGACCGCTGATCTAGCCCTTGCCATCCGTGCCCTGGTTGACCATGACTGCCGTGGCACCTACCATGCCGCAAATGCCGGCTCCTGCTCCTGGTGCGATTTCGCCACGGCCATCTTTGCCGAAGCCGGGCTGAAGACAGTTGTCAACCCCATTACCACCGGAGAGCTCGGCCGGCCTGCTCCGCGACCCCTGTATTCGGTGCTTGATTGCGGAAAACTGGAGCGGGACAGCGGCTTCGTGCCGCAAGGCTGGCGCGATGCACTGAAACAGTATCTGAAAGCAAGGAGACAGTGATATGGAACGGGGCGAACGACCTTGGGGAAGCTACACGGTTTTGGAAGAAAACAAGAATTACAAGATAAAGCGGATCGAAGTGCTGCCGGGACACCGACTCTCGCTGCAGATGCACCATCACCGGAGTGAACACTGGATAGTGGTGTCCGGGACTGCCAAGGTTACCTGTGGCGAAAAGGAGTCGATCGTCAACGTCAACGAGTCCACGTTCATTCCCATGGGCAGGCTTCATCGGCTGGAGAACCCCGGCATAATCCCCCTGACCATCATCGAGGTTCAGAGTGGCGAGTACTTGGGCGAGGATGATATCGTCCGGTTCCATGACGACTACCAGCGAACGGCAGCAGATGAGACTCCGGTCGAATAGTCGCCGGGCAGGGCTCATGGATGTACGGAAGTAATACTGACGAGTTGCGTGGAAAGGTAAGGACGATTTTTTATGAGACAGAAGATCAATCTGCTGCGGGAATTTTCCGTACCGCTTATCGCCGGTGTGCTTACGGCGGTCGTCTGGGCGAATCTTGATCCGGCCGGCTATGCTCGTTTCGATCATAACCATTTCTTCGGTCCCTTCAGTTTTCACTTTGTCGCCAATGAGCTGTTCATGGTGCTTTTCTTCGGCATCGCAGCCGTGGAGATCACCCAGAGCTGCCTTCCCGGGGGTGACCTGAATCCGCTGAAAAAAGCGGTTAACCCACTTTTTGCAACAGTTGGCGGGGTCGTCGGCCCAGTGGCGG
>JAQUHN010000292.1 GCA_028683555.1 Geobacteraceae bacterium | reverse complement strand
TGGAAAGGGATCTGACCAAGATTCTTGCCGAGGAGACGGAAAAGGCCGGGGAATGAAAAACGAAGCACTCCACACTATGCTCGAAGAGACGTTCTCCGCCATCGGTGTTGGCCTCAAATCGCATAAAGCGGAACTTGGGGTCATGGAGTTGGGGGTCGTCACGTCCGTCGGCCGTGGCGTTGCCACAATCGAAGGCCTGTCCGGTCTGCAAGCGGAGGAGCTGGTGCTCTTCGCTGGAGGCGTTTACGGGATTGCCTTTACGCTCGACGCTAAAGAGGTGGGCGTTATCATGCTCGGTGAGGGCGAGGCTATCGGTGCCGGAAGCGAAGTAAGGCGTACCGGAAGTGTCGTCGGTGTGCCGGTGGGCGATGCCCTTTTGGGGCGGGTGGTCGATGCCTTGGGCCATCCGCTCGATGAGCACGGACCGATCAAGAGCAATACGTTCCGCCCCATCGAACGGGATGCCCCGTCGATCATCGACCGGGCGCCGGTAACCGTCCCGCTGCAGACCGGCCTCAAGGTGGTGGATGCCCTGATCCCGATCGGTCGGGGACAGCGGGAACTCATCCTTGGCGACCGGCAGACCGGCAAGACTGCCGTAGCCCTCGACACGATCATAAACCAGAAGGGCAGGGGGGTAATCTGTGTCTATTGTTCGATCGGGCAGCGCAGTTCGGCGGTGGCTAAGTTCATCGATGACCTGAGGAAATACCAGGCTACCGAGTACTCCATCGTTATCGCGGCGTCGGGTGAATCTACCCCGGCCATGAAGTTTATCGTCCCCTATGCGGCAACCACAATGGCCGAATATTTCATGGAACGCGGCGAAGACGTGCTCATCGTGTATGACGATCTGACGCAGCATGCTCGGGCCTACCGGGAGCTTTCCCTGCTGCTCGGTAATCCGCCGGGAAGAGAGGCTTATCCCGGCGATATTTTCTATATCCATTCCCGCTTGCTGGAGCGAGCCACTCATCTGCGGGAGGAACTCGGCGGCGGATCGCTGACGGCGTTGCCGATAGTCGAGGTCGAGGGGCAGAATGTTGCGGCCTATATTCCCACCAACCTGATATCCATTACCGACGGTCAGATCTATCTTTCGCCCGAGCTTCAGCAGAAGGGCATCCTGCCGGCTGTTGACGCCGGCAAATCGGTTTCCAGGGTTGGCGGCAAGACCCAGCTTCCTTCCTACCGGGCCGTGGCAGGCGACCTCAAGCTGTCCTATGCGCAGTTTGAGGAGCTTGAGAAATTCGCCCGTTTCAGCATCAGGCTTGACGATCAAACGAGAAAGACGATCGAGCGGGGCAGAAGAATCCGCGAGATACTCAAGCAGTCCCAGTACGATCCGATGCCGGCCTCGGAACAGGTGGCGATTCTGCTCGCCGTGAACGACGGCATTTTCGACGATATTCCCCTCGAAGACATCCGCGAGGCGGAAGAGGCGATAAGAAAAAACCTGAGGGTCCACTGCGGGGATATTTTGGCGAGCATCGACAGTGGCGAAAAACTCGGCGATGAAAACCAGATGCTGCTGGTTACCATTGCCCGACAGGCGGTCAAGGTCGAAGAGGAGATTGCCTGAAGTGCTTACTGAAGAAGAATTGAGAAAAAAGATAAAAAGTGCCCGCGATCTCTATGAAATCGTCCGGACGATGAAGTCTCTTGCCGCCGTGAGTATGCGCCACTACCAGAAGGCGGTAGAGTCTGCTGCGGAGTATTTCAGAACGGTAGAACTCGGTCTCCAAGTAGTGCTCAGAAGCGGGCCGCCCGGTCTGTCGCCGCTAACCGGTGAAAAGAATACGGATCTCCTGGCAGTGTTGTTCGGCTCGGATCGTGGCCTCTGCGGCAGCTTTAACGGCCGCATGGTATCCTATGCCCTGGAGGTGTTGCATAAAAGCCTGGACAGGTATGAGAAGAGGACCATACTTTGTGCCGGCGAGCAGGCGGCCGTTCTGCTCGAGGCAGAGGGTCAGCCTGTTGCTGAGCTGGTACCGGTCCCCGATTCGCTCCAGGGGATCGTCTCCCAGGTGCATTATCTGGTAATAAAAATAGAGGAATTGCAACGCTCGGGCACAATAGGTTCCGTGGTGCTGTTTCATAACCGGCTGATGGCAAAGTCGACATACGAACCGGTCTTCTTGAACCTCCTCCCGATAGACCGCTCCTGGCTTGAAGAGCTGCGCGGGAGAAAATGGCAAACCAATGGGCAACCCACTTTCAGCATGGACAGAATCGCCCTTTTTTCCTCTCTCGTCAGGCAGTACCTGTTCGTGATGCTCTACCGGGCTTTCGTGGAATCAATGGCCGCCGAGAACGCAAGCCGCCTCAGTTCGATGCACGCCGCCGAGAAGAATATCGAGGAGCGGCTTGATGGATTGGTCTCGCGCTATCGTCAGCAAAGGCAGAGCTCCATCACGGCGGAACTTCTTGATATTGTTTCCGGCTTCAAGGCGCTGCGGGGAAGGGTATGACGGGAATCGGTGATGCCTCGTCGGTAGGAGAAGTCGGCAGGAAGCGTCTGCACGGCGGGTTCATGGCTGCTGTCTGCAGCACTGCTGATCCGGGACTGCGCCGGGACGTATT
>JAQUHN010000291.1 GCA_028683555.1 Geobacteraceae bacterium | reverse complement strand
TTTGAAGTAGAAATTTTATCTCTACTATCCGTTGAAAGAAGTTTTTAAGGAATAATCATGGGCTATCCATCGATCAAATTATTTTTTTTAATCATTATTGTATGCTCTCTCACGGTAACAGCAGGTTGTGGATCATCATCCAACCAGGTCAGTAGCGACACCGAACTGCTCTCCGTCGTCGCAATCAGCCGCCATGGAATTCGGTCTCCGACATCAACTACCGAGAGCCTGAACCAGTATACCTCTCGAGCACAGGGCTTCCCGATCTGGCCCCCCCATATGGATACCCCTGATGTCCCTTTTCCCGCTGGAGATCTTACCGACTTTGGCCAACAGAATGCTGCCCGGCTGGGGTCTTGGTATTGCGATTTCTACGCCGCCCAGGGCATTCTGCCTCCGAGAGGCTCCTGTCCCGATACCGGGACAGTGTTCATCTATGCTGACAAAGTCGAGCGGACACTCCAAACGGCACAGGGCTACCTGGACGGCATGTTCCTTTCCGAGGCAACGCCAGGCTGCGGGATCGTGGTGGATCACACAAAATTGCCATTCGACCCCTACATAGACACGGCGATAATCCCCGATCTTATCGACAGGGCGACAGATCAGGATGTGTTTAATGCCAAGATAGGCGGAGTCAATGGCACCTTGCTGCAAAGCACCTACGCCGCCCAGTTGCAGATGCTGCAGACAGTCACAGGCACCGGCACGACTCCGATACTGACCCTGCCTACAACGCAAACAACGTCCGGACCTGTCCAGTTCGCGCCAGGAACATTGTTCGATGTCGCCGACACGCTAACGGAAACGTTCGAGCTTGAATTCGCCCAGGGGATGCCCGACACGGACTGCGCATCAATTCCAGGGGCTCAGTGTGTAGGCTGGGGGGTAATTCCACCGGGTGGCTTGTACGATATGACGAAGCTGCATGTAATGAACATGGAACTGTACTGCGGCCTCCCATCCTTTGCACAGGTGACCTCGACGAACCTGATGTGGCAACTGGTGGGAACGATGGATCAAACGCTGAGTGGTGTAAAGAACCCGGCGATGTTTGCAGCCAAGGAAAACAAGTTCTCACTGTATGTTGCACACGATGAGAACATCATGGCCATCGCCGCATTCTTGGGCGGCCTGACCTGGAAGGCGGAGGGGTTCCTGCAGAATGATCCGGGCCCGGCCGGCGCGCTCGTCTTCGAGCTCCACAAAGTCAAGTGGAGCGGTCAGCTCATTGTAAGAGTCTATTACGTAATAGCTTCTCTGGACCAGATGCGTAACGGTACGACTCTCACGCTCGATACGCCTCCTCAGCGCATCCCTCTGCGGATTCCGGCCTGCGGCAATCGCTATGATTGCCCCTATGACCAGTTCAAGTCCTTCGTTACCTCTCATGTGAGCCAGAAGAGTATCTTCCCTCCCCCAGCACCCTGAGAAGAGCACGGCAGCCCCTGCAGCCGGAGACAGCACAGATTCCTTGCAATCCGGTCTGAAGGGGCTGCGGTCCGCGCAGCAAAAGTTGACAGAGTTATCTGAAGTAATGCGCGTCTTCAAAGAAAGCGGACCATCAGGAGGAAACCATGTCACAGGCAGCTGTTGAGCAGGTATTGGGACGAATGATCCCCGATGAGAAGTTCCGCCTCTTGGCGACCAAGTCACTGGAAGCGGCCTGCCTGCAGGAAGGCTATCAACTGTTCCCGGCAGAGCTGCGGCTACTGTCTGGTCTCGACTTGCACTGCGTTGCGGAGTTTGCCTGCCGGCTTGATCCACGACTCTGCCGGGCCAGAACAACGTCTGGCCAATAAGGAGACCAGTGATGAAAATTCTTTACATACATTTTAGAATTATCAGTATATTTTCGCTCCTGATGCTCATGATGCAGCTGACTGCATGTGGGGGTGGGAACAACACCACGAGCACCAGCTCCACGTTCCCGGTGGTTGTTTTCTCAGATGTTCATTTCAATCCTTTTTACGACACCGACCCGGCTCTTTTTCAGCAGCTTGTCGCCAAGGATCCCAGCGAGTGGGCAAGTGTGTTTCAAACTTCCAGCATAACGGCACCTTCGGTATGGGGCAGCGACACCAACTATCCAGCACTGGTACTTGCGCTTTCAAGCATCAGGCAAAACCTGGGAGAGAGTCAGTTGGTGATATTTACCGGTGACATTCTCGGCCACAACTTTCCGGAAACGTTTTTCAGGCTTTACGGGAGTCCGGCCGAACCTGGCCCTGAGGACATTGCAGCGATGGAGTCTTTTACCGATAAAACGGTGGAATTTTTCATGGATCAGGTGAGGTCATCTATTGGAAATCGGCCCGTTATGTTCGCTCTTGGAAACAGCGATTCATATATTGGTGCTGTACCGGAGCCAGGCTTTCTATCCCATACGGCGGAACTTTTTTATACGAAGTTTTTGAATGGTACGGCAGACCAGCAGGAGTTCCTGGCAACCTTTACCAAAGGGGGATACTATTCCAGCGAACCACCTGGAACAAATTTGATGGTGATTGGGCTCAATACTGTCATGTTTGTCCCGTTTCTGAAAGATGTCGAAAAAAGCGCGGTCGATGACGAACTTGCCTGGTTGGATTCAAAACTCGCCGCAGCCA
>JAQUHN010000126.1 GCA_028683555.1 Geobacteraceae bacterium | reverse complement strand
CTTTGAATACCGTGTCATAGGCGGCACCTTGCAGCTTGGTTCCAACGGCACGGGTGCCGTCTTCTTTGACCACATTGGTGGAAACCCTCTCATCGTTCATGAATATGGTTGCCGTACCACCGGTAAGCACCTTGAGTTTATCGGGAATCGAGAAATCGCCATTCAGGACACGATCGCCGATCAGCAACTTTCCGTCACTGATGGTAAAATCCTTGCCATATGTATGCAGCAACTCCCAGAAGGTCTTGATACGGCTCTCCTGGGACTCAACCGCCTGCTGACCCAAGACCGTCCTGAATTCGACCAAACAGATGGTGATGGCGGTGGCCAGCGCAATGGCGACGATGACCATATTTACGCTGATGAATTGTGCCCTGATTTTCATAATTACCTCCTGGGTTTGGTAAAGTTCTGTCAATATTTTCGTGTGATATCAGAACGTTATAAACAGCCTGCAAAGGTTTGTATCTGACGCAGCTGTCTTTGATCAAGCTGTTGGGGCAACAAACAACAGCGACCAGACAGATAACCAAGACCCATGTCGCTTTGTACAATGTATCGGCTTTTCATTCAGTAAGTAAATCAGGGAATCCCCGAGAAAGGGGGGGGAAATGCCTGAGAGGATAGACCGGTGAAATATAGAGGAGTATTAATCGAGGGGCGTGAGACCTTCGCGGATGGCATAGCGGGTCAGACCGGCAACAGTCTGTACATTCAGCTTTTTCATGATCTGCTGGCGATGGGTTTCGACCGTCTTGATGCTGAGGTTGAGAAGAAAAGCAATCTCTTTGGTATTATGTCCTTCGGCAATGAGCTGCAGCACCTCCCGTTCACGCTTGGAGAGGAGTACCTCGGTTTCCGAGCGCTGGTTGGGTAGAAATTTGATATAGTCCTTGACAACAATTTCAGCCACTTTCGGACTGAGATAGGTGTCGTTTGCGGCAACGATGCGGATTGCCCGGGCCAGCTCTTCCGAGGCGCAATCTTTCAAGATATAGCCCTTGGCCCCGGCAGACAGCGCCTCGAGTACATAACGTCGCGCAGAATGCATCGACAGAACGAGCACGTGTATTTCCGGATTTTGCGCAGTAATGCACCGAGTTGCCTCGATCCCGTTCAAACCGGGCATTCCAATATCCATGACGGCGACCTGGGGCAGCAGCTCCTGCGCATAATGCACGGCCTCCCGCCCATCTTCCGCAACGGCTACGATTTCGATATCCGGTTCTTTTTCCAGGAGTGACTTTAATCCCTCGCGCACGATCTTGTGATCGTCGGCAAGCAAAATCCTAATGGTGGTCATCTAACGTTCCTTGAGCATATATTTCGTCACCCCGGAAAGGAATAACCAGTGTGGCCATGGTGCCACGCTCCGAATCAGACTCGATGACGAACTGGCCTCCCAGGTGATTCATCCGATGATGGATATTAAGCAGACCGAATGAGTTGTTCGTGTTCCCGTAATGTAATGCCTCCGACGTATTGAAACCGACACCGTCATCCGAAATGCAAATCTTGAATTGCCGGGCAAAAGCGGTTGTCTCTACCAAAACGTTCTTTGCCTGCGCATGCTTGACGATATTTACCAGGAGTTCCCGCGACATCTGGTAAAGAGCGCCGCGAATCTCTTCGCCGAGCATTTTCGGTTTCACATCATTCTTGCACCGGATGCGCAGCGCATATCTTTCCTGGAATTCTTCACAGAGCCATTCCAGTGCGGCATCAAGACCAACCTCGTGAAGTATCGGCGGACTGAGCTGAAAGGTCAGCGAACGAATTTCTTCGATAGACGTGGTAAGGTGACCCATGATTTCCCTGAGATCCGCCTCGCCTTCGCCGAATCGTCCGGAAAGAGCCAGCGAGTTGAGTTTGATCTTGCTCAAGGCCAGAGTCTGGGCAACCTGATCATGCAGTTCGGTGGCAATACGCCGCCGTTCGAGTTCTTCCGCCCGGGAAAGTTCGGCAGCAAGAGAGCTCAGTTGCTCGGTCCTTTCCCTGACCCGCGAATCAAGCTCGTCATTGGCCTTGCGCAGGGCTTCTTCGGTAGCTTTACGACGGGTGATATCGCGGCTGATACCAATCAGGCCGAGCAGATTTCCCTCCGGATCACGGTACGGCGTCTTCAAGGTTTCCAGCAAGACCTGCCGCCCATCGGGATAGTCGACCAACTCCTCGTTTCTGTGTGCCGTTTTCAGGGAAAGCATCAGTGCATCCATCTCGCGGAAGAAGTGCGCTGTTGCAGCGGGGAACAATTCGATATCCGTGCGGCCGATCACTTCCTGTTCCGCTTTCCCGGTAAATTCTTCGAAAGCCTTGTTGCAGCCGAGATAGACGCCCTTCGTATCCTTGTAAAAAATGAGATCCGGAATCGAATCGATCATGGTGCGCAACAACCCCTGCTTTTCCTGCAGGGCGGCAGCAACCAGACGCAGGTTCGACTCGCTCGTCCGGAGTGCCTCCTCGGCCTGCTTCCGTGCGGAAATGTCGGTAACAAAACAGCAGTTGTACTCTTTGTCGTCAAAAGCCATGAAGTTTGCCCTGACCTCGACAGGAAAGACCCGGCCGTTCTTCGATCGGTGCTGGCTCTCAAAGGTAAGATACCGCTTGTTCCGCAACATACGCCAGTTATCTGCGTGGTTTTCAAAGCGATAAATCGGGTCAATGTCTGTAAGTGACATGTCAAGCAACTCTTCCTGAGTATACCCCAGGCTGCGGCAGGCGGAACTATTGACATAGAAGAAGCGGCCGTCTTCTTTTATCCAGAAAGCCTGGTCAGCGGACCTGTCAACGGCAAACTGGGTAAAACGGAGAGCCTCCATGCTTGCGGCCAATTCCGCCGTCCGTTCCGTCACCCGCTGTTCCAGTTCTTCATTGGCGCGACGCAGTTGTTCTTCCATCTTTTTGCGTTCGGTTATGTCAAAGATGGAGGCTATGCCTGCCGATGCACCGCGATACTGGATACGTCCCGCGGACATAAGCATCCATTTTGATTGGCCATCCTTGGTGCGGTATTTTGCCTCGTAAAGCTCCGGAACATCTTCGCCCATCTGCCGAGCCAATCCATAGGACTTGACCTGCTGCTGGGAATCGTCATCGATACAATCCCAGAATTTCATCGCCAGGTATTCCTGCTCGGAAAAACCAGTTAATTCCATGGCCGCCGGATTAACATAAACCAGGTATTCCCCTTGGTAGAGCAAAATCGCCGCAGGAGATGTTTCGGCCAATACCCTGAATTTTTCTTCGCTTTCTCGCAGTGCTGCTTCGATACGCCGGCGTTCGTCCAATTCATCCTTCAACTCGCCGGTTCTTTTCGCAACCTGCCGCGTCAGAGACCTGTTCCAGAAAAAAACGAGTACGACAAAAAGCAGGAGGAACCCGACCCCCATAACGATTGGCGGCGTTATCTTCTTGTTGATCAGCAGAAACTGGGAATTGAGGGGCACCCATTTATTATAGACCACCTCTCGCTCATCAGCGGTAATCCGTCTAAGCCCCTTATCAAGAATTCGTTGCAGCATCGGCCAGTCACTCCGCACTGCAAAGGCCATCCGGTAGACGTATTCCGCTTCACCGGCAATGCGAAGGTTGGTAATGATCTCCTTTTCCATGTAATAGGATGCCGTGAGAAGATTTTCCAGCAGTGCTTCACGCGTGCCAAAGGAGACTTTGCGCAAACCGGTATGAATGTCGGGAACCACATCCACATGAACTTGGGGGTAATTGGTGACCACGTAGTAACGGGCGCCATAGCCGGCCTTGACTGATAGCTTCTTGCCGGCCATGTTGCGCAGATTGAGCGGTCCCTTGAAGTTTTCATGGGTAATGATTACGGCGGGAAAGTCCAGGTACGGCTTGGTAAAAAGGAGGTATTCACTGCGTTCGGGAGTTTTTGTTACCGCGGCAAGCACATCGACTTCTCTTGTTCTGGCTTTTTTCAGAATTTCCGCCCAATCCCGCAGTTTCACCACTTCAAATCGGACCCCCAACCTCTTTTGCAGGAGGGCCACATAGTCGGCGGCAATCCCGGCATGGTTGCCATTGGCGTCGAAAAATTCGGTAGGCGGAAAGTCCGGGTCAGGAGCAAGACGAATAACGGGATGAGATTTCAGCCATTTTCTTTCCGCGACAGTCAGCGGAATAGTTCCATCAGCATGCCGTTGATTGTTGACCAACAGGCTGGCGGCGGAAAGAAAAAGTGCCGTGCCAAGCAGTAACCATTTGCGTTTTCGAAGAGTTGAGATGAGCTTTTCGAACATCGTTTCCTGTGGATTAAGGCGCAGTTAATAGTCTGGTAGCTGTTACATGTATCATATCGGACAAGCTGTTACAAACATGAATTTATATTTGGTTAAATTTGTTATGTTGAATAATGCTGCTCTAATTACAAAATGTAATAGTATGCTAGATGCAAGGATTTGCAACCGCATTAAGATGAATAATTGGGATTAAAATGACCGGTAGAAAGCAAAAGCATCGGCACTCTAATGGATAGATGTACTGCATTCGGAAAAATGGTGGTCGGCAAGGTAAGAAAGCAGGAGTGCGGCTAGCTGGAAAGTTTCGCCACTTTGCGGGCAATACTGAGTTCATCTTCCTTGGTAAGAGCTTCATTATCCAAACGCGCCCGGAAAACCCGGTCGAAAATTTTTTTAAAATCAGGACCGGGAGGAACTCCCATTTTTTTCAGGTCCTCTCCGGTGATGGCAAGGTGTACCCCATGCAGTTGGGTGAAGTAGAGGGAGACAAATTTCCTGATCCCGTTCCCTTTGCTTTTGACCATCATATAGAGAAGGATTTCCACCGGAATTTCATCGAGCGCGTAGTAAATTTCGCTACGTTTCATTTCCGGTCCCCGGACCAGACGGCGCTGCATAGTGGCTAAAACGGCATCGACTTTCATCCGCATCCCGAAGAGTTTTTTTCGGTACTGTTCCGACAGGGAAAGACGGCTGCAGGTTTCCATGAACTGCTCATTGCTGAGCGGATCACAGAGAACCAGGAAGTAAACGACCCATTTTTCATAGCGCTGATCGAGATAGAGAAGGTCGAACCAGGCAACGATCTTGACTGCCTCTTCCAGCATTAGCTTGATTTCGGAGTCAAGCTTCAAATCGGGATGAATGAATTGGAGAAGGCCTAGGGAAGCCATGCGTTCGATGGCTCGCAGCGGCTCTTTTTCCTTGAGAATGATGATCAGTTCGGTGAGCAGCCTTTTCCCGCCGAGCTTGCTGAGGAAGTTCATCTTGACGGCATTTCTGATCAGGTTTTCGGTGTGCTTGGCAATACGGAAATCGAGCCGCTGTTCGAAACGCAGCGCCCGGAACACCCGGGTCGGGTCCTCGACAAAAGAGAGATTATGGAGGACACGAATAACCTTCTCATGGAGGTCTCGCTGAGCAGCGAAAAAATCTATCAGTACACCGAAATCCTTCCGGTTCAGCCGGATGGCCAGAGTATTGATGGTAAAATCCCGGCGATAAAGATCCATTTTCAGGGAGGATCTTTCCACCGACGGAAGTGCGCCCGGTGAAGCGTAGTATTCAAGGCGAGTGCTCGCCACATCGACCTTGAAGCCATCCGGAAAGACAATAACCGCCGTGCCGAATTTTTGATGGCTTTTTACCCGGCACCCGTGAGACTTGGCAAAAGTCTCGGCAAACAGGATCCCGTCTCCTTCAACGGTAACATCAATATCAAGGTTTTCGCACCCCAGCAGCAGATCCCGCACAAATCCGCCGACAACATAGACCGGAAGGTCGAGCAAATCACCCGTTTCCCCCAACTCACGCAGCTTGTTGAAAACCCGGCTCGAGAGACGCTTCTGCATACTGGTTTCCATGTGACGTCTTCGTACCGGTATATCGTCACGGGCAATATCGTATACTCCTTCGTCCCTGCTGTGGACCCCGGCATACATGACCCGAAGCAGATCGGTCCGGGTTATTACCCCTGCCAGCTTGTCACCGAGAAAGACCGGGACCAGCCGACGCTCCTGGCCGACGATGTATTCCTGAATATCAGCCAGTGGCGTCTCGGGAATCGCACGCAGAAATTCGGTGTGCATGTACTCGGTGACAGGCAAATCGCCAAGATTGTGATAAAGGGATTTTTCCACGATGCGCCGTGAAACGATACCGACCATTTCCTCCCCGGAAAGGACCGGCAGGGCATTAACGTTATAGCGGGTAAGGAGTTTGCGGGCCTCGGATATGGTTGCCGTTGCCGGGATGGTTTTCACCGGCGCGGACATGATATCTGCCGCGGTGCGCTTGGGATTCACCCTCGTACGGAGCACCTCTTCCAGTTGTGAGAGGACTTGGATTATGGTCAGGTCTTTTACTGTAGCCGATGCCGCATGGGGATGGCCGCCGCCGCCGAAGTCCCGGAGGATTGCCCCAACATCGACTTCGGAAAGACGGCTCCGGGCAACGATGTAGACCCGCTTGCCCATATCGACCACGAGGAATAGAGCATCAAGGTTTTCCATATCCCGGATCATGTGGGAAAGAACTGCGATATCGCCGATATAGTAGTCAACGGATGCATTGGCCAGGGAAATATCCACGCCGTTGACGGTTATGGTTCGAAGAGATTTGAGAAGATCATTCAGCAGAGATACCTGCTCCGCAGTCAACTCCTGGGTAATGAAGTCGCTTACCGTGTTGAGGTTGGCGCCCTGCTCGAGAAGCCATGCCGCAGCACGATAATCATCCACCGTTGTGGATGGAAAGATGAGATTGCCGGTATCTTCATAGATACCAAGCATCATGAGGGTCGCTTCGGTCGGCGTGACCGGGATCTGTTTATCCATCAGAATCCGGGTCAAGATGGTGGTGGAAGAACCGTAATCCCGGACCTCGCCCCCTGAGGGCCGGATATCTCCCTCTACGCCCGGGTGATGGTCGTAAATATGAAACTCTACTCCCGGCCGGGAAGCGACCTCGGCAAATCTGCCGATACGGGAAGAGTGCTGGCAATCGACAATGATGAGGCGGGTGATACTTGACAGGTCGAGGTCTTTGGCTCTTTGAAAATCAAGGGCGAAACCGGTGGACTTCAGAAAAAAGTCGCGCATGCTCTTTTCCTGGGAACCGGAGAAGACCATCACGGCATCGGGATAGAGCTTTTTCGCGGCAACCATCGCCCCGAGGCAGTCAAAATCGGCGTTTACATGAGTAGTAATTACGTCCATGCGGTATCCGGGAAGAGCAGAGATGAGGGTGTATCAAGGAAGTCGGTCAGCCAGCAGCCTTCTTTTCCAGGGAACTGAAGATCATGTCAAGTACGGCTTTCTGGCCGGCTTCGAACTTGTTGAGAACCGCCAGACAGGTCCCCATGGGAAAATGATCGTGGAGGTAATCGGCATCGTGACTGGAAAGGAGGATGATTCTGTTTTTGTTCAGGCCAATTTCCGAGGCGTACTTCAGAAGCTTGGAGCCGTCCAGGTGAGGCATTTCCAGGTCAATAATCATGAGATCAAGATCATCCCGTATCGACTTCAGTCCCTGCAACGGATTCGTGCAGGTCTGCACATCCAGAAGCGGATAATAATGCTCTATGTAAGAACTGAGGAGGAGCAGAAAGGATTCGTCATCATCAATTATCAGTATCTTACCCATAAACCCCTCATGCTGCCGGTCCAGACAACTTCCGTGCCACGGAGTATCAATGATGGCGCAAAAAAACGACCATGTCCACCTTTTTTTGCCGTACCCCTTGCCGCAGTTCGGTTGCCCGCGAAACGGCCTGGAGACGCCCCGTCAACCCTTTATGCCCTTGGTTGTCGTGTAGACGAAACTTCGCACGATAGGATTGGTGCTGGCCTTTATTTCCGCGGGAGTTCCCGTTTCAATGATGTGACCGTCGTGAAGCATGGCGATCCGGTCGGAGACATATAGTGCAAAGTTCAGGTCATGGGTAACGATGACCGTGGTGTTGTGGGTCGTTTCCTTAACCTTGATGATGGTGTTTGCCAGTTCATCGGAATTTATCGGATCAAGTTCCGCGGTCGGTTCATCGTACAGGATCAGATCAGGGTTCATCGCAAGGGAGCGGGCAATGGCCACCCTCTTTTTCATGCCGCCGGACAATTCGGACGTTTTCAGGTTTTCCGTCCCCTCCAACCCGACCACGGCAAGCTTCTCACTGATGATCTCGCGTATCCGCGTTTCCTTGCAGACCCGCTTCTCACGCAACCAGAGTCCAACGTTCTCTCCCACGGTAAGCGAGTTGAACAGGGCAGACGACTGGAAGACCATACTGTACCGGTAATCATGTTCGGCAGATTTGCCGTTTTCACCGAAAACCGGAAGTTCGTCGATAAATATCTCACCGCTGTCCGGTGCATCCAGTTTGACAATCAATTTGAGAAGAACGCTTTTCCCGGTTCCCGAAGGACCAATAATGGAAAATGTTTCTCCTGCACGGATCTCCAGGTCCACATCCTTCAGGACATGATTGGTGCCGAATGATTTGTTGAGTTTCTCGATGCGTATCCCGACCGCCCGCGTATCGCGGAGGTTGATGGAAGATTCGCTGCTGCCATTTTGAAAAACGTTTCCCACAAGTCCATGTGCGATCTTGTGAAAAACACCTTCACTCTTTTTGGCACTTTCTTTAATTGATTTCAAAAACATCGTGTTTCTTTCTCCACATGTAGTGCTGGTTACCGAAATGTCAGTTTATCGTGAAGTGTTTCAGCTGAAAAAGAAAGGTTAGCTTTAATTTTTTCGCTTGTTCATGCCGCTGAGGGCGACAAAAAAGAAAACAACCCCCATAACAAGCCCGATAAATATCCAGTCGGCCGTGCTGAAACCAAACATCTCGAATCCTCCGTTTTAAGGTTTCCCCAAGGGTTTCCGTCAAGAGAGAAACTGCGCTCTTTATGTGACAGAAGAATCTCCCTGGCAGTGCTTTACAATCCTCTCGGGAAAGGTATCGATTCCCGCCTTCTTCCCCACCTGCCGATAAATCCTGATGCCGTCCCACGGTTTTTCAAGAATACCATCGTGGATCGCCCAACTTCTGCCGTGCACGGTGGCTTCAAAACCGGGACGACGAAAGGGTGTCGATCCATCGAGCTTGCGCTGCAAACAGTTTCCCGGACGGAACCCTTCGTTGATTTCGAGCATCAGGCGTTTGCCGGTTAGATAGTCGAAGCCATACTTCTCGTAACGGATAGCGTTATCGTAGGATAACGGCTCCGCAACAATGATCTCCATACCGAGAGAATCAACAAATCTTTCAAAAAGAGGCAGAAATTCGGTAAACATCCGCAACCCCCGATGGGTCTGGTTTGGATATAGACCGCTCTCCATTGCCCTGATTTCCGCCGGAATGTTTCTGCCGAGAGTAGCGAAGCAATTGTCCCGTCCATTATTATCCACATCCACATCAAAGCGGGGGGAAAACGGGTCATTGATGATGCAAAATGCCAACTCCATCTGGTGGTGCTGGGTATCGGCAATCTCCAGAAAAAAAACGGCATCGCGATCATCCGCAGCTAATCGAACCTCGATACGACAGAAAGCGAGTCCGTCGGGAGCAATGAAGCGTATCTTGCGCTTTCCGTCACTGCCGAGAAAAGTATCGGGAGATATGTCGAACAGGCTAAAAAGGCGACTCGGAATGACTTTTCCGTAGAGGCGCTCCTTTTCCCTGCCTGGAAGGGTATTGATTTCCCTGAGGGTGAAAAGAGGTCTGCCCCGGGAATCGGTCAATTGTCTGTTTCCGGGTAACTTAGCCATAGCTGCCGATAATGATGGGAAAAACCTTTTTCCGGATTGCGGCAATACTCTTTTCGACTGCATCGAGCGCCCGGTTTCGATCATCCTCCTCAGCCCAGTGCATGGCATCAAGCAGCATGCGGTTGGGGTAACCGAGGGTATCGATTAACTGCTTAAAGCGTACCGGAAGGCGTGGCGCAAGCTCGACTCCGTTCATGATCGCCCAGGCCAGGGACCAGGCCCGTGCCACATTAATATTTTCGTAGCCTCCCCCACCGACCGCTATCCAGGGAATCTTCAGTGCCTTGAGCTTCCGTATCACATAGCTATAGCTATGGGTAGTAATCTCCAGGCGGGTCAGGGGGTCGGTGCGAAACGTGTCGGCGCCAAGCTGGGTGACCATGACATCCGGGTCGAAAGCCGCAATCAGGGGAAAGGCGACCTCGTCGAACGCCTTCATGAACAGGGCATCGTCGGAATGCTCCTTCAACGGTACATTGACCGAATAGCCCCGCCCTTTTCCCGTGCCGATTTCCCGTTCAGCACCGGTCCCCGGAAAAAAACCTTCACCGCTCTCATGGATAGAAATTGTGAGGACCTGATCAGTATCGTAAAAGGCCTCCTGTACCCCGTCTCCATGGTGGGCGTCGATATCGAGGTAAACGACTCGTTTGCCCTTTTGCAATAGCCATTTAATGGCCAGAACGCTGTCGTTGAGGTACGAGAAGCCGGAAGCCCTGCTACGGTGTGCATGGTGCCAACCTCCGGCAAGGTTGAACGCAACATCGAAGCCCTGCTCGGAAACCAGGCGGGCTGCCTCGATTGTTCCACCGGCCCCGAGCCGGGCCCAGTCATAAAGTCCGCGAAAAACCGGGTTTTCAATGTCGCCGAGCCCGTACCTGAAGTCAGCCCGAGGTTCATCGGACAGACTGAATTCACGAAGCTTCGACAGATACCCCTGAGAATGGAAGCGCAGCAGATCTTCTTCATCCGCCGGAACACAGTCGAAAACTTGTGCGCCTGGCAGTGAAATCAGTCCGTACGCTTCCATGAGTTCATAGGCAAGCCGAAAACGCTGCACCTTGAAGGGGTGTTCCTTGCCGTAACTGAACTTGCTGAAATCTGGAGAATATATGAGAGCCGTTCGTAACGTCACGCTAAATCCAGCCTCCCGCCTGTTTTC
>JAQUHN010000290.1 GCA_028683555.1 Geobacteraceae bacterium | reverse complement strand
GACGTGTGCTCTTCCGTTCTGGTATCATTGTCATGGGTCCAGGTATAGACAACGCAATTGCGCACATGATTATGGGGGAGGTACGGATTTTGCGGACCTGAACCGAACGCAAACTGGAGTATCTTCATGCCGGGGAAGGAAAACCTGTCCCGCAGCGCCTCCACGTCTGGCGTAATGACCCCCAGGTCTTCTGCAACGATCGGCAATTCCCCGAGTGCATCGGCAAGGGCGGAAAAGAAAGCTTCACCGGGGCCTGTCACCCACCGGCCGTTCATGGCCGTTTTTTCGCCGTACGGCACTTCCCAGCAGGCGGCAAACCCCCGAAAATGATCGATCCGGATGAGATCATACAGAGCCAGCGAAGACCTCAACCGTTGCACCCACCAGTCATAACCCTGCTGAGCCATGGCACCCCAATCATAGAGAGGGTTGCCCCACAATTGCCCGGTTTTACTGAAATAGTCGGGGGGAACCCCGGCAACCACTGTCGGCCGACCGGCTTCATTCAAGTGGAAGAGCTGCTGGTTTGCCCAGACATCACAGGAATCGTACGAAACGAAAATCGGAATATCGCCGAAGATTCCGACACCCAAATGATTGGCGTATTCACGCACCTCACGCCACTGACGATAAAACTGCCACTGCTGATATTTCTGCTCGCCTATTGCTGGGCCGAGTGCCTTGGAAGCAGCCTCCAGAGCAGCAGGCTCACGATCAACTATTTCCTTCGGCCAATCGCACCACCCCTTACCCAGATAGAGCCCCTTCAAGGCCATGAACAGGGCATAATCATGGAGCCATGGAGTCGTATCGCAAAAATGCCAGAATTCTTCCATCCTTGCGGTTTGCCCTGCCGAGAAGAACGCCGCCGCCGCCGCACGAAGCGCGGCGTGCTTATAGTCATCGACCTGCCGGTAGTCCACCCGGTCCAGGGGAAAATCGTCCCGGATATGCCTGGCCGCAAGGTCCCCTTCCGCCACCAGGCGATCGAGATCGATCAGCAGAGGATTACCGGCAAACGCCGAATAACTCATATACGGAGAATTGCCGTAGGACGTCGGCCCAAGGGGCAACACCTGCCACAAGGTTTGACCGGAATGGTGGAGAAAATCGACAAACTGTCGCGCCCCTGCGCCAAAACAGCCGATTCCGCCGGGACCGGGCAATGATGTGGGATGAAGAAGTACGCCGCTCTTTCGCTCTGTGCGCATCCGCCCCTCCTTGAACTCGACGCCGCAGCTTCTTATCAACCAGCCAGGATGCTGTCAATCCTGGCTCGATCGAGGGTTTCCTCGTCAAGCAGCGCCATTGCCAATGCGTCCAAACTCTTGCGATTGGCAGAAAGAATATCGTCAGCCTTCTTCTCCGCAGCCCGGATGATTGCTGCAATTTCCTGATCAATGACCCAGGCCATTTCTTCGGAAAAGGTTTTATCCTGGGCCAGTTTCATGCCAAGGAAGGGATGCTCCTCACCGCGACTGAAGGTAACGGGACCGATCCTGTCACTCATTCCCCACTGGCAAACCATTTTCTCTGCCAGTTCGGTTACCACCTTCAGATCGTTCTGGGCTCCGGTGGAAATATCGTCGAAAACAAGCTTCTCCGCGGCCCGTCCACCAAGGACAACGGAAAGTCTGTTCACCAGATAGGTCTTCGGATAGTGATGGCGGTCATCCTCGGGAAGTTGCTGTGTTACTCCCAGAGCCATGCCGCGGGGAATAATCGTCACCTTGTGAACCGGATCGGAACCGGGCAGAAGTTTAGCCACCAGGACATGTCCGGATTCGTGGTATGCCGTTAGCCGCTTTTCCTGATCGGAAAGATATACCTTTCGCTCACCGCCCATCAGCACCTTATCCTTGGCAAGTTCCAGATGGTTCATGGTTACCGTTTCCGCATTCTCACGAGCCGCAAGAATGGCCGCCTCATTGACCAGGTTCTCCAGGTCGGCGCCGGTCATACCGGGGGTGCCCTTGGCAATGACCGCCATATCCACATCCGCGGAAAGAGGCGTTTTACGGGTATGCACCTTCAGGATACTTTCCCGGTCACGCCAGTCAGGACGCTCAATGACAACCCGCCGATCGAAACGTCCTGGCCTGAGAATTGCCGGATCAAGTACATCGGGACGGTTGGTGGCCGCCATGATAATGACCTCTTCGTGTGATTCGAAGCCGTCCATTTCCGAAAGAAGCTGGTTGAGTGTTTGTTCCCGCTCATCATGACCGCCACCGAACCCGGCGCCACGACTCCGACCCACCGCATCCAGTTCGTCGATAAAAATGATGCTCGGCGCCTCCTTGCGGGCAACGGCAAACAGATCGCGCACCCTGCTGGCTCCGACACCGACAAACATTTCAATAAACTGCGAAGCGGAAATGCTGAAAAAAGTTACCCCGGCCTCCCCGGCAACAGCTTTTGCCAGGAGTGTTTTTCCGGTACCCGGAGGGCCGACGAGGAGGATGCCTCGCGGAACCTTACCGCCGATGCGTTCGAACTTTTTCGGCTCTTTCAGATATTCAACCACCTCCTGCAGCTCCTGTTTGGCTTCTGCCATGCCGGCCACATCGGCAAAGGTGATGGTCGTTTTCTCAGGGGCATGTACTTTCGCCCCGGACTTGG
>JAQUHN010000010.1 GCA_028683555.1 Geobacteraceae bacterium | reverse complement strand
CTCGAAGGGGCCAAGCTCCCAATTGAAACCCCACTTCATGGCGTTGTCGATATTGACGATGTCGTCGGCAATTTCCGGAACCCGGTTAAAGGCGTACAGCAGGGTGTCGCGCAGATTGATCCATGCGAACCGAGCGGCCTTGTCATCCGAGGCGATCACCGTTCGGATCCTCCCGACCGGGTCGTCAATCGTCTTCGCCGCCTCCAACGACGCAAACTGCGGACGCTGCGAGGGCGAATACTCTCCCTTCGTATGGTCGTAAAAGAATACATCCTGACTGTTCTCTCCCTTCACCTTCTTGAAAAAGCCCTGCCTGCTCTTGTTGCCCAGGAGCCCCTTTGCCACCATTTCCTTCACAAAATCGGGAACCTTGAATATTTCCCGCTCCTCATCGTTCACCAGGAAATCATACGAGTTGTCGGCAACATGCACGAGGGTGTCGATGCCGACCAGATCAGAGGTGCGGAAGGTTGCGCTCTTGGGGCGGGCGGTTGCCTGACCGGCAACGGCATCGACTTCTTCAACGGTCATTCCCATTTCCAGCATGGTGCTCATGCAGTTGCAAAGGGAGTAGACGCCGATCCGGTTCGCGATAAAGTTGGGGGTGTCTTTGCCGTAGACCACCCCTTTGCCCAGCTTTTTTTCGGAGAACTCGGCCATACAGGCGGTTACCGTCGGATCGGTGTATCTGCAGGGGACGATTTCCAGCAGCCGCATATACCGCGGCGGATTGAAGAAATGAGTGACCAGAAAGTTCCTGCGTATTCCCTCCGGCAGGCATTCCGCCATTTCGTTGATTGAAAGGCCGCTGGTATTGGTGCTGAGAATCGCGCCCTCCTTCATGTTCGGCGCAACCTTCCCGGACAGAAGCTGCTTCTTGATCGCCATGTTTTCGACCACGACCTCGATAACCCAGTCACAGCTGCGTAAGTCTTCCATGTTGTCATCGAAATTTCCAACCTCGATGTTTTTCGTGTAGTCCGGCAGGAAGAATGGTTCCGGCTTCATCTTCCTGAGACCATCGAGCCCTGCGGCAGCAATCCTGTTGCGTACCTTCGGATCATGCGGGGCACGTCCGGCCGATTTTTCGCCATCGTCTGTCTTGTGCGGCGCGATATCCAGGAGCAAGACCTGAAGTCCCGCATTGGCGAGATGAGCGGCGATCGTTGCTCCCATAACACCCGCCCCCAATACCGCCGCCTTCCGTATCTGTTTCATGTTTTTTCTCCGTAGTATCCTGTGCGGAAAAACCGCATGCATAGCCCAATGAAAGAGAGCAGGCTCAGGCCTGCTCTCCATGCGCACTTCCTCTTCCCGCTCTTGTTCAGTCATTCATCTGGTATTGATCTTTCATGGCGTATACGTGGTTGTTCCATACGCGGTTGAAGCGGTCCTGGTTGGTAACGGGATGCTTAATCATTGTGAGGGAGAGTTCGCGCTGTTTATCCGTGTTGCTGGGTTTCGAATAGATATTGAGGGCATATTTCGAGAAGTCCCGTACCATGAAATCAAAAATCTCATCGACAAGATCATCTTCTACATCGAAGAACTTGCGGCTTTCCAGGATTAGCTGACCATAAGCGACCAAAGTCAGAATTTCTCCCAAGGCCAGCAGATAATCGATGTCTTTCGTCTGCTCTTTGCTTGGCGCTGCCTCAGTGAGCATATTCTTGAAGAGTTTTATTTGTTCCTTGAAAATTTCGACATTTGTCAGATTACAAGCGTTGTAGGCAATGTTATAGTCATGGAACTGAATCTTTCCCAATCCCCTCGTCGGACCCTGGTCAAAGAGAAAGGTGTCATTTGTAGGATCATCGCGGCGCGGCACCTCCGGATATTCCTTGGGATTGAACAGGTAATTCGTCAAGAATTTCAGAACCAGCGCCATATTGACATGGACAGTCCCCTCCAGTTTGGGAAGCATCGGAAGTTCAGTTTTTGCGATTTCAAAGAATGGCTCGTTTTCGAATCCTTTGGCAGCAATTACTTCATGGAGAAGATTCATCACATCCTCGCCTTCACGAGTCACTTTCATTTTTACCATAGGGTTGTACATGAGATACCGACGGTCATCGGCGTTGGCCTGCCTCATGTAATCACTTGCCCTTTCCGCAAAAAGCTTCATGGCAACAAGGCGGCAATATGCGTCGGTCATCATCTTTCTTACATGGGGGAAATCAGTAACGAACATGTCGTATACATTACGGTTGGCCGCATGGTCGATAGCCTCATAGAAGGCATGGGTGCAAAGGCCTATGGCGCAGAAGCCTAAGTTGAATTTGCAGACGTTGATTGTGTTGAGCATGTCGTCCCAGGCCTTGGGCCCCTTCTGCATGATGTCCGCATCGGTGATGGGATAGTCGTGCAGGGCGAATTCGGCCACATAGTTCTGCTGGTCTACCACGCTCCGGACACATTCGTAATTCGGATGCCTGGAATTTGCCGCAAAGAAAACGTAATCTCCGGTGTCCGCCATCTTGGCGAAAGTCGAGACAAGGGCCGCTTCATTACCGTTGCCGATGTAGTACTTGTCTCCGCTGGCCTTGTATCTTCCGTCTCCCAGGGGGGTGAGCATCATATCGGTTGAATAGATATCGGCCCCGTGCTCCTTTTCGGAGAGACCGAAGGCAAAGACTTCGCCGTCTTGGAGAAGTTTCGCCGTCTTATGCTTGAGGTCCTCGTTGTACCCCATCCACACGGGCCCCAGCCCCAGCATGGATACCTGCCAGGTGTACCAGTACGTCAGACCGTAGAACGCGGTGATTTCAGAGAACTCGCAATTACGGTACGTATCCCAGCGTGAATCCGGCGCACCATAGCCCGACGGAGTCATGAGGGTCGCGAACACCTGATTATCCCGCATGAAATCCACGAAATCATAGTTCCACACTCTCCTGCGCCAATCCGCCCTCAGCTTCTTGAGCCCCTTCTGCTCGAAAAAATCGATTGTCTTCAGCATAATCTGGCGTGATTTCTCGTCCGCGTATTTCCGTGCATGTTTCTTGGGATTGAAAAGAATCATGTATTCCTCCATATTTTTTTATAGGTTGTGCGAGCCGTCTGCTTCTGTTGTCTTACCCCTGACATTTCACCTTCAATCAACCAGTTACAGCCATCAGAAAACATGCACCCATCGAACAAGGAAACCATCGGAGTCATATCCATTTTTCACCTGCACCGTTTTCTGGTACTCGAACATCAGTTGGTCGGTTTTAGTGAGCATATGAAAGAGAGCCAGATCGACTCGATGATCATCAGCGCCGTCTTTCTGCTTCACACCGGCCACCTCGGTCTCCCCACATGCCAGATAACGCCACTTCACAGAGGCAAAGGTAGTCTTTGTGATGTCATAGGACAGGCTGATCTGCGACAGGAAAGTCGGGTCCTTGCTTTGCGTGGCTTTCCCTCCTGTGGCAGACATCCAATCATTGTTGTCCGTATAAACGGCCCCTTCTGCGATCGCACTTAAATGGAAGCCGTAACCAAGCCCCTTTTCCAAACCGAATTGCGAAGTAAAAGTGTAACGGTTGGAAGCAAGCGCGCTGCTTGAGACAAATTTGTCATGATTGAAGTTGCCGGTAGGAAAAGTGATCCACGGTGTAAACCCGACCCAGAAGGTTTTCTCCGGCTTATTGACAAGCCAGAAGGTGCAGCCGATTGTCAGATCTCCCATGGATGTGGTTGACTGATCCAGTCCGAGCGCGCCTATCTTTGTGTGCGCGGTGCCGTAGACGGGAATGACGAATTGCGGGTCGATGGTCATGCCCCATAGCGTCGTATAATGGACCATACGGACTAACGGCGCGTTTACTTCAAGCTTGTTATCGCCCGGCACTTCCTTCCTGTTGGAATAAAACCTGTGTGCATCCAGATGCTGGAAGTAAAGGATACCGAGATTCGTTCCTGGTGGAAGAGGGATATAGTCTCTGGCATTCCCATCAATCGCCATCGACATATCGGCCCTCAGGCAAAGAACCGCAAAAAGCAGAATGCATATAACTGTTTTCATGTGTTCTCCTTTCTCGTGTCAGATACTGTTACGCGTGTGATTCGTTTCCTTGCTCAGACTCTGTTGCTCCTTCTCCAGATCTTCATGTCTTGCGCGGCCTTGATCAGTTCGTCACGAAAATCAGGATGGGCAATGGAAATGAGTGCTTCAGCACGTTGCCAGGTGTTCATGCCTTTGAGGTTAACCTTGCCATGCTCAGTAACGACCCACTGGGTACAAGTGCGACTGGCAGTGACGATGCTTCCCGGTTTCAGTGTGGGCACAATCCTGGATTTGACTTCCATTGGTTTGCCATAGGTGGAAGACAGACAGATGAAACTTTTACCTCCTTTCGACTGATAGGCGCCCATGACAAAGTCGAGTTGACCACCGGTTCCGCTTATCTGTTTGGTTCCTGATGACTCGGAGGATATCTGGCCGAACAGGTCAACTTCCATTGCGTTATTGATGGACATGAAGTTGTCAATCAGTGCAATCCTTTTGACATCGTTTACGTAATCAGATGGACAGCTCATGATCGCCGGATTATCGTGGATGAAATCGTAGAGTTTCTGAGTTCCTGCCCCAAAAGCGAAGACCTGTCGGAAGCGGTCTATATTCTTTCTGGATCCGTTTATTTTGCCTCGCTCAGAAAGATCGACAAAGGCATCAACATACATCTCCGTGTGCACTCCAAGGTCTTTCAGGTCGGATTCAGCTATCAACATGCCAACAGCATTTGGCATTCCGCCTATTCCCAACTGAAGGCACGCTCCATTCGGGATTTCTTCGACGATAAGTTGGGCCACTTTTTGATCCACGTCCGTAATACTGTTTGGTTTCAGTTGAGCCAAGGGCGGGTTATTTCCTTCCACGACGAAGTCAACCTTGGAAATATGGATGGCTTCTTCAAAGCCGCCCAAGCAGCGGGGCATATTCTGGTTGACTTCCACGATGATTACTTTGGCCCGTTCACAGACGGCCATGAGATGGGATGATTGGGGACCGAAATTGAAGAAACCATGCTCATCCATAGGCGCCACCTGGAACATGGCTACGTCGACTCTGTCAATATCTTCCCGATACATTTTAGGGAGTTCTGAATATCGCAAGGGTCCGTAGTAGCCAAAGCCAGCCTCGACTATTTTTCTGTCGATAGCCGTGCAGTGCCATGAGTTCCAGGTAAAAGTTTTTTCAGAGTCTGGAATGGAACAAATTTCAGGCATCCACATCGTTATTGCGCCCCGGACCTTAATATCTCTCAAATCCTTGGCGCGTGCCGCAAGTGCCTTGTCTGTAGCAACGGGATGCCCGACACAGATTCCATAGTCCAGCCAGTCGCCTGACTTTACTGCCTTTACCGCATCGTCAGCTGAAACCAATTTTCTTTGATACATACTAAAAGGTGTCATGTTTTCTCTCTTTTGTGTTTGTTATGTGGTGAAGTAACGCCGTGCCGTGTGCTGGTGGTAAGTTAGTTACGCGTCTTCCTTGGTCCTTTTCGCCACTCTCTTAATATTCAGCAGGTTCTTGTAAGTAATGTTATCCGTGGTTATGTTTCCCCCTCGAGCCCCGCAACCCAGAGTCAAGGACGCCGTCAATCCGCTCGTAATACCACAAACGCCATGCAATGCTGGCTGGTTCCAGATGACCCTGCCTGCAGGGACTTTCAGTGCATATTCTACGAGGATTTCCTCGTTTCTGGAAAACGCAACAGCAGTATGTCCCGCACCGCCAAATTCCAGAAGATCAACTGCGGCCTGGATAGCCATATCTGTATTGTCGGCTATATACCAAGAGAGAACCGGAGAAAGCTTCTCGTGGCTCATCCAATCTTCCGTGCCTATGGCTTTTATCGGAACCAAAAGCAGCTTGATTTCGTCCGGAACGAAAAATCCGGCCAACTGGGCAAGCTTCTGCGGCGATTGACCGACAATAGAAGCGGATGGCACTCCTTTTTCTTTGTCGAACATGACAGCTTCTAGTTTGGTTTTCTGTACCTCGTCACATAGGTATGTTCCCCGTTCTTTGAAAAGTTGCAGGACTTTCTGTGCGGTATCCTCGTTATCAAAGATAACAGTCTGCTCGGTGAGGCACAGAGTGCCGTAGTCGAAGGTCTTGGAAGCAATTATGTTGTTTACGGCCATGTTGAGGTCGGCGGTTCTTTCGATATACACCGGAACATTGCCTGGGCCGACACCAAGTGCCGGGTGACCGGAACTATAGGCCGCCTTGACCATGGCGCCACCCCCGGTAGCTATAACCATAGCTATGCCAGAGTGTTTCATGAGGATGTTGGTGGCCTCAACAGAGGGTTTTTTGATCCATTGGATACAATCGGCCGGTGCTCCTGCGGCAATGGCTGCGTCAAGCAGTATCTGTGCGGAGGCAGCGCAACATTGTTGGGCACGTGGATGAAATGCGAAGATAATGACATTGCGTCCCTTAAGGCTAATGAGGGCATTGCACAAAGTGGTGGACGTCGGGTTTGTGGTTGGGGTAACGGCTGCAACAATGCCGAAAGGCTCGGCTATATGAATGACGCCGTTTTTCTCCTCAATGATGCCTACCGATTTTCCATCTTTCATCTGGTCGTAAACAACCTGGGTAGCGACGTAGTTTTTCATTGCCTTGTCTTCCAGTTTGCCCATCCCGGTTTCTTCTACAGCCAACTCAGCTAGATTCATTCCTGCGGCTGACCCGGCGTGGCACATTGCTTCAGTGATATTATCTACCTGTTCTTGGGAAAAGGTTTTTATAATATCCAAAGCCTTTTGTGCCCGCATTACTATCTCATCAATTTCAAGAATTACTTCTGACATGTACTACCCCCTATAAAATATTGATGCCTAAAGCAGCGGAAATTTTTATTGACTTTACCAAGTATGTAGTTTTGATTTGCTTTTAATATTCTTTGCCTTAAAGTCTTTCTTTTCCAAATAGTGTTATTTGTTGTAGTAATGCTTGTTATGGCCAATTTATTGTAATGTTATGATAGAGCTTATTTAATACAATAAATGTTTCTTTTGTTCTCAGTTCTCTTTGAAAAAAAGGGCGGAATATCCGCCCCCATGACAAGGAGGCTGACTTCGTCGGCAGACTTAGTCGGCTTTTGTGATATACAAGGCATTATGTGTGCCAAATAGTGCAATCAAGATATTGTTCAATAATTTAAGTGCATTATGACTATGAGATGTGTTGTTGGCGGGTTAACAAACATGTAAAGAAGTTAAACTGATAAATGTTCTTGGATAAGTGAAGGCTTTTGTGGAGCGCAGTGAGAGGGGGTGCAACAATTTTTACTTCAAAAAAAATGCGCAGGGTTCAAAGTTGAGTAGGATGCGGATTAGGTTAATTTTATTGCTTTCCTAAAATCGCTATCAGATTTTCTTGCATGTAGATAGAGGAAATGGCGAATTCCTGAGAAAGTAATGCTTGATTTCCCATTGACTTCCAAGTGTAATTAAATTAACCTTCGCCAATTGTTTTGCGTTGCATGAGTTGTTGCCGCCGCAACATTAAGGGGGGTGGCCTTGCAAGGGGAAAATCGGCAGATAGTCGGTTCTAAGCCAGGCCATGGGTCTGGACCGATAGGCCGCCGGGGCAACTCTCAAGGTGATCTGGTGCCAGGTGCATCATACCAGCCAACGCAGAGATGTTTCTTGACGTTGTTTTATGCTGCTTGTCAAGAACGGCAGCGCTGATTGTTGCCGGATGACGATGGCCAACCATGTTTAGCCCGTATATGGGCGGTAGCAATTAATTCCGAGCCTGACAAGACATCTTTGTTTTGTGAATACTTATTATCAGAAAAGGAGTAGGTATGATCCTGACCAACGTAAACACTGTTCCCGGCAAGAAAATCGTAGAGCACTTCGGTATCGTGCAAGGCAGTACCGTGCGCGCCAAGCACGTTGGCCGGGATATCATGGCCGGCCTGAAGAACCTGGTGGGTGGCGAACTCAAGGGCTACACCGAACTGCTGCAGGATGCCCGGGAGGAAGCCGTGCAGAGGATGACCGAGCAGGCAAGGCAGTTAGGGGCCAATGCCGTGGTGAATATCCGTTTTGCGACTTCGTCCGTTGCCCAGGGCGCTGCCGAGCTGTTTGCGTATGGTACCGCAGTTCGCGTTGAATAGGGGAGTTCTGCCATGGAAATCGTAACCAGGTATTTCGATCTTATAGTATTCCTGGCGCTGCTGACGTTAGGCTATACGGCAGGCTCCTTCGCGGAGCGAAAACACTATGCCTCCATTGTCAGGAGGGAACGCGAGCAGTTGACGTTTCAGGTGATGACGGCCGAGGCTTTTTTTGCCGAAGGGCGGGTGAAGAAAGCCTTTCTGGTGTCCGGCAGTGCGGTAATCTCCATCGATTATTTCAAACGCATGCTTGCCATCCTGCGCAATATCTTTGGCGGTCGGATCAAGGCGTATGAATCGCTTGTTGACCGGGCCCGGCGAGAAGCTATTTTGCGCATGAAGGAGCAGGCGATAGGGAACGGTGCGCATATGGTCGTTAATCTGCGCCTGGAAACATCCACCATCGGCAACTCTGCGAATCGCAAAGGCAAGCTGGGCAGTGTCGAGGTGGTCGCCTATGGTACGGCGGTTGCCCTTAATCCCCGATGAAGTATACCCCGAGGGAACTGGCAGACAACGTCAACGTTTCGCATAACCATCCCCTGGCGGAACTGGCTTGGCTGGTCGGGGGGCTGGTGGTGATCGTGGCGATTATCTCGCTCGGCTTCTGGTGGCTGGCCGAACTGGTCGTCCCGCGGGTGCCCGTTGATGTCGAGGTCTGGGCGGGCAAGCAGCTGTTGGAAAAGTACCGCTATCAGGAGAACCCGGACCTGACGAAACTGTTGCATACATTGCTGCAGACCCTTCCGCCGAAGTCACCCCTTCGTACCTATGATTTTTCCGTCCATGTTGCCGATAACGAGGCTGTCAACGCCATGGCTTTGCCGGGTGGCCAGATCATGGTTTTTTCCGGTCTGCTGAAGCAGGTGCGTTCGGAAAATGAGCTGGCCATGGTTCTCGGGCATGAACTCGGTCACTATGCCCACCGCGACCATCTGCGAGGACTGGGCCGGGGGCTTGGCGTTACCCTGGCACTGGCGATGTTTTTCGGCCAGGACAGTGCGCTGGCCGGACTAGCCTCGGATCTGTTTCTCGGCATGGAGATGAGCTACTCTCGACAGCAGGAAACCGCTGCCGATGCGTTCGGGTTGGACATGCTGGTGGCCGGCTACGGCCATGCCGGAGGCGCAACCGACTTCTTTTCCCGTCTCGCCGGACAGGCGGGCGGCACGTTCCCCTATCTGTTGGCTTCCCACCCTCATCCCGGTGACAGGATTGTCGTTCTCCGAAAAATGATAGCGCAGAAGGGCTACCCGCTCGGCAATACCGTTCCGTGGAAAATCAGCAAGCCCAGCGGTAATAAATAATATCGTACAGTATGCCGAGATAGCCCCGGGTCCTTGCGAGGATTTTTCTGGACACGCAGGTATCACCCCCCTTAGTATTATAATTCATGACCCACTACGGTACTGAAAGACCCCCGGCAGGCCTGCTGCTGGCTATTGAAGAGTTCAATCGCGAGGATTGGTTCGCTTGCCACGAAACTCTCGAACATCTTTGGCGTGGTGCGCTTGGGGAAACCCGCGATTTCTACCAGGGACTCATAAAGGTTGCAGGTGCTCTGCACCATTGGCGAAACGGCAACTTCGTCGGAGCGCTTCGCCTCCTCGACGGCGGCAGTTCGCTGCTTCGACGAGTTCGCCCTCTTTGCCAGGGAGTTGCGGTTATACTCTTTGTTGCTACTGTTGACTCCTTGCATCAGGCCTTGGCCGAGCTGGGCCAGGAACGAATGCCGGAGCTTTCCAGAGATCTGATTACTGCTTTGAAAATTACCGGAGTCGCAAAGAAAGAGTCGGGAACTTAGGGGAGTTTACTAGCTCTCACGGGGCAGACCACGACCTGGGAAAATATTTTGAAGACAAAAACAGCGAGGAAAAGAGCTCGTTTCCATTTTCCTAGCCAACACCCGATACATAGACAGGAGCACCATGCGGGACGATAGACTGACGCGGTTGCTGCACCGTTTTGCCACTACCGCTGCGGCGCACCATCAGGCGCTGGAAGAAATGAATGAAGAGCGGTCCAACACCCATGCACAAATGATTGCCGGACTCTACCGGTCGATTGTCGGCATCGGCGAGAGCGGCAGACAGGCTCTGCTGGAACTGGTTGACGACAACGACCCGGTTGTGGCCGGAATGGCGGCGGTCTATTCGATCCGTTACGACAGCAAGCGCTGCCTGGCTACCTTGGCTCGGGTGGCATTGCTGCCGGGGCTGTTGGGGTTTCGGGCCAGCATGGCGATTGAACGATGGGAAAGCGGGGAGTGGCTGGGACCGGAAGAATGACCAAGGAGCGGTAGCGTGTTCCAAGTCATTGAATTAGAAACAGTTTTTGCATAATCCTGTCAGATAAGCTTACCTTTATCAAGAACACCTTTAGAAAATTGAAATTTCTCCGATACATTCAGTATATTGGATTCCCCCACCTGATTATTCAAAGCTATTTGTAAAGGACCAGAGTCTATGGATGCGACGTACATCCCGGTTAGTATTGAAACTATAGAAACTGCCATTTTTCCTGATGTTGCGTTATATCTGAAAACCGGTCAGAACTATGTTCTTTACAAGAATCACGGTCGTGATTTTTCCAGGGAGGATGCCGACCGGCTTGCCAGCAATAAGGTTGAATTCCTTTTTGTTAGTCCCGAAGATATGGAAATCATCACGGAGCACATGGAAAAAAGTGCTGAAAGGTTTCTCCAGAGCGATAAATTTGATGGCAGGACCAAAGGTAAAATCATTTACCAGACCTCCATCAACTTCATGGGCGATATTTTCACCAATCCACATAAGGCCGGGGACTTGGAGCGAAGTCAGCGGCTGGTGGAAAATCTGCTTCTCTATATTTCCAAGGATCCCACCGCCATCACCTCTCTGGAATCGGTCATGTCGCATAACTTCCCGACGTTTGTCCATAGCCTCCATGTAACGACCCTTTCCCTGCTGCTTCATTCCGAGGCTTTTCTCCTTTCCCATGATGAAGTGGTGGATGTGGGAATCGGTTGCATGCTTCATGATATCGGCATGCTTTTTGTCCCGCAGGAGGTTTTGTCTAAACCAGGGAAGCTTACGCCCAGTGAAGTAGTCACGATCAAGAAGCATTCGGAAGATGGGTATCTCTACTTGCAAAAGAACAGTTCCTTGAGTTCCGTTTCTCTTGCTATTGTAAGGAACCATCATGAGCGTAATAACGGCAGCGGCTATCCGCGGGGACTCAAGAATGAGTCGATTTCGCGTAGTGCACAGATCTGTGCCATTTGTGATGTTTACTGCAATCTGACTGTTGATCGAAATGGCAATAAAACACTGCCTCCGAACATTGCCTTTCATGTGATGAAGCAGGAGATGAAGGGGGCTTTCAACGAGCGGTTTCTGGGACTCTTTGAAAAAGTTGTGGGTGTGGACGATGACAACACCCTGGAGTTGCTTCTTTAAGTTTCCTCCCTTATCTTATGTGTAGTATTCAGTGATCAGCCTTGGGCATAGTGCAAAACCTTCAGCCCGGCGAATGCATGTGGAAATCCCATCCCATGTGGGGTGATGAACCTCGGGTCATGACCTGCCATAAGGATCATACCTACGGTTTTACGACCCAATACACGGTTACGCCTAACGAGATGTTTTTGTCGGGTCATAACGATCTTGACTATGCCACCAAGTATTTTTTAGAATATGTTTATTCGGGGCGGAAGTTCAACTTCTGTAGTGAAGTTGCAGATCGTAAAAGCCCTATAAACGTCGGCGGAGTCTCTTGTAAACGGGTCATCAATGTCAAGTCGGTCGGCGCCTACGCCAACTGTGCGTGACAACTATCCGCCCGGCCGGTCAGCGGGCACCATTGATCATTATTGCATACTCCGGGCACTCCCGGCTTGCTTCTGAGATTGGTTAATCCCCTGAAAAAGGAGAAAATTATGGATCTCAATACACACTTGTCGATAAACCGAGCACTTTGCGGGCAGCTAGTCACTATCGCTGAAGGCATGGCTACCGTTAAACTCAACACTACAGCCGAAATGGCCGTAGACGATCACAACCTTGTGCATGGCGGTTTTGTCTTTGGGGCTGCCGACTTTGCGGCAATGGCAGCGGTGAACGACCCGAATGTCGTGCTCGGTTCCGCAGAAGTCAAATTCCTGAAGCCATCGAGAGTCGGCGATTCGGTAATCCTGGAAGCAAAGGTGACAGAGGCCAATGGCAAGCGCCGACGTGTTGAAGTCGAGGGCGTTGAAGAAGCCGGGACAAAAATATTCTCCGGCATTTTTACCTGCTTCGTTCTTGAAAAACATGTCCTCGAGTAATGTCGCGTTACATGGTTTCTTTCGGAATGAATACCCGGAGGGGCGCGAAAAGTAAATACTGGTTTCAGAGCTGCACATTTGACAGAAACAGGTGCAAAAGGTCGTTTTTCGGGGGCACCGCACCAAAAAAAGCATCAACTAGAAAAAATGCTATTACATTCACTTCACAGTCATTTAATTTTCTTTTGATGATTTCGGCTGTGCTTAATGCTTGCCGTGATCAGCCTTAAATTCATCAGCAGAGATAACCCCGTCTCTATTGACATCGAGCTTTTTTAGCGAAGCCTCAGCCAGTGCGGCCGGAAAATTTTATGTGGCATACTGGTGGCTGAGTAGTGCCGCACCTCTGACAGGTGTACGCCTTAAAGCCATTTTTTGCGTCTGAAAAACCTCACCATGCCCAAGGCAATCACCACCATTACGCCCCATAAAGCGAAATAACTGTAGCGGTAATTGAGTTCCGGCAGATATTTGAAATTTGTGCCGTAGATTCCGGCGATGAACGTGAGCGGAATGAAGATAGCTGAAAAAATTGTCAGAATTTTCATGATTTCGTTCAGCCTGTTGTTCACTCCGGTATTATATATGTCAAGATGATCGGAAAGCATGTCCCTGTAAGTGTCAATAACTTCTACCGCCTGCGTGACAAGGTCCAGAAGGTCTTTCAAAAACGGCAGGGTTTGTTCCTGGACAAGGTCCGAATCATGCTTGCTCAGTTGCAGAATTAATTCTCTTGCGGGGCGGATCGATTTGCGTAGGTAGTTCATCTCCCGCTTGTAAGCATTGATCCTGGTGAGCACATCCTGATTCGGGTTGTCAAGAATTTCATCTTCGATGTCCTCGATCTGTTCACCCAGTCTTTCGATAATGAAGATATAATTGTCGACAATAGTGTCCAGGAGCGCATAAGCCAGGTAATCAATGCCGACCTTCCGAATCCTTCCCTTCTGTTTCCGGATCCGCTCGCGGACAGGCTCGAAGACATCACCCGGTTGTTCCTGAACGGTGAGGAGAAAGGATTTGCCCAAGACCATGCTCAATTGTTCATTGTTGATTATCCCGGCAGCCTCGTCATAGCGCATCATTTTCACGACAATAAAAAGATAGTCATCGAAATCTTCCATCTTTGGTCGCTGGCCGGTATTGACCATGTCTTCGAGTACCAGCGCATGAAGACCGAAGATGCTGCCAACTGACTTGATCAACTCCGTATCATGCAGTCCGTTTATATTGAGCCAGGTGACGGTCGATGTTTCCTTATAGGGTATGCCTTCTTTAATATCTTGCAGCTCTTGTTCACTCAGGTGCTCCTGGTCGTAATTGATGACCCGGATGGTCGCCTCTTCCACCTTTTGTTCGCCTATGAAAACAAGCTCTCCGGGTGCCTTTCCCAGCGATGCTTCTTTTTTTTTCAGAAATCTCGCCATACTATCCTCCAAGTAAAATATCAGCTCAATGCTACAGTGCATGATACCGACACTGTAGCAGGGTTTTCATGGCGGCTACGTTTTTTTAATCAGTGATAGCCTCTGTTCACCAGGCATACACCAGTTCGGCTTCAAGCTGACTGTTATTGGCGTACCTGCCGAAAATTGACTGGGCCGGGCCGGTAAAAGATACCACGGTAACGCCCGCTTTCCATGAATCCGTAAACACATACCAGGCATTCGCCCTGGCCATGCCGTCGCCATGTTCCGGGTTATAGGCAAGATTGATATTGGTCTCAATTTTCTGGTTCAGCCAGAACAGCTTGAGATTTGCCCAGAGAAGCGTCTCGAACCTGCGTTCATACAGGGTGTCCGGTCTGTTGATGACGACTGTTTGCTGCGCCTGCACGGTCAGGATGCAATCTTCAATTACACGGTAATCAGCTCCGACACCGTAGTCGAGGGTGTCGCTCTTTATTTCGTTCGGGTTGAGCGGCAAGACTCCGGGAGAAGGGATTGACGGGTAGCCCCAGAGCTCCTGGCGAATGGTGAAATAGCGGTTGAACGACCAGGCCGCTTCCGCCCGCAGGCTCCAGTCGCCGACAATGGTAGCCATGTCAAGTCCGATTACCGTGGTTTTGTGGAAATCGGGTATAAAGCCGGGGTCGATAACGGTTTTCCCCGGTAGGGGAAGTATGGAGAGCGCGGTTGTTTTCAATACCGGCCGCGGATCATAGCCGTGAAACAGGTTGAGAGCCCAATCCATGTCCCCGGAATGACGAACGCGCAGGCCGAACTCGCTGTTCTCCAGGGTATGCGGCGGCAGATCCGGCTCCTTCGGGACAACCTCTGCGCCCGGTAACCGAGCCAGGGCCGAGATTCCGGATTTTCCGAACCAGCGCTCGTTAGGCTGCGGGAGGCGGTAGGGGACGAACACCGGAACCCAGACCATGTCGAAGCTCCAGTTTCCCTTGTTCAGGTTGGCGGACAAGGACGGTACGCCGATCTTGCGGTCTTCCAGCGACGGCAGGATAAAGCGGCTATAGTCCCAGGGATTGAGCAGGTCGTTGATGGGATACTCGTCAAGCCTTCCCCAGGCAAAGCGCTGGACGCCGGCACGCAGCTCGAAATCATCTGACGAATAGGCAAGGTACAATTCCTTGAACTCGAGCCAGGGGGTGTTGCTTTGGTATACGCCGTCCCAGGTCTTGAGCAGCGCATGGTCCCGGATGGGATGCGCCACTTTCCCGTCCCAGCCGCCTTCCAGCCAGGCGTGGAAATACCACCTCGACGGTGGCGTGTCAATCTTCAGTCTGCCGGTGAAAGACGGGTATTCCTTTTCGCTGTCGCTGTCCAGCGCCAGGCCTCCGCGCAGGTCGAGCCTGCCGGAGAGGGCGAGGAAATCACCCGCCATACAGTGTGAAGCAGATGAAAGCAGCAAGAGTAATGCAATAAATACCTTGTTCACCTACCGCCCCGCTCAAGCGACCGTTGCGTGAACAGCTCATCCGGAAAATTGGTGTGATACTTGATGCTCTCGACGGTCAGCTCGGTCCGGTGGCCGGTCTTGCGATTTTCCATGTCGAGCTTGAAGGGCGTTGCTATGCCGTCGACAATCCTGATGTTGCGGAATACTCCGGCGCGGTAGATTTCCTTGTCCTGGTAGTAATCGATTTTCAGATGTATCCAGAGATCTTTTGCCACCCAGGCGACATACCTCGTGTATTTGCGCCGGATTTTCGGCGTTACCTCGACCACGTAACAGGGCTTGCCGTCGAAATTATCTTCCCGCAAAATGCTGAATTTGTAGTCATCCAGGTTCGGCGGCCCGCCGAAGTCGTCATAGGAAAAATCGGAACCGAAGAACGAGTCGTCCTGGGAGGTGACCGGGATGCGCCTGATCCGCCGGTACTCGGGGAAATAGGCCCACAGGTCCCGGTCGGCAAAGGTGTGGGCATACATGAGGAAGCCGACGCCTTTCAGGTCCGGAGGGGAATTGAACACCACCAGGACCTTGTAGGCCTCGGGGTCGGCCTTTTTGCTGTACTCGGTGAGGGTCCTGGTTCGTTTGCCGCCACCCTTGTCAAACAGCGCCATGGAGGCCTCGGTCTTCCGGTCGAGCATGCGGGAACGCACCTGGTGGACCTTTTCGTAGACGTCGCGGCCGCTCATGGCCTGGGCGGAGACCGTAAAAAAGAGCACTACCGTTATGACCATGCACCCCACGCACCATAGCTTGTTCCCTGTTTCTTGGGCAGGTTTCCTATTCATAGGTCAGCGCCTCCACTACATCGGTTTTTGCCGCCCGGCGGGCAGGATATATACCGGCCAGTGCGGACAGTCCGGCCGACATGATGAGGGCCCAGAGTATCGAGCCGTAGGGGATGAAGTATTCCGCGGCGGAGCTGTAATTGGCCCGGAACGCCCCTTCGAGGTTGATCCACCCGGTAACGATGCCGGCCAGACAGCCGAGGATCCCCCCGGCAATGCCCATGAGAATGGACTCCAGCACGACGACGCCGGACACCTGCCTTCTGAGCATCCCGATGGAGCGGAGGATGCCGATCTCGCGCGTCCGTTCCAGTACCGAGGCGAGCAGGGTGACGATGATGCCGAAACAGGCAATGGCCATGGTCACCACACTCAGGGCGTAATTGAAGATAAACGTCTGATCCATCGTTTTGCGTATTTCGTCCTTGAATTCCTGAACAGGAAGGACAAAAAGCTTTCTGTTGCCTCCCAGTTTTTTCTGGATGGCGTCCCTTACCTGCACGATGTTTTCTCCCGGCTTGACCCGCACGGAAAACTGGTCGGCAAGTTTGTCACCCCAGTGACGCTGGAAGGTATCAAGGTCCAGGTACACGGTGCCGTTGTCATACAGGTAATCCACCACCACCGCGGATACACCGAAGCGGACCAGTCCGGTGGGCGTCGGCAGGGTGATGGTGTCACCGGGTCCGACACGGAAACGGCTGGCGAACGGCTCGCTGACCACCACGTTGTCGCGGCGTGCCAGCTGACCCAGCAGCTTTTTCTCGTCACCCTTGGTGACCATGAAGTGGCTGTATTCCGCCCGGCGGACCATGTCGATGATCGATAGAAGCACCCGGTTGCCATTATAATCCATGTACAGCTTGCGCCACGGGTCCGCAGAAAGGACGCCGGGTACTTTTTCGATATCTTGCCACATGTCCAACGGCATCGGAACGGTCTGGGCATTGGTGCTCGATGAGGGATGCCCGTCGGAAACGATGATATCCGCGCGGACCACGGCATCCAGCCAGGTCATTACCGACTCCTTGCTGCTATGCACGTACCCGGCCGAGTTGACGAACACCGAAATGCCGAAGAATATGGCTGCAACCGCCACAGCGTTGCGGTTCAGGTTCTTCCGCAGGTTGAGGCCGGCCAGCATTCCCATGGAATTGTGACGCAGCAGCGGAAGCCGATGGAAGAGGGAAATAAATCCTTTCAGAAAGGTCGGCATGAACAGGGACATTCCCAGCAGCAGGAAGAGCTGGGAAGAGAAGAGAAAGCTCGTGCTCCGAAACAGCGGAGTCCAATCGGCATAGCGATACAAGCAGAACACCGCTGCCGCTAACAGGATGCATGTCGCCGAGGCGGTATTGAGGCGCCTGCCGGTCAGAAAGCCCTCTTCGGACCAGGGGACGGAGCGGATGGCGGAGACCGGCGAAATACGGCTGCCGGCAAGGACCGGCAGGACAGCTGCTGCAAGGCTGGCGACAACGCCGCAGACTATGCCCAACACAGGATACTGCCAGGTGATGCTGATCCCGGTGACCGCTGTCCTTACATACATCTGGGAAATTATCTTGCCCAGAATTCCGACGATTGATTCGGCAAAGAGTATTCCCAGTCCGACTCCGAGTGCCGAGGCGATGATTGAAATGAATAGTGTCTCGCCGAGGAATAGCCTCATGACCTGTCCACGGGTAGCTCCCAGGGCGCGCAGGATGCCGATCTCTTTCCGGCGGCGGACGATGGAGATGGAGACCGCGTTGTAGATGAGATACATGCCGACAATGATGGCGAAGAAGCTAACCAGGTCCAGGCCGGTCTGAAAATTGGACAGCATGCTCTCGATCTGCCGGGTCCTGCCGATCGGTGTCTCCACCGTGTAGCCCGCCGGGAGTGCCGCCTCGATTCGCTGCTTGACGGTTTCAAGCTTTTCTCCCCGCAGAAGGCTCACGTCGACCCGGTCAATGCGCCCCTCCTTGCCGAATGCCAGCTGCGCGGCATAGATATCCATCAGTGCCAGATTGCCCCCCATGACCTTTGCCGGTCCCTCAGGGTTAAGGATGCCGCGTACCCGGAACTCGCGCGTCCCCTGGACCGTTTCCACCGCAATCTTCTGGTCGATTTTGATGCCTTCCCGGTCTGCCATCGTCCTGGTGACGAGGATCGAGTCCGGTTTGGCCAGGAACAGCAGGGGGTCGGGAATGTCCGCATCCTCCTCGGCAAGACTGTAGCTGCGGACCTGGCTGTCCACCAGCACGTCCACGCCGAGGATCATCATTGACCGCTCTTTGCCTTTCGACAGGAGCCCGTCGGTTTCGACCACCGGCACGGCGTATTCCACGCCGGGCACGGTCTGGACCTTTTCCAGGATTGCCTCGGGAAAACCGGACTGGGCGCCGGTAACCTGGAGGGCGGCCCGCCCGGTCGAGTTGATGAACGAGTCTTCAAATGAGCGGAGGATGCTCTTGTTGACGATGCCTATGGATACGATGGCAGCCACGCCGAGGCAGATGCCGGCAATGGACATGAACGTCTGGGCTTTCTGGAACCTGACGTGCTTGGAGCTGATATGGCGGAGCAGGTTGGCAATGCTCATGAGGGGGCCCCTCCGAGGGAAACATCTTCGGCAAGAGCCCCGTCTTTCAGGGTGATGACCCGCGTGCCGTACGCTGCTGCCTTGGAATCGTGGGTAACCATGACAATGGTCTGACCCTTTTCATTGAGATTGGACAGCAGCAGGAAGATCTCCTCGCTGGTATGGGAATCCAGGTTGCCGGTAGGTTCGTCGGCCAGCAGCACGGCGGGCTCGGTGATCAACGCGCGGGCGATAGCCACCCGTTGCATCTCTCCCCCGGAGAGCTGTTCCGGCCGGTGCTCCGTTCGTTCGCCAAGGCCCATCTGTTCCAGGAGCAGGACCGCCTTCGGTTTGATGCGGGTAAAGGGGATGCCCTCCAGGAGAAGCGGCAGGCAGACATTTTCGACTGCGGTGAGGATCGGCAGAAGATTGAAGAATTGAAAGATGAATCCGACCCTCCTGCGCCGAATGAGGGTGAGTTCGTCGTCCGATATGCCGTGCAGCGGCCTGCCGTCCATGAAGATTTCACCCGACGTCGGCTGGTCGAGGCCGCCGATCAGATTCAGGAGCGTGCTCTTGCCCGAGCCGCTCGGACCCATGATGGAGAGAAATTCGCCGCTTTTAATGCGAAGGGACACATTTCGCAACGCATGAACCTCTCGCGCTCCCTGCAGATACTTCTTGCCGGCATTCCGAATTTCGATCATGGGTCACCTCGTTTGATATTTTACGTATTTTCTCCCATTGTCGCCTTGATCTTCGACGCGCACAGGGTCAGCCACTTGATGTCCGCCTCGGCATGAAACAGCCCCGCGTCCATAAGCAACTCGGCGGTGAGGCTATCCGCATGCTCCGGCCTCTTTTTCAGGGAAACCTTTCGATTGGTAAGCCTGTTCATCTGTTTGAGGTAGTGCGCTTTCTGCTTCTCGATAAGATCCAGGATGGGACCCGGGTCCTTCCTGTCCATGAATACGAGTTTGATGAAGAATTCGTCACGCAGTGCGCGAACCTTGTGTACCGGGGTCGAGAGCCATTCTTCCAGTTCCGTTCTTCCTTTACCGGTAATGCTGTAGATCTTCTTGTCGGGGCGCCTGTCCTGCGCCTGACGGTCATGGGTGACAAGGTCTTCCTTCTCCAGTCGGTCGAGGGTGGAGTAGATCTGTCCGTAGTTGAGGCTCCAGAACTCCCCGACCTTTTCGTCGAAACTGCTTTTCAGTTCGTATCCATGCAGGTTCTTTTCTGCCAGAATGCCGAGCATGGCAAATTTCACCGACATATATCCTCCAAAAATATATAAAAGTGTATAGCTACAAGTTTCTATGCTGTCAATTGAAATTGTCATTGTTTAATAAAGCATTGTATGGTTAATTGGTTGGTGCTTGCCAGGGAACGAACAGGTTATTACTTGAAATTGTTCGTTTATCCGTTTTCATGGGCTCGTCGGTGAGCTGGTTGTCAGCCGGAAACAATCCATTTTGATTCGGCTGCAGGTTTCATCAGGCGGGCAGCCTTTACTGTTTGATTTTGCAATCAAACGGTTCTTGCCGGGCAAAATCCTTGCTCTCGAGTGGTAAACCACTTGTGTCACGGTCGAAGTTTCCGGATAGACCCTAACCAGGTGAAAGGTGCTCGGCCCCTCGTAAAACATTTCTGAAAAAACGGCACGAAAACAGCCGTGTCAGTTCTACATTTTGCAGATGATTGTATACTGTAGTCGCGATGGTTCGATGTTCTTCGTTTTTCTTGCGTAGTAGTACAAACAGTTGATTGCCGTTGGCACTACAGGGATAGTTGTTGCAAAATCCGGGAGATCATGGCGTAAAGATTGGTCACCCGTATGCTGTGCGCCTGGCACATGAAGCATCGGGAGGAATTGTCATGACTGAGCAACATCAGGGGATGCGACATCACCGGGGAATTCTGTTTGCCATTGCCCGCCGGGCCATGATCGAGCGGGGACTGTTGCCGGATTTTTCAGCGGCGGAGCTCGCCGAACTGGAGCGGATCCAGCTGCCCGCTCGGCCGGATGGCACAGTATCGGATCTGCGGGACCTTCCCTGGGCCTCTATCGATAACGACGATTCCCGTGATCTGGACCAGTTGACGGTTGCCGAGCAGGCAGGGGAAGGACAGGTGAAAATCCGGGTCGCCATTGCCGACGTGGACGCCCTGGTGCCCATGGATTCGGCCCTTGACCAGCACGCCCAGCATAATACCACTTCGGTCTATACGCCTGCAGTTATTTTTCCCATGCTGCCTGAAAAGCTCTCCACTAACCTTACTTCGCTGAATTTTCAAGAGGAGCGCTGTGCCGTTGTCGCTGAAATGCTGATCGGCAAGGACGGTGCCCTCCTGGAATCCGGGGTAACCGTGGCGGTGGTGAAAAACAAGGCGAAACTTGCCTACCATGGCGTCGCTGCATGGCTGGAGGGAAAGGGCGAGATGCCGCCCCGGATAGCCGCTGTGCCGGGGCTTGCCGATAACCTCCGCCTTCAGGATCGTACCGCCCAGGCCATGAAGGCCTTTCGCCACCAGCACGGTGCCCTCAGCTTTGAAACCATCCAGGGTGCCCCCCTGTTTCTCGGCGATGAGGTGGTTGACCTGCGACCAAGGGAGAAAAACCGTGCCCAGGATATCATCGAAGATTTCATGATTGCGGCAAACGGGGCTATCGCCAAGCTCCTTTCGGCCAAGGGCTTTCCTTCCCTCCGGCGGGTGGTGCGCACGCCCCGGCGCTGGGACCGGATCGTGGATCTCGTTGCAGAGTGGGGATACGCTCTTCCCCGTCAGCCGGATTCAAAATCACTGGAGTCTTTTCTGGTCAAGGCAAAAGCGCGGGACCCGCTTCGTTTCCCTGATATCTCCTTGGCTATTATCAAATTACTCGGGTCTGGAGAATATGTGGCGGATTTCCCGGGGCGGGAAGCGCCGGGCCATTTCGGACTGGGCCTGCGGAAGTATATGCATTCCACCGCCCCGAACCGTCGTTATCCTGACCTGATCACCCAGCGGCTACTGAAGGCGGCCCTTGGGGGTAAAGCGGTTCCTTATGGGAAAAAGGATCTGGAGGCTCTTGCCTTGCACTGCACCGAGGCGGAAGACTCGGCTGCCAAGGTTGAACGGCAGGTGGAGAAGTCGGCGGCCGCCCTGTTCCTCCGGTCGCGGCTTGGCGAACAGTTTGACGGCATCGTCACCGGCGCTGCCCGGAAAGGAACCTGGGTGAGGATTTTCCACCCACCGGTGGAAGGGAAGCTGGTGGAGGGATTCCAGGGCATCGATGTGGGGGACCGGATCCGGGTTGAGCTCCTTGCCGCCGATGTGGAAAACGGTTTTATCGATTTTCGGCGGATCAACGGCCGGAGGAAACGGCATCGCTGAGAGGTGCCGGGAGATGACTCAGTTTGCGGATGGTTTCTCGAGCCTGTCGGCCCCAGGTTGCAGGTGGTACCGGATACATTATCATCATACTCTATGAATAAATATATGCGCCCACGAAAATCAGTAGCCCTGGTGGTTACTCTCGCGATAGCCGCGGCTGTCATCCTAGTGCTTGGCGGCCCAATGTTTGGACAATACTCCACGAGCCTGCTGGCAGCATCATCGGACAGTTCCTCTGCGCCGAAGCAGATATTGCATTCGATGACACCTGGCGTGCCTACCGTGTCGTTGACGGAACAAGAACGGACCTGGTTGCGGGAGCATCCGGTGATTCGCGTGGCGCAGGATCCCGGTTGGGCCCCGGTCGAATTTGCCGACGAGCAAGGAAATCCTTCCGGTATTTCCGCCGATTACCTGCAGCTCGTCGAACAGCGGCTGGGGGTTACTTTCCAGCAGGTGCGCAATCTGAGCTGGCAGGAGTCGTTCTCCCGCTTGAAACGATGGGAGATCGACATGACCACATGCGTAACCGTAACCCCCGAACGTATCAAATTCTGGGCCTTTACCAAGCCGTACCTGGAAATCCCCATCGTTATCCTAGCGCAGCGAGATGTCACGTATATCAGCGGTATGCATGAGCTTACCGGGAAGAAACTCGCCGTGGTCGATGGATACGCTCTTGTCGAATGGTTATCACGGGATTTTCCCGGCATCCGGCTGGTCAAGGTAAAGAATGTGGCCGATGGCCTTCTGCTGCTGCAAAAAGGGGAGGTGTTCGGTTTCGTCGATAACCTGCTGGTCACCAGCTATTATCTGACAAAACTGAAAGCGGTCGATCTGAAGGTTGCCGGCACGACTCCCTATGTAAATGCGCAATCTATGGCGGTGAGAAAAGACTGGGCAATTTTCGCCGGCATCCTGCAGAAGGCTTTGGACTCGATTTCACCGTCTGAACGGGATGCGATTTACGCGAAATGGGTGCCAGTCCGTTATGAATACGGATTCAACTACCGCTTGTTCTGGCGGTTTCTGGCCCTATTCGTGGTCATCCTGGCAGGATTGATTATTTGGAACCGGAGACTGTCCCGGGAAATACGTCAGCGCAAAGCAGCCGAAGCTGCACTGCAAAGAAACGAGGCGTTGCTGCGTCAAACCCAGGAAGTCACCCGGGTCGGCGGTTGGGAATACGATGTGACGAGCGATCACCTCGTCTGGACCGAAGAAATTTATCGCATTTTCGAGGTTCCGCGAGATTATAATCCGAACGGTGCACAAAAAGCTGCCGAGTTTTTTCTGGCGGAGGACCGCGCCCGCATTACTGAAGCGTTCAACCGTGCAGTTGAGCAGGGCGAACCATATGACTTGGAACTGCAGGTTATTACCGCGAAGGGTCGCAATCTCTGGGTGAGAACCGTCGGTAAGACGGAGCAAAAGGAAAACAAGGTAGTCCGGGTATTTGGCAATATTCTGGACATTACCGAGCGCAAGCGATCGGCAGAGGAGCTTGCTGATTCCAACAAGCTCCTGCAGATTATTATCAATACTGCGCCGGTACGCGTGTTCTGGAAGGACACGAAATTGCGCTATCTTGGTTGTAATCTTGCTTTTGCCCAGGATGCGGGAATGGCGAATCCCGCTGAACTGATCGGCAAGGACGATTACCAGTTATGGCGGAAGGAGCTGGCAGAGCAGTATCGAGCCGACGACCGGCTGGTTATCGACTCAGGCGTTCCCAAGCTATCCTATGATGAGATGCAGAATAAGCCGGGCGGGGGCTACGTCTGGGTTCGCACGTCAAAAGTGCCCCTTTGCAATGAGCAGTATGAAATAATCGGTATGCTTGGTATTTACGAGGATATCACCGAGCGCAAGCTGCTCGAGGCACAACTTATCCAAGCGCAGAAGATGGAAGCGATTGGGCAGCTTGCCGGTGGTGTCGCTCACGATTTCAATAATAAACTGGGGGTAATCCTTGGTTATGCGGAGCTGGCCCTGAGGCATCTGGAACAGGACCAGCCGCTCTTTAATCAGCTGCAGGAAATCCGTAAGGCGGCGGATAGTTCCGCGGATCTTACCCGGCAACTGCTGGCCTTTGCCCGCAAGCAGACCGTGACTCCGTTGGTGCTCGATCTGAATGAAAACATCGAAGGCATGCTGAAAATGCTGCGTCGCCTGATCGGTGAGGATATCGAGCTTGTCTGGTTACCAGGGATGGCTCTTTGGCCGGTCAAGGTTGATCCTGCGCAGATAGACCAGCTTCTGGCAAACCTGAGCGTAAACGCCCGCGATGCCATTAACGGGGTCGGCAGACTTATCATTGAAACTGAAAAAGTCACTCTTGACGCCGAATATTGCGCGACTCACGCCGGCTGTGTTCCCGGCGATTATGTGCTGCTCGTTGTAAGCGACAACGGTTGCGGTATGGATCAAACCACGCAGGACAGAATTTTCGAACCTTTTTTCACTACCAAAGAGGTGGGCAAGGGCACCGGACTGGGGCTGGCAACCGTGTTCGGAATCGTCAAACAGAACCAAGGGTTTATCAACGTTTACAGCGAACCGGGCCAAGGGACCTCCTTCAAGATTTACTTGCCCCGGCATAGGGGTGATGGCGGACAGTTGCGGACAGAGGACCCTGTATTGGAAAACCAGGGGGGGCACGAAAGAATACTGCTGGTCGAGGACGACCCTTCGATCCGGAGTATTGTAAAAATTATGCTGGAAACATTGGGCTACCTGGTTATGGAAGCCGGTTCACCAAGAGAGGCGATCCAGGTGACCGAGCAGCACGTCGGAGAAATTGATCTTTTGCTTACCGACGTGATCATGCCGGAGATAAACGGAAAAGACCTGGCCAACCTGTTGCAACCGCTTTGTCCAGGCCTCAAGTGCCTGTTCATGTCCGGCTACACCGCCAACGTTATCGCCCACCATGGCGTGCTCGACGAAGGAGTGTTGTTTGTCCAGAAACCATTTTCACTAAAAGACCTGGACGGCAAGGTGCGAGCGGCACTGGACACACCATGAGAAAAAAGCCCCTTGGCGCTGTCGTAATTGTGTTCTGGCAGTGGCTACTTGTATCGGCATAAACTCAAGGTTTACGAAATGAAAGGAGTTGAGATGAAAAAGTTTGCTCTGCTGCTGTTGCTGCTGGTGGTTTTTGCGGTTTCTCTATTATCATGTGCCAGTGACGATCCGATGGCGTTGCTCAACAAAAAGGTAGACGTAACCATCAATGATATCCCTTTCCAGACGGAAAAGTATTATCGAATTCCCTACACCCTGAAGCTGTGGGAATATGAAAAGGATGGCCTGGTTCTCGAGCAGATTCAGATACTTGACTACAGCACAAAAGATGTGTTGATGACGATCGACAAAGCCGAGTTGCCGGTACTGTATAAGGACCCGTTGTCGGCAAATCCCTATTTTACACCGGACACGATAACAAACTACTACCTGTCGATACAGCTTCCAATCCCATTGGCAAACCGGAAGCCGGCGCGAATATCCCACCGTTTTACCTTTACGGACACGATACGCGATAAAACGGTCACTATCGAGGGCGCCGTATTTTCGCCCCGGTTGAACGAGACCCCACTGGCGATAGCATCGCCGTTGAAAGACAATAATATGGTTTTTATCAACCAATCTACGATGGCGTATCATTTTTATGTCTTGATTTTTGTTGACGGCAACATGTATCGAGGAGAAAGATTCGCCTTCGATTCGCTGCAGATGAATGATGATTATTCCAAGTATTTTGATGGAGACCCGAAACAGAACGAGTCGTATTTCAATTACAAGGACACCCTGTATGCGGTTGCCGACGGTACCGTGCTGATGATCAAGGACGGCCGGCCGGAGAATAACGGCGACGCAAAGGATGCCCCGATTACCACCTTGGATGAATTGGGGGGAAATTATCTGGTGCTGGATATCGGCGGTGGGCACTATGCGTTTTATGCCCATTGTGTACCCGGTTCATTCCAGGTGAAAGTGGGGGATATCGTTACCGAAGGCCAACCGCTCGCCCTGTTGGGCAATTCAGGGAACTCGGACGCTCCCCACCTGCATTTCGAGATCACCGACGGCCCCGATATCCTCTTTTCTCACGGCGTACCGTTTGTCTTGAAGGGGTACACCAAGCTCGGAGAAATGGAAAGCGGCCCGGCTGTTCCTGTGGCTGTCACAAATTCGATGATGGAAGAAACAACGGTTATCGGTTTTGAATAAGGGGCCGGCGCCGGGCATTTCGATTGGCAGTTCCCGCCAGGGAAAAGCGGAGCAAAGCAGGCCAGCGTGAGAGAATGAAAATGCAGGGTGTTGGGCGTGACGAAAGGGGCACGTGCCGTGGCCGGAGACGGTTCATGGCGAGTGCCCCTTGTTTTGCCGGGCTATCGGCAGCAAGCTGCAACTGGCCTGGTTTGGTATTGTTTTGTGCTCATAGGCGGATGGCTCTGACAGGGCATGATGGGGCTGGCAATAATGTATTGCCGAATTCGGCGCTATTTGCTATTTTTGCGAAAATACTAATAAATACCGGTTTTTATGGTGTGAAAGCTGACGATCTTCAGAAATGGTGTAGTCAATACAATAAATCCGCCAAGTGAGCAGGAGCTGTTGCAATGAAAATATCAGTAGTAATGCCGGTGTATAACGAAAGACAAACGATCCATAAGATACTTGAAAAGGTTCAGCAGGTTGGCCTCGAAAAAGAAATCATTATTGTCGATGATTGCTCAACGGATGGGACAAGAGAGTGTCTCGAAAATCTGAAAAATGACGCTGTCAAGGTTGTGTATCATGATCGAAACAAGGGGAAAGGCGCTGCCTTGCAGACCGGATTCAATCATGTTTCCGGGGATATCGTAATTATCCAGGATGCTGATCTTGAATATGATCCGAATGAATATCATCGGCTCATCGGACCAATAGTTTCAGGTCAGGCAGATGTTGTCTATGGATCACGTTTTCTGTCAGGTTCGGAACGGCGTGTGCTTTTTTTCTGGCACTATGTCGGCAACAAGTTTTTGACATTGGTCTCCAATGTAATCACGAATCTCAACCTGTCCGATATGGAGACGTGTTACAAGGTGTTCCGGTCCGATATCCTCAAGAAAATACGGATCGAACAGAACCGTTTCGGTTTTGAGCCAGAGTTCACCGTGAAAATTGCCAAAAAGAAGCTGAGAATTTACGAGGTGGGCATTTCCTACTATGGCAGAGATTATGCCGAAGGAAAAAAGATCGGCTGGAAAGATGGCGTCGTTGCCCTGTGGTGTCTGGTGAAATATAGTTTTCTCTGCAAAAATTGAATCGGAAAAACAATCTTGGTGCCACCGATTTCAGTGGCACCTTGGCTTTGATGCGGTTGCCCGCCGTTCCCCTCGAGAGTTGCCTGAAACAGCTCAATCACAACGCTGCCTGGTTTTCCTCCAGGTCGCATGCCCTATGATATGAAAAATGCCAAAATCTTCCTGCCCGTTGCAATCATTCTCCTGTCTGGTTTGCTGACCTGTTTGTCCTTGACGGACGGCCACAATTGGGGCGGGGATTTTTCATCCTATCTGATGCAGGCGAGAAGCATTGTCGACGGTACGATGAACGAGTTTGTGGCGTCCAATACCTTTGCCGTTGAGAATTCATCACGGGCTATCGGGCCGACTGCCTATCCCTGGGGATTCCCGGTTTTGCTCGCACCGGTTTATTACCTGTTCGGTTTCAATCTCATGGCTTTCAAAATCGTGTCGCTGCTGTTTTTTGCATTGTTTTTGCTCTGCATTTTTCTGCTGTTCAAGGATCGGGTGTCATTCGCAGGCAACGTCATGATTCTTTCGGCATTTGCTTTTAATCCGTATTTGATACGTTTTAACGACTCTATCTTGTCAGATATACCGTTTTTATTCTTCTCGACGCTGACTGTTCTGCTGACAGATAGAATCATTCTGTCGAAAAAGAAGATCACAACCAGGTCATTAGACCTTATTCTGTTGGGTTGTGCTGCGTTCATGGCATTTTTCATCAGAACAAATGGTGCCCTGTTATTGATTATGATCGTATCGTGCCAGGTACTCGACTACCTCAGTCTCGATAAATATAGCAATAAAAAAAACAGGGCAAATATTCTGTTGGATTTGATTCCCGGTGCCGTTTTCGTGGTGCTTTCCGTGCTGTCATCGCTGATTTTTGTGCAAGGGGGAACATCTCATGTCTCCCACTTTGGCAGATTGTCACTATCCGTCATTAAGGAAAATCTGGCTTATTATGGCATGTTGCCAGCCAGTTTTTTTGATGGTCTGTTGATCTTCAATGCCACGATTGTCTATGGGATGACACTGGTGTTCCTGGTTGCCGGTGTTGGTAACAGGATCAAGAGAGACTATCATTTTCTCATCTATGGTTTTCTTACCGTAGTGCTCTATATAGTCTGGCCGGCTGTCCAGGGGTTGCGCTTTCTTTTTCCGATACTTCCTTTTTACCTGTATTTTGTCTATACCGGCATGATGACTGTCAATTTCGGCTTAAGTCAGCATTTACATACTGCCGGGAGACGGCTCTGCTATGCTGCCGGCATTGTCGTTGTCGGGTCTTTCCTGGTCGTTTCCTCGTACCATGCCGCGGTGAACCTGGTGAATGGGCGAGAAGTGGACGGCCCTTTTGCCGCTCGCAGCATGGATATGTTCAACTTTATCAAAAACAGCACAAAGCATGATGATGTGATTGTTTTCTTCAAACCTCGCGTGCTGAGAATGATGACCGGCAGGAATTCCATTCTGATCGACGACCCTTCCCGGTTGCAGAAGGGAAACTATCTCGTCTTGCACAAACACATGGGCAACTATTGCCAACTGGCGCCGGAAAATATCTCCAATGCAACCAGCATGGATTTGCTGCAACGTATCTATGAGAATGCCGATTTCTCGGTGTATAAAATAATGCGTCCTCGTAACAATGGGTAGGTTCCTGCCTTTGCGAGGTCAGTGACACGGTACGTATTCGGTCTAACCTGTTCTGGCGGAAAGGGTGATGCTTCTGCAGGTTATCGAAAAAGATACGGAGCAGCTGTCAGCGCAGCTACTGCGGTGTTGGCGCCCTCGCCAATCAGTTATCATGAAGTAGCAAGAGTGTTGGGACGCAGGACAGTAACTGCAAGCAGGGGCACTCCCCGTGAACGGAAATTGTTCATGGAGAGTGCCCCTTTGTTTTTTCGTCAATCATCGACGGCCGGAGTGCCGGTGCCTCGGCACGGGAAAGCATATGTTGTCAGTGATATCTCACTTGGCGGTAGTCATGGCGCTGTTCCGCTTGTCGGTGAAGTTGTCGGTAATCCAGTGCTGGTCCAGCCATTCCAGTGGATCGACTTCGATTCCGTTCAGGAGAATGCCGAAGTGCAGGTGATCGCCGCCAGCCATGCCGGTGGTGCCGGTACGACCGATTATTTGACCTTTGGTTACCGAGGCGCCGACAGCTACGTTGATGCTGCTCAGGTGAGAGTAGAGGCTCTGCAGGCCGAGGCCGTGGTCGATGATGACACACTGGCCGTAGATACCCAGTTCATCGGCGAAGACGACCGTACCGCTGTTGGCGGCCGGTACCGGCGATGCTGCCAGCGATGCCAGGTCTTGGCCCAGGTGGGTTTGGTGATCGATCTTTTTGTCATTGAAGTAGTAGTCACGCTGGTCGTTGAAGCCGGCCTTGGGCGCAGCGTTGGGCAGGCGCAGAAAGGCACCCTGCCAGAGGGGCTTGCCGGCAGTCTTTGCCGCAAATTCCTTCAGCTTGGCGACATTCGCGGCGCGGAGTTCGCCGTTGACCCGCAGGAACAGCTGCAGCGGATCCCTGGTGTCCGGGAAGAAGTGCTGGAAATCCGGCATTTTTTCATTAAGAAAGCCCTGGCTGATGGTGATCCGGTCGGACTTGAGGGGTTTGAGCCTGGTGTGAAAGTTGATGCCGCTGATACGTTCGTTGCCGGCCAGGTCAACAGCAACCAATCGCGGCAGGAAATCGCCCGCTTTCACATCGTAGGGAAAGGCGAACAGGCAGGCAAAGACCTCGCCCTGCTGGGGAAAAGCCGGGAAAAAGCGGTCACCCACCTGCACTCCGCTGCGCTGCACTTTCTCGGAGACGCGGAACATTACCAGCCCCGAGCCGCCTTGATTCATGTTGTGGGCGGTGGTCAGGACGGAAATGGTGGGGGGGCGATTATCCAATGCCACGGTCAGCTTCTGTTTGGTGCGGTTTGCCAGCAGTGCGTTGTCCTTGGTTGCGATGTCGATGACCAGAGGGCCGTCTTTCAATCCGAGCTTGGCCAAGGGCAGCGCGACCGTGTGACGGGTTGTGCCGTCCGGAAAGGTGGTGTCGATCAGTTCCGTGGCTTTTCCCTCCTGGGAAACGGTGACAACCAGGTTTTGCAGACCGGTTCCGGTGTCTGTCAAGGTCAGAGTTGGAGGGTTGTTTGCGGAGACCGAGCCGTTGGCCGGGTAGAAAGCCAGTTGCGGGGCTTTGCCGTCCCGCAGTAACAGGTAGCTGGCGGTCAGGCCGATGAGAATGACGAACAGGAACAAAAGTGCACGTTGTTTCAAAATCTAACCTCCCAAGGGATGCTGTTCCGGGATATCCGTTGCTACCATGCTAGCAAGAATTTCCTCGAGAAGATACCCCGTATTCCATTTTTTCGAAATATCGGCATGGTAGGGAGAAGGTTGTCGAGTTGGCGGGATCAAGGTCTACGCTGTCCCGCCAGCAACGGCGTTGCATTATTTGCATCACGAGGAAGTTTCGCTTGTTTAGAAATAAACATTTGGCGGGTGGTCTGTTAGCTGGGTTTATGATTGTTTGATGTGCGTTCCAGGGCGACGCTGGTGTGGTGTTGGCAAATTTCGAGCTGTTTGCGATGCCTGGCGGGTGATATCCTGTTCGCACTGCTCTGTAGTGCTGGTCAATGGTCATTTCGGATAATGCAACAATTTCGCTGTTGTTGCGGCAGGAAAAATAATTTGATGATTAGAATTGAAACAAATTAATTGTTATTGAATCATTGATCTGGTATTTTCCCGTAGGTGCAAGATAATCAATGGTCATGGCTGAAGAAAGGTGAATTCTGCTCACAACTGCACCATGTGAAGTGCCTGCAGGACAGGTAAAATCAGGGTTCGTTCGTGGAGAAATTACGGGGCTGAGTATCGCGAATTCTGCCAAAGCAGAAGGCACGTTTCGTAGGAAATCATTCGAGAGGGCGCCTTATGGAAAACAATGGCTACAGAATTGTACTACTGGGTATTCAACCGGACAACGATCATGATGTGGTGAAAAAAAAGCTGGCGCAGGCATTTCGCGTTTCGCCGGAAAAGATCGAACAACGGCTTGCGAAATTTCCGCTACTTGTCAAGTCGGGTGTGGACTACCAGGCGGCAATGAAATGCCGGAAGATTTTAGAGAATGCCGGGTGTGCCTGCCGGATCGAACCAATGAAGGACGCATCAGGCGCGCAATCGCCGCCGCCGAAAATTGCGCCTGCCATCAAGACCTGCCCCAATTGCGGCTACAATGCAACGACGGCCGATGATCCCTTGCTGACCGCCTATGATGGGCTGGGCGAGTGTCCGGCCTGTGGAATCATCGTCGCCAAGTTTTCCAGAAACATACCTTCTGAAAACGAGACTGTCCCGCCGGTGTTGAAGCAAGCCGAAGAGAAGTTGCTGGTGCGCAAGGACGCCGGACTTTCGGTTTTATTCCGACCTGTCACGCTTCTGCTTAGTGCGGCCGCGGTATGCTTCGTGGTTATCTTCCTCTATAATCGTGAACCGCATCAGGCAAGCGACCAGGATGCCCCTGCACAGTCAATAACGGCGCGCCAGGGGCAGGCCGAGACAGGGAAAGAAACGGCTCAGAACAACAGTAGCGTGCAAAAGATATTACCAGGTGAAACTGCAAACCTGGTTCTGACCACCTATCTGGATTTTCTCCATCGGGACACTTTTTCGCCGCTGTCCATTACGCCGCGCGGCAGTGTTGATAACACGTGGGAGGAAGAAGGGGTTCGGGTGGAAATCGTCAATGTCGTAGTTGCCCCGGTCTCCGTTAGCTTATGGGAACATTTGCGTGAAAAAGACAATCATTGGGTTCCGGCAGGATATAAAGGGATATCTTCACAGGGAGGAGCGAACGGGGCAATCGAAAAAAGCAAGAATCTGCTGGTGACGCCCTATCCCGCTGCCCTGGTGAAAAAGCCGGAAGAGACTTCCCAGAAGATTGATGCGGCGGATCCGAACTTTCGGAAAAGCTCCTACACCATGTATCGTGTTGAATATGAGTTGTCCATCAGCGTTCCGTCCGGGCCGGAGTTCGGCTCTCGAGACCTCACCGTTACCACCGAGGCGGGCAAAACGGTTCCTCGCATTGCCAGAGAAGGGAACGTTTGCATCAGCACCTTTGTTACCTGGGATTTGGACAGTAATGCGGAAGCACTGGGTTCTTTCTCGCAGGCCGGAGCCTGGCAGGCGACAAAAGCAGCTGTCTTGAGGAATAAAAAGGTGTGCCTTGCCATGAAGCATGCAACCCGCACGGAAGGAATAATGATTGCCCCACGGGAAAAATACTGTGAATCTCCCGGCTACTGTGAGCTTGATGCGCTGTGATGATTTCACCTGCCCTGGGTCAGGCTTTCCGGCTTGAAACTACATGTTCTTTTCCGCGATCTTTCGGAAATGGAAACCGTATATGGCGAGCGTAATGGCTGTCGGAAAGAGCCGCGGCCTTCGGAAAAGCGACCAGAAGAACAGTTTCCAGTATTGGAACCTTTCCTTGCCCAGGATTCCCAGTATCAGCATGGATTTGAATAATGCCACGATATAGCCGGGCTTCAGTCGAAGGCTACCCTTTCGCGGCGGTCGGTAGTCCTTGAGGAAGGTGAGGACGCGGCGGTAATAGTACTTGGGCGCATAAATGGTGTCGATGATGCTGCGGTAGCCGCTGATCAGCGCTTCCATATTCATGGTCGGGATGAAGTTCGTGGCGATTGAGGTGTTGTTGCCGGAAGCATCTTCCAGCAGCCTCCCTTCGCGTACCAGTCGGTGATAGAGTTTCGTGCCGCGCAGTGCGGTGAGCATCCCGACCATGGCGGTTACAATGCCGCTTTCCTGGATGAAGCGGATATGCCGCTCGAAGATTGTCGGCGGATCGCTGTCAAAGCCGACGATAAAGCCTGCCTGGACCTGTAGGCCTGCCTGCTGGATCTTCTTGACCGAGGCAAGCAGGTCGCGGTTCCTGTTCTGGACCTTGCCGCTTTCCTGGAGGCCTTCTTCACAGGGACTCTCGATGCCGATGAAGACCTCTTCGAAGCCGGCGTCAACCATCAGCTGCATCAGCTCTCCGTCATCTGCCAGGTCTATGGACGCCTCGGTGACAAAGGTGAAGGGATGGCCTTTTTGCTTCATCCATTGAATGATCGCGGGCAGTACGGTGCTTTTCAGTTTTTTCCTGTCGCCGATGAAATTGTCGTCGACAAAGAAAATTCCTCCCCGCCAACCATCCTGGTAAAGGCTTTCCATTTCCGCAAGCAGCTGTTCTCTGCTCTTCGTTCTTGGCCTGCGGCCGAACAGGGCGGTAATGTCGCAGAATTCACAGTCGAAAGGACAACCCCTGGAATACTGGATGTTCATGGCAGCATATTTTTTCGTGTCAGCCAATTTCCAGAGCGGGCTGGGCGTGTCCCGCAAATCCGCACGCCTGTCTGAGGAGTAGATGTGCCGGGCCTGACCGCTCTGAAGGTCTGCAAGAAAAGAGGGGAGCGTCACCTCTGCCTCGTTGAGCACCAAGTGGTCGACCTGGTCGAAATCGGCGGAACTGGTGGTGAAAAGAGGACCTCCGGCAACGGTTCGCACCCCGATGTGTCGACACCTGTCCAGCAGCTTTTCCACTGATTCCTTCTGAATTGTCATGGCGCTGATGAATACCAGGTCGGCCCATTGTAGCTCCTTGTCGGAAAGCGGCTGCACATTCATGTCGACGAGCCTTTTTTCCCAGCTTTCAGGCAGCATCGCGGCAACAGTCAACAGGCCCAGTGGAGGATAGCATGCTTTTTTGGCGATGAATTTCAGGGCGTAGGTGAAACTCCAGAAGGTGTCCGGGTACTTTGGATAAACCAGCAGGATCTTCATAGTGGAACTCCATGCTTTGGCGACACGTGTAGTTTGAGGTGTGATGGATTTGTCTACTAGTGTACTCCCGCACTGCCACTTTGCATGTAAATGTATTGTAAAATGTGGAGGGAGAAGAGGCCGCGCAGTACGTCCGTTCTGCTGCAGTCCTGATCGTCTTTGCCGGTACAACTTTTTGCACCGTAGCGGTGGATCATCTTTTAAGAGAGGGACCAGTCAGCTTTTGGCCATTTTGACGGCCTGAAGAGTTGATTGATCCCTTTTTTAATTCTGCCAGTTCCTCATACGCCTTGTCGGCGCAGGCAGGGCACATGCTGTGGGTGAACTCTGCTTCCGTGTGGGTCCTGATATAGGACTCGATCTGCTGCCAGTAGCCCTGGTCATCCCTGATTTTTTTGCAGCATGCACAGATCGGCAGCATGCCACTCAGCTGTCGGACGTTTGCCAGTGCTTCCTGGAGCCGGGATATGAGCTGCTCGCGTTCTGTTTCGGCCTGTTTCCGCTCGGTAATGTCCCTTACTACGCAAACGACCGCCAGTCGTTCACCATGTTGGCCTCGCATGATGGAACTGGCAAGGCTGTAGGTGCGGATGTCCTTGCCGTCTTGCCGGTGCTCGATCTCAAAATTTCTGAGTTCGCCGTTGCGCAGGACACCCTCCAAACGGAGCGCGAAACCATCCCCACCCGACAGCGCTTCGGATGGCCGCATGCCTATGAGAGAGGCTTGTTCCGCGCCGAACAGGCGACACAGCGAGTTGTTGACTACCTGAATATAGCCTTCATTGTCGAGTACCAGCAGGCCGTCGTCCATGATGCCGATAATGCGGTCGACGGCAAAGGACGGGGTGATAGCCACGAACCGGTAGCGTGAGATGGTATAAAACAGGATCAGGGTAAAGAGGATGATTGCCACAAAGCCGAATGGGTAGACTGCTATTCCCCATGAGGGGAGAAAATCTACCAAGCCGATATTCGACACCAGGTAGGCAAACAGCATCAGCCGCCCCTGTTTCCACTGCAGGGAGCCTTTTCGGGCCTGGCGGAAACCCATCACATATCTCCGGAGAACCAGCATCAGCACGCCGAAGAAGTAGATGAGAAAGGGAATGCTGGTAAGGGTGTGGCGCGGATAGAACCCCCATTCGTAGCGGTACATTGAGCCGAACTGGACATCGGTGGCCAGGGTGGCGATGAGGAAAAATACTCCGATGGTCCAGAAAGCCTGAATCCTTTTTTGCAGCTGCTGAAAATCCTGCATCAGCATGGTGCTGAATTCAAAGGCGGCCGCGGGAATCAGCGCGATGCCGATGTAGGATATTTTCGCCCACCAGCAGGCGGTTTCTTCGTCAACCGATGCATACATCCAGGCGAAACCGAACAGCCATAAGGCGATCGCCGCAGTCAGCTTGAAAAAGGCAATGCTCTCCGATGTTTTACGTTCCCGTAGGGCAGAAAGGGTGCCGAGGCTGAAGATGATGGCGGCTGTTGCCATGGTCTGCAGGGCCAGCGGAGTTTCGAACAGCCGTGCCAGGTCGAATGAATGGTAAATCATAGGGGGTTTCCTTCTGTTGCCTGAAATGTTGCTATTCCGTATCGGCTGAACAATGTATTTAATTAGAAGAATCGTTGTTTCCCGGTAAAGTTGCTGTTCCCGGTTAAATCGGTTTCAGGGGATTTTTTGGCAGGGCAGGATAGGATAGGCTTTTTTTCGACAACCAGTAATCTTCTCTGCATCTATCGTCCCCTGTGAGGCCCGGTCAGCGGTTATGTTAAAGTTTTTTCCGTTACCTGCCGATAGTAATGAAAGAAGGGCAGGGCATGTCTTGCCCAAAGGATTTTAATCTATTTGATACAGAGCGAGGTGCCGGTGGCAGCCGACGACAAGCAGAAAATACTACTGGAAAGTGGCACGAATGAACTGGAGATTGTCGAGTTCCGGATCGACGAACTGGACCGTAATGGCGAGATTGTTCCCTGTTACTACGGGGTGAATGTGGCCAAGGTACGCGAGATAATCCGTCGTCCCAAGACCTGGAAGATTCCCAACAGCCATCCTGCCATTGAAGGAATGATGCAGTTGCGGGATGCTGTCCTTGCGGTTATCAACCTCTCTCATGTGCTCGGCAAAAATAACGACGAACTGACTCCCGACCGGGTGGTTGTCCTCGAATTCAACCGGATGAATGTCGGAGTCCTGGTCCACTCGGTTTCCAGCATCTATCGAATTTCCTGGGAGCGGGTGGAGCCGCCGGTGAAGGTGATCAATGACGTCAATGTTACCGGCGTGGTCAAGATGGATGACCGGATTATCCTGATTCTGGATTTCGAAAAGATAGTCGCCGAAATATGCGGCCATGAGGTCCTGTACCAGATCAGCGGCGAGCAGATGACCGAGGAACTGACCCTTGACCGGAGCAAACGACGTATCCTCGTCGCCGACGATTCACGGTTCATTCGCAACAATATCTGTTCGTCTCTCCGGGCCGCCGGATATCGGGTGGAAGAGGCGGAAAACGGTTCGGAAGCCTGGGATATGATCACCGGCATGCTGGAACGCTGCCGCCGGGAAGGCGTTCCCTATAGCCGGGAGTTCGACATGCTTATAACCGACATTGAAATGCCGAAGATGGACGGCCTTCATCTTACCTCCCTGGTGCGCAAGGAAGAGGCGCTGCGGGGATTGCCGGTGCTCATTTTTTCGTCGCTTGCCAGCGAGGACAACAAGCGCAAATGGCGTGATTTGGGCGCCAACGATATCGTCACCAAACCCGACCTGCCGAATCTTGTGCAACTTGCTGACAGCTTGATGCACTAGTTTTCTGAAATTTCCACGTTAACCGGGGCCTGCTTATGCAGGCCTTTTTTTTCCGGGCAGTGGCATTGTCGAATGGTATTGATAAATACGATAATGCTATGGTTTCTGTTCGAGACTATCAATTTGACATTTACCTGTAAGCTCGTATACCTTTCCACTATACTCAATTATTTTACTCAAGAAGTGGAGAATCCAATGTTGTGCCACAGAAAATTTCTGCTGATGTTTCTTATGTTGATTGCCTGCAGTCCGGTTGCCGCCCATGCCGCATCCAAAACCCATTCGGGAACGGTTACGGTTGCAGTTGATCTTACTGCCCAGGAAAACGGCCAGGAAGCCGAGCTATGGTTGCCCTACCCGATTTCCGACAGGGAGCAGACCATTACCGAGGTGAAAATATCGGGCGATTTCAGCCAATCGGCGGTGTATGCAGAGAATGCCAACAGTACTCCGATGCTCTATGCCAAGTGGGATCGCGGCGCCACAAGCAGAAAGCTGACCTTCAGCTTCAAAGCGTTGCGCAAGGAGGTCATCCGGCGGAATTTTCCGGCCAAGGAAACAGCTTGGGACCCGGCTGATTATCAGGATTTTCTGCAGGGAACAAATCTCGCGCCATTGGATGGCGCCACTCTGAAACTGGCAGGAAAAATTACTGCCGGCAAGAATTCGGTGTTGGAAAAGGCGCGGGCGATTTACGACTGGACCTGCGAAAATACCTACCGCGACCCGAAAACCCGCGGTTGCGGTGACGGCAAAGTCTGTAACCTGCTGCTGAACCCGGGCGGCAAGTGTGTCGACATTCACTCGCTGTTCGTTGCCCTGGCCAGGGCAGCGGGGGTGCCGTCCCGAGAGGTGTTCGGCATCCGCCTCGGCAAGAATGACAAGGATGATAGTACCACCTGGCAACACTGCTGGGCCGAATTCTTCCTGCCCGGATACGGTTGGGTTCCGGTTGATCCGGCCGATGTGCGCAAGGCCATGCTGAAGGAAAACCTGACACTGGAGGACGCCAAAACCAAGGAATACAGAGAATATTTCTGGGGCGGTATCGACCCGTACCGGGTAACGTTGTCCACCGGGCGCGATCTCATTCTCAATCCCCCTCATCCAGGAGCGCCGGTCAATTATTTCATGTATCCTTTTGCCCGAGTGGGTGATCGAATTCTGGATTGGCTTGATCCTGCCACCTTCAGCTATACCATTACCTATTCAGCAAAATAACAACACGGTGGATTATCCGCCCTGCTGTCCCAATACATGGCCCGCCAACGCGGGCCTTTTTGCGTTAAGTCTCTTCGGAATGGATAGTGTCAGCAGGTTTTATTCTGTTGTTGATGCACTTTTGGTGTGTGCTGGTATAGTCTAAGCAGTTCCTGTGCCGGGCGAAGGATGGTGACCGATTACAAGGTGCTTCGGGGAAGTCCCCGCCCGGACCGTTCCTGCCTTTTCGAATAGTAACTGAATAGAGCATGCCAATCCATACATAGAGTTCCGGAAGTCATCACTCTGGGAATGATACGGGTCCACGGCAGACGACCGAACGGAATATCAGAAGTCTGCCGGCTAGCTCTTGCCAGCCGCTTGAAGCGGATGGTTTTTCTTAAATTTACTGGGAGGCGCTTGATGCAAACTTGCAGCCTTAAACTCCTGGCCATCAACGACAATCGGGATGACCTGACATCCCTGAAAGCCATGGTGGCTGATATTATTTCCTTTGCCACGGTGCTGACTGCACTCAATGGCCCGGAGGGGATTGACCTGGCGATTGCCGAAGACCCGGATGTCATTCTGCTCGACATCGTCACGCCGGCAATGGACGGATTCGAGGTGTGCCGGCGTTTGAAGACTCATACAAGTCTGCGGCATATCCCGGTAATCTTCCTCACCGCCCTGGAAACTGACCGAAAAAACCGTATCCTGGCACTGGAGGCGGGAGCTGAGGGGTTCCTCACCAAGCCGCTGGACGAAACGGAACTGACAGCCCAGATTCGCGCCATGGCCAAGATCAAGGAAGCGAACGACTTGAAACGCCTGGAAAAGGAGCGGCTTGCCGCACTGGTGGCGGTACGCACTGACGAGCTGGAGCAGGAACTGACCAGGCGTCGTAAAGTTGAAGGGGAATTGCGGGAGACGAATAAGCGATTACAGCTGAGTCAGACCGCAACGCTGGGCCTGTTGGGCGATCTGAGAGATGAGATCGAGGCGCGGAAGAAAAGTGAGGAGGCTTTGCGGGAGAGCGAGCGCAGAATATGGAGCATTTTTCGTGTCGCTCCGACCGGTATCGGTGTCATAAGCAGTAGGGTGCTGCTTGAAGTGAATGGGCGGGTGTGCGAAATGACCGGCTACGCCAGAGAAGAGCTTATCGGGAAGAGTGCTGAAATACTTTATGCTTCCCGGGAGGATTTTGACTGGGTCGGCGCAGAAAAATATCGCCAGATAGCCGCGAAGGGAACCGGGGCGGTAGAAACCCGCTGGAAGAAAAAAGATGGAACAATTCTCGACATCATTCTCTCTTCAACGCCGATTGATCTGAATGACCTTTCGAAGGGGGTGATTTTCACTGCCCTCGATATCACCGAACGAAAACGGGCGGAAGACGAGCGGGAGAAGCTCCAGGCCCAACTCATCCAGTCGCAGAAGATGGAGGCTGTCGGCCAATTGGCAGGAGGAGTGGCCCATGATTTCAACAACATCCTCACTGCCATAATCGGATTCGGCCATTTGCTTATCATGAAAAGCGAGAGGAACGATCCCCGACGACACTATGCGGAAGAGATCGTCGCCTCCTGTGAAAAGGCCGCCGCCATCACCCGCCGTCTTCTGGCCTTCTGCCGCCAGGATATTTCCGAGAAAACCCGCTTGAACCTGAATGATCTTATTGGCTCATCGCGGAAGATGCTCTCCCGGCTCATTGGCGAAGACGTGGAAACCCGGTTCACGCCCTGTGAGGAAGAATTGATAATGGTTGCTGATCCGGTCCAGATCGAGCAGGTGCTGATGAATCTGGCAACCAATGCCCGAGATGCCATGCCGGAGGGGGGCCTTTTTTCCATTGAAACATCTTTTCTGCGGTTGGATGAAGAGTTCGTCGCCATGCACGGCTTCGGTACTCCGGGCGACTATGCGGTTATCGTGATATCGGATACCGGCGTCGGTATGGATCCGGATACGCGGCAGCGGATCTTCGAGCCGTTTTTTACCACCAAGGAGGTCGGTCGGGGGACCGGTCTCGGGCTGTCGGTCGTATATGGCATCCTGCAGCGACATGATGGCCATGTGCGAGTCTACAGTGATCAAGGGATGGGAACGACTTTCCAGTTGTATCTCCCCTTGTCACGCTGCCGGGAAAGTTCCCTGAAAGTTTCTTCCTTCACAACTGCGGAAGGGGGATCGGAAACAATTCTGCTGGCTGAAGACAATCCAGAGTTGCGCGAAGTCATTGATCTTACCCTGAGTGCATCGGGATACACCGTCATTGCTACGGAAAACGGTGAAGATGCGGTGGCGAAATTTAAAACATCCGCCGAACGCATTGATCTGCTCCTGCTTGACATGATCATGCCGAAAATGAGCGGCATGGATGTGCTCAATGATGCACGGAGTGTGCGACCCGATATCAAGGTGCTTTTCTTGAGCGGATACCCGTCTGATATGATTGAGGATCGCGGTTTGATGAAGAGCGAATTCCGCTACATTTCAAAACCGATCTCACCAAATTCCCTGCTCAAGGCAATTCGTGATGTGCTCGATAGTGATGTGATCGGTCTCCCGGGTGTGGCAGAGTAACGGTAACTGCACGTAAAGCGGGCTTAGCCTGGTGTGGGTGCTTGCCGTTGTCGGTGACGCTGGCGCTCCACTCCAGCGCCGGCTATCGTTTCCTTAACAGTTGCATGATTTCTCTCATGAAGGCCGGGAGGTCGGACGGCTGCCGCGAAGTGATCAGGCTGCCGTCCACGACTACCTCCCGGTCTTCGTAGCGGGCTCCGGCTACCTTCATTTCCGCTGCCAACGAACGGTAGCAGGTTGCCCGCCGCCCGTTCAGCAGGCCGGCGGTTAGCAGGATCTGCGGCCCGGGACAGATGGCGGCGACCGGTTTGCCGGCGCTGAAGAAGCTCCTGGCGATTGCCAGGCTCTCGGGCTGTTTCCGCAGCGCGTCCGGGGCCTTTCCGCCCGGCAGCAGGAGCAGTTCGTAGCCGTTGGGGTCCACTTCAGCCAGGGTCCGGTCCACCTCTACTCCATAGCCGTGCTTGCCGGTTATCGTGCCCTTCTTCAGCGAAGCGATCTCCACCTGAAAATTCTCCTCCAGAAAACGATAGTAGGGAAACAGGAGTTCCGAATCCTCGAAGTTGTCTGCGCTCAATATCAGCACTCTCATGACGATCCTCCCTTGGCTGGAACAGGCGCCCCAGTAGTAGAATGATATGCCAACGGTGACCCATGCCCTATCGGGTAAGAATTCACCCTGCCGGACAATTGCAGAGACTGCGTCAGGGGCGATGCCGGTTTTCATCTGAAGGAAACGGGTGTTTTCAGCCGGACGGCATTTCGAGTCGTCGCTTAGCGACGGAAACCGTATTCAAGGGTAAAGAATCTTGGTTTGAGGTCCTGTAGCGGTTCCTGCAGCTTTTCCAGCTCCTCTTTCGGTCCATGGACTTCCAGGCGGATTATCTCGGCAATTTTCAAGGCCTGCTGGAGTAATGGCCCGACGTTTTCCAGATGGATCAGCAACCCTTCGGCATCGGCATAACCCTCGCGACAGTGAGCCTCGTCACCGTCAAAGCTGAACCCGTAGAAAAGGCACTTCTCTTCGGCACGGGTCTTGTCCACCATCTGGGCGCATAATTCCCGGAAATCCGCCAGTTTGTCCTTCATAACCCTGAAATAGGGAACGATAGTGCAACACCTGTCGTGAGTAGCCATGATACCCTCCTTGTTGTTGCGGCGCCAATACCTACCGGCTCGGCAGGGTCGAACGGGTTTCGTCGGCTATTCCTTCAACAGTGCGCGAAACGTTTGACTGATACCTGCAGGGCAATGTTGGTGCCTGTTGTTTGGTTCGAGCATGAACCGATTCTTACTGTATCAGCTATGGTACGTACTATCCTAAATTTGTCAAACAGCAAAACCTGCAAACGATCCCGACAACCAGCCTGGAACGGCTGCCATGGCGTTCTTTTGTGGCAAGATTTCCTGTACTTCGAGCGATATGTTGCCAAGTGAACAAAATCACTGATGGAAAAATTTTGGGCTGTTTGTTATCATCCGGTCCGCCTGTTGTTGATTTTTGTATACTCGGAGCCTGTCTTTTACGAAGCGGAACGTCTGCGCTTTTCTGTTTCGGAAGATATCGGCAAGGGGAATGACCCCGTTGCTGCCATTATTATATTTGCCATGGGTTTTACCTTGAGAAAAATATTTCTTACAGCTTTTCTGCTGGTCTGCGTTGTACTGTTTTCGGTGTGCCGCGCTGAACCGGGTCAG
>JAQUHN010000125.1 GCA_028683555.1 Geobacteraceae bacterium | reverse complement strand
CATGAAACTCGGCATGGTAAGCCTGACCGGCTATGAAAACCATCTCCCGTCCGAACTATCGGGTGGAATGAAAAAAAGGGCCGGTCTTGCCCGGGCCATGGCACTCGACCCAACCGTCCTTTTTTTCGATGAACCCTCCGCCGGACTCGACCCGGTAACGTCAGCCGAGTTGGATATCCTTATGAAGCGGATCAACTCCGGACTCGGTACAACCATGGTGGTAGTAACCCACGAACTGGACTCAATTTTTTCCATAGCCCACCGTGTCGTCATGCTTGACAAGGAAGCACAGGGAATTATCGCCGTGGGCTGCCCACGGGAACTGAAGGAATCTTCGTCCGATCCGCGAGTGACAAATTTCTTTAACAGGGTTGCGGCCGGAGAAGAAACCAGAGGAGCATAACAGCGATGCCAGGAAAAACCTCGAAATTTTTAATCGGACTTTTTGTAGTGGTTGGTGTGCTCATCGGCGCGGGCATCATTGTCTGGATCGGCGCGTCGAAATATTTCCAGAAGGGTTCCACCTACGTGACCTTTTTTGATGAATCAGTCCAGGGCCTGCAACTGGATTCCAGCGTCAAGTACCGCGGCGTAGATGTCGGCCGGGTAGAAAGGATCCGGGTAGCTCCCGATTACAAACTGGTCGAAGTGGTAATGAAAGTAGACCTTGAGGGTGACCTGCAGCAGAACACCGTTGCCCAGCTGAAAACCGCCGGCATCACCGGCATCGTCTTTATCGAACTGGACAGGAAAAAGCCCGAGGACCCGGACAGATCACCACACATCGATTTCGCCGCCGAGTACCCGATCATTCCGTCACGCCCCTCGGAACTGCGCCAGATTCTCACCGGGGTTGACGAAGTAATTCAGAATATCAACAAGGTTGATTTCAAGGGTCTCTCCGACCAGTTCAAATCGGTCGGCAAGGCAACGGAAACCCTGCTTGCCGGCAAGAAAATGAATAACATCATGAAGAATCTGGAATCGACAACAGCAAGCATGGAAAGGACCGTAAGCAGCATAGACGCGGCAGTGGCGGAAGGCAGAATAGAAGAAATCCTTATCGAAGCTAGGAATTCGCTGGTGGAAGCAAAAAACCTTATCGCCGGAGTTCGGAAAGAGGTTGAAGGTCTCAAGCTGACGGATACCGCCGAGAAAGCCAACCTGCTCGTGGAGGGAATCGACCGAAGAAGCCGCGCCATTACCACGGAACTCAGGGTAACCAGCGAAAACCTCCATCAGGCTTCGGAGACACTGCAGACACTTCTCGACAGGCTGAACACCACACCGTCGGATCTGATTTTCAGTGCGCCCCCTGAAGTTCGGCGACAGTAACTCAAGCTCTACGAGGTGAAACAATGACCAGAAACATGTTTTACGGAATTCGACTGACAGGGAAGAGACTCCCGGTGGTCCTGATTCTGCTCGTGATTATTCCCCTCTTCGCCGGATGCATCAAGAGGAGCGCCCCCATCAGTATCGAACGGTACGCCTTTGAATATCCTTCGCCGAAATTTTCCGGACAAGATCGAATCGAGCATGCCATAAAGGTTGAGCGGTTTTCCGCAGCCAAGGCATTCAATAGCTTGTCCATGGTGTTTCGTCCAGAGCCCTACAAACTTGACACCTATGCCAGCAACCGCTGGATGATCAAGCCGGGAGACATGGTCAGCGACTACCTGGTACGCGACTTCCGTAACTCAGGACTTTTTAAAGCCGTTTTTTCCTTTCGCGACATGGAAGATGCCCGATTCATTCTCGAGGGAAGCGTAGATGAGTTCCTGGAAATTGATGATAAGGAAAAACGAACTGCGACCATCACCCTTTCGGTTACCGTGCTTGACGTCTCGGGTGCAGGATTGTCGAACCGGTTACTGTTCCAGAAAAAGTACCATGCAGCAGAGCCTCTTCCGGAAAAGTCGCCGACCGGTCTTGCCCAAGCAATGAGCACCGGAATGGAAAAATTATCCGCAATGATCATCAACGACATTTATCTCACTGTTCAGGCACCACCTGCCGACAGGCGTTGATTGTGACCAATCAACCTGGTTTCGCTTTATGGGCCGAAACTTTTCACCGCAACGACGAAAGCCGCACCAAAAACAGTGCGACTTTCGTTTGTTTGCATCCAGATTCGTCAACCACAAGTGGTACTCCACCAGCTCATATCCTTACCTGATGCAACGATTTCCTTGAGCAGTTATCTGTCCAGCACTTCCCTGACTTTATAAAGCAATTCTCTTGGCGCAATAGGCTTGGTAAAAAAGTTCTCGCCTTCCTGTAAAATGCTCTTATTCACCAACAAATCCAGCGGGTAACCGCTGGCAAACAAAACCTTGATGCCGGGATTCCGCTGTCGCACCTCGTCCGCCACCTCGCGCCCCCCCTTGTTGGGCATAAGAACATCAAGAATTAGAAGATGCACATTTTCATGGCTGTCGGCAAATTTTCGCAAAGCATCTTCACCATCCACAGCTTCGATGACCGTGTAGCCGTATTCTCTGAGGAGTTTCGAGGTAATTTCCCTGACCGGCGCATCGTCTTCTGCAACAAGGATCGTCTCGCCGCCACCCTGCGGTTCGTTATACTGTGGAATTTCATGTTTCTGCACGGCATTCTCAATCATCGGCAGGTAAATCCGGAAGGTTGTTCCGGTACCGAGCCTGCTATAAACCAGGATATAGCCGTTATGCTCCTTGATTATGCCGTAGGCGATGGAAAGGCCGAGTCCGGTTCCTTTCCCCGCTTCCTTGGTGGTGAAGAACGGTTCAAAAATTCTCTTCGTCGTCTCTTCATCCATGCCGACACCGGTGTCGGTTACCGAAATACAAGCATATTTGCCCGGTTCGCCATAACCGTGGACCTTGACGAAACCGTCATCCAACTCACTTGTCTCGGTTTTGAGAGAAAGTCTTCCGCCACCAGCCATGGCATCGCGAGCATTGGTCGCCAGGTTCATCAGTACCTGTTCGACCTGCGAGCTGTCGGCATAGATAACGATCTGCTGCTTGCAAAGGTCGGTCTCGATCTCTATCTGTTCGCCAATTATCCTCGCAAGAAAAGACTGCAGTCCTTTCACCAGATCATTCAGCTTGACCGGTTGCATATTCAGCACCTTTTTCCGACTGAAGGCAAGCAGTCCCTGGGTAAGTTCCGTAGCCCGGTCCGCCGTAACCAGTATCTGCTCCACATAATGCCGGGCAGGATCATCTTCGGGGATTTTCATCAAAACAAGGTTGCCATAGCCGATCATAGCCGTGATGATGTTATTGAAATCGTGCGCAATGCCTCCTGCCAACTGGCCAATAGCCTCCATTTTCTGGGAATGAACCAACTGCTGCTCCAACTTCTTCATTTCGGTGATATCCCGGCCGATCTCGATCACATTTGCGATCTCGCCGTGTTCGTTTTTGACCGGCACCGCACGAACCTCCCAGACTCTGTCGGTAATGGGAATGATCCCTTTTGCCGGTCTGCCGGTATCGAAACTTTCCAGTACCGGGCAGCCATTGTGGGGCACTGATGTTTGGTGAAGCAGTTTGTAACAGTGCCGCTCGGCAAGGTTCTCGATCCCTTCATTAAAATTGGCCATGGCAGCTCTGTTCGCCCAGACTATCTCCAGATCACGCGATTGGAGCAGAATGGAATCCGGGATAGCATCAAGCAGGGCATTGAACTCCTGGGAGAGGTCCTTGTATTTTTTTTCATTTTCACGCAATTCCTGTTCAATGCGTTTCTTCTCGGTAATATCACGCAGGATGGCCATGAGATAAACCTCTTCATCGATCTCGATCGGACTCAGACCGATATGAACATCAAACAGCGTACCGTCCGGCCGTTGGTGTCGCCACTCAAAATATTGGGGCTCAACTTCTAGCGCCAATCGGATTTTATCTTGGGCAAGGACTCGCGACAACCACCCATTGGGCTGTTCTTCCGGAGAAAAATCGATCGGTGAACAATTGAGAAGATTGCTCCGGGAAACGCCGAACAACTGCTCGGCGATTAAATTACAATCAGCAAATACGCCCTCTCTCAGCAGGAAAATGGCATCATGGGCATGCTCGAAAACGGCCCGGAATCTCCGTTCCGAAGCAGCCAATCGCTCCTCTGCGCGCAGCTTCTCCCTCCTTGACTTGCTGTTGGCCATGACGACACCGATTGCCGGGACAAGGCGTTTCAGGTTATCCTTGAGCAAATAATCGTCAGCCCCCGCCTTCATGCATTGAACCGCAATCTCTTCATTCAAGGCGCCAGTTACGATAATGAACGGGATTAAAGGAGAAGACTCGCGAGCAAGGGTCAACGCCTGCATACCGTCAAAACTCGGCAGATTATAATCCGAGATGATGAGATCAGGAGCAAACTCGTCCAGTGCTGCAAGAAACCCTTCCCGGGTCTCGACACGGGTGGAAATGTAAGAAAAACCTCCCTTACGGATTTCATATTCAAGAAGCTCCGCATCGAAAGGCATATCCTCGTTTATCAGTATGCGCAATTGTTCCGCCATATCATTCTCCGTCATTCAAGTGTCGAGCTTTTCCATAATTCGTGTAATACTACCGGAGACTGTCCGGGCAGATTCCATGAGAAAAAATGGTTCCGGAATATTCCAGAAGCTATGCTTCCACATCTTTCCAGTATCCGCTGTAATCCCTGATCTTCTTGCAATGGGAACAAATGGGCAGAAGTTTTCGCAACGCCTCAAGTTCGAGCTCCTTTGCAAGAAGAAGAGCCTGTCGTGCTGCCACCAGGTCAGTACTATCATTGCAGCTACCAATGTAGCCTGCGAAATCTCCCTTGGCACCATAAAAGGGGGTGTCACGGTCAAATATCCAGCGATACACGCCGTCATGACGACAGAGGCGGTATTCCATTTCGAACGGCTCACGTCGTTTGAAAGATTCCAGGCACACCGCAAGACAGTGCTCGAAATCTTCCGGATGCACACCCTTGGCCCAGCCATTCCCCTTTTCCTGCTCAAGGGTTCGTCCGGTAAAGGAGAGCCATCGCTCGTTGAAATAATCACATTCCGTCGTCAGGTTCGAACGCCAAATCAGAATGAGAGACTATTCAATGAGAGTTTTATGCTCATCGAAACTTAACAGATCACCGATCATGCAAGCACCTCTTTTACCTCTGCTAAAAGCTATTTCATTATAACAAAGCATCTATAAGCTGCACTAAAACATTTCACATCAACTGAGATCCGCGACTGACAGTCAGTACCGGCAGAGAAAAGTAAAACGTCGCGCCGTGCCCCAGCTCCCCCTCAGCCCAGACTCGGCCGCCATGGCGAGTTATTATCCGTTGGACAATAGCCAGTCCGACACCCGTTCCCTCGAATTCGCTTACCGAATGGAGGCGCTGGAACAGAACGAACAGTTTTTCGGCATACGCCATATCGAATCCTACGCCGAAGTCTTTAACGGAGTAAATGTTTTCGCTACCCTCAGACCATCCATCCACCCGGATTCGAACGTCCCCCATCGGCTTCGAAAATTTGACGGCATTGGCAAGCAGGTTTAACCATACTTGCCGTACCATGGCCTCATCACCCATCGCAACAGGAAGTTCATTGACGAGGAAATCGATACCTTCCCGATCTGGTCCGCTACAAAGCTCTTCAAAAACCTTTGTCGCCAGATGGCTCATATCAATAGTTTTCTTGGCAACATCAAAGCGAGCCGTTCGGGAAAAAGCCAGCAGGTCGTTAATGAGATTCTCCATTCGCTCGGTATTTTCCAGGATGACATTCAGCAACCGTCGCCCCTCGGCACCCAGTGATTCGGAGCATTCATCTTCAATAATATGGGAAAACCCGCTTATTGCCCGCAAGGGAGCCCGTAAATCATGAGAAACCGTATAGGTAAACGACTCCAGATCTTTGGTTCTCTCACACACACGACTCTCCAGTTCTTCATTCAAAAGACACAACTCATCTTCGGCTCGTTTACGTTCAGCATATTTCCAGACCGAATCACTCAGCAGGGTGAGCTGCCGGATATCGGCATCGTCGTACGCTCCGTCCTTGTTGGCCACCCCGACAACCGCGACAATCCGATCATCCTGTCGGACCGGGATGGTGAGAAAACTCGACAATTCAACATGTCCCGGTGGATATCCATTTTTCCAGGCATGGTAATCCTGATAATTCTTCAGCATAACCGGTTTGCCGAAACGGACGGCATCGCCCCAAACCCCGGCCTTTGTCAACGCGAAGACAGACTGCGGTGCTACCACCGCAAACTCTTTCATGACAGCCTTTGACCAAGAATTGAGGGTAAAAAGCTCTTTCTCCGGGTCATAAAAGTAAATATAGCCTATTTTGCTCGCCGTCAACCTGATGGCCTCTGCCAAGGCATAGTCCAGCAGATCCTGCACGCTCCGTGCACGATACTGGGAGATGGCAAGCAGGCTCTGCAAACGGGCCTCTTCCAGGCGAACCTGCTCTTCAGCCTTTCTCCGCGCGGTCATGTCGGTGAACACCGTGGCAAAACAACCTTTTTGCGGAGAAAAGACCGATACGCTGAAATCCCTTTCCAACGGAGCATAGTGCGTTTCAAAGCAAGTGGGGTTACCGGTTTCGGCAACCGTTGAGTAAATATTCAGATAGGGTGCCACATCCGATCCGAAGACTTCAGTAGCAAGTTCGCCGATGGCTTTTTTACAAGGGATGCCGGTCAAAAGTTCAAACGTGGGATTCACATCGATGATTCGGTAATTGACCGCTGTTCCTGCTTCATCATACAGTATTTCATGGGTAGCGAAACCGTTGATCATATTTTCGAACAACAGGCGGTATTTCTCCTCACTCCGGCGAATTTCCTCTGCCTGCTCGATAGATTCCAAGGCAAAAGAAAGGTCACCGACCAGTTCGTCGAACAGTGCCACGATCTCTTCATCAAAAAAGTTGTTCTCGGCGGCATACCCGGTCAGCACGTAGGCAACCCTGCCACGGAACCGGACCGGTAAGCAAGCACCGGAAAGACACCCATACGACAGCAGCAAATCACTCCCGCAAGGATCTATCAATAAATCTTCAAGTACGATACGCCTCTCTCCAGAAGGAAAGCCAGACAACGGCTCCTTGTTGCCGGCAACATCCTCAGCCAGGATTTTCAGTTTGGCAAATACTGCCTTATTATCCCATGAACACGCTACAGGACAGACCTTTTCTCCGCCATCTTCCACCAAGCCTACCCAGGCCAGCCGAAGGCCTCCTTCATCAACCAGGATACGACTTACATTTTCGAACAAGCTATCTCGGTCCCGGCAATGGACGATCTGCTGGTTTACCAGGCTCAGGGTATGGTACAGCCTGTTCAATCTCGCTATTCGATTCTCGGCGATTTTCCGCTGGCTGACATCCCGGATAATGGACTGATAATACCCCGTCCCGCTCAATTCAAGATAACTGACACTGCATTCCGTGGGAAAGAATGAGCCGTCTTTTTTCCGATGGACGCATTCGAAAGCGACACCGCCTTTTTGTAGTATCTCCCGGATTCTTTCTTCCAGTTCTCCAATCATGTCGGGAGCAAGCAGTTCCTGTAAAGTACCTTTCAGCATCTCTTCCCGGGAATAGCCATACATTTCCAGTGCTTTCTCATTCGTCTCGATGATCTGCTGCTGATCGTTAGATAAGAGAATCGCGTCATACGCAGACCGGTTGAGACATTCAATCCGTTCGGCAAGGACATTATGCCGGCGCTCTTCTTCATAAAGCCGCTTATAGAGCTTGACGCGACCATGCCTCCAGAACAGCAGGACACCCAGCCCGGCAAGAAGAATCAGAACCACCACGATCAATCCGGTTAGTCGCGCTTGCCCGCTCACCGGCGCCAGAACCTCATCGACATCCACCTTGGCCACGAGAAACCAGGAAAAGCCTGGAACCTGCTTTATTGCGGCAAGAACCGGCACACCCCGATAATCGACACCCTGCATTACTCCTTCGAAACCCCGCGCAGCCAAAGCCGCTGGCAAGTCCTTTGCGGAAATCGGAAAACGGAGCCTTAATGCTGCTCCCTGGCGATGACGCAACTCGTTGAGGAAAACAACCTCATTTTCGACCCTCCTCACCAACAAAGCTTCCGCCGTTGGACTCAGCGTTGGCCAGGTTCGGATTAGAGGATTGAGTCTCCGTGACGGATCGATGACGAGCAAGATGCTGCCGACGGAAATGCGCCCCTTATCATGGCGCACGTAAAGGGGCACCAGAATATCCATATGATTGTGGTTAAACTGTTCACAGACATGTATATCAGAAAATATTATTTCTCCGGAACGCATCGCCTGCACGGCAAGCGCACGGGCGTACTTTTCAGCAGGGATATGCTGATCACCCGCCATCAGTCGTTGCACGGCCTTCGTGTCGAGAAGCGCTACGCTTCGATAGTTGAAACTTTTCTGGATGGAAGAAAGCCCTTCGTAAACGTCGCGACGGATATCCGGCTGACCAGGATTTTTCAGAAACATTGCCACCTGAACAGCCAGGGACCTGTTACTCTGCACATACCGTGCATCCGCCAGACGCTCTTTCCGCCAATCGGCCAGTTCGCCGGACTTCAACCCGGCAATGGCGGAAAGCTCCTGGAATTTTTCATGAGTAATGCGAGCCTTCTGGGTCAGATAATATTGGTAGCCAATAAAAATAACTGCACTCGCAAGTGTCAAAAATATGAAGAAAAAGGTCAAGGAATCGCCGCGGAGGATACCTTTGAGTTTCATGGAGACTTCCTTTTCTTTATGAGGTCAAAACCGAGTCCCAAAGAATCTTTTGCTGCATGCGGCTAAAGATTATTGGCCAAAACACCGATATAGTAATATAGGGAAAGCACGATTTATTCCGAAAAAGAAAACTATGCTCAATAGAGAGCAAATATCATTTTGCCGAGCAACTTCAGGTGAAATTATTATTACGTCCTCTACGAAAACGTGCCGCAAAAGCAGTATGGGATGTTAGCGGACAGATTCGGTTCCATCAATCTTAATCAAACATACTGATTAATCAATACTAACAAGCAGATAAATGACCTTCCATTCCGGCAAATGGGATCCTTAAAGGTTGACGCAAACTAATTAGCCATCCGGAAATCCGAAAAGTGTTATTCCGGCTAGCGCACGAGACACACCATGAAAAATGGCCTTCGAATCCTTTTACTGGAAGACATGCCAGCAGACGCAGCGCTTATCGAGCGAGAAATTCGCAAGTCTTTCACAGCATTTCAAATGCGTTGCGTTGAAACGCAGGCGGATTTTGCCATAGCCTTGTCGAAATTTCAGCCGGACGTCATTCTTTCCGATTACACCCTTCCCGCTTTTAACGGCCTCAAGGCTCTCGAACTGGTCCGCGAGCAAACTCCCGAAACCCCTTTCATCATCGTAACCGGGGCACTAAGCGAAGAAACAGCCGTTGAGTGCATGAAGCAAGGAGCCTGGGACTACATTCTGAAGGACCGCTTGGCGCGAATCGTTCCGGCAATTGAAGCAGCGCTTGAGAAGAAAAAATATATCGACGAGAAAAACCTGGCAAAAGAAACTCTCGAGAAATCGCGAGATTTCTACCTCAATTTTTTTGAAAGCTCGCCGGCCCTTATCTGGCGCTCCGACCCAAGAGGAAACATCGACTATTTCAACCGGAATTGGCTTGCTTTTACCGGCCGTTCCGTCGACCAGGAGAGTAACGGAGGGTGGGCAACAAATATTCACCCGGATGACAAGGCCGGTATCCTCAAGGACCTTCGTGATGCCTGTGTATCAAAAGTCCCGTTCGAGAGTGAATTTCGGTTACGGAATCACGTAGGTGAGTATCGTCGGATCCAGGTTTTTGGCAGACCTTTTATCGATGAAGATGGATCCTATTGCGGACATATCGGCTACAACTTCGACAAAACGGATCGATTCGAAACTGAAGAGGTGCTTCGCAAGTTATCACGGGCGGTGGAACAAAGTACCAGCGCAATACTTATAACCGACACCGAAGGCACCATTGAATATGCGAATGCAAGCTTTTCAAACCTATCGGGATATTCTTTGGAAAACCTGATCGGAGCTAACGCCCGGACAGCCAGGATCGATGGTACCGTACCGGATGTTTTCGGCGACTCATGGCAAACCGTCAGAACGGAAGGAAAATGGAGCGGCGAGCGCATTAACCGGAAAAAGTCGGGGGAACCATACTGGGAGCTTGCCACCATCTCGTCCATAAACAATGCCGATGACCTGACTACCCACTACCTGGTGGAACTGGAGGAAATCACCCGACGCAAGGAAACGGAGCGCGAACTGACCGAGAGCCGGACAGAATTGCAGCATAACCACGCAGCGCTCCATTCTCTTTTCAACCAGGTTGCCGCATCGAAAATGGAATGGGAAAGCACCATGGACTGCATCGGTGACATGGTTATCCTCGTCACTGGCGATGGAAAAATCAAGCGCTGCAACAAGGCAGTGCGGGAATTTAGCGCCCTGCCCTATCAGGAAATCCTCGGCGCTCCCTGGAGAGAGTTTCTCAACCTTCATGGGCTGAACCTGCCACAGGAACTTTCACAAGGATGTGAAATAAATCATGATTCCAGTGGCAGATGGTTTTTCTGCACCTCGTACCCGTATACCGACAATCAACAGAATCAAAAATCCGGATTTGTTCTCACAATGCATGACTTCACCCGGCGAAAAACAGTCGGTGACGAACTGGAAAATGCCTACCGAGAATTGAAATCCACCCAGGCAAAGATTGTTCAGCAGGAGAAAATGGCATCCATCGGTCAACTTGCTGCCGGAGTTGCCCATGAAATAAATAATCCCATGGGCTTTATTACCAGCAATCTCGGTTCAATGAAAAAGTACCTGGAAAGGCTGACGGAATATTTCAAGGAAATTGATGCAGCGATAGAATTACTTCCTGACAAAGAGTACCGACAAACCTTCCGGGAACGGAAGAAGACCCTGAAAATCGACTATATCATTGAAGACGGCAGGGACTTGATCGATGAATCGCTCGACGGCGCAGAACGAGTCCGTTCGATCGTCCAGAATCTCAAGAGCTTTTCGCGCGTCGACGAATCCGAGTGCAAGA
>JAQUHN010000289.1 GCA_028683555.1 Geobacteraceae bacterium | reverse complement strand
TGGAGTCTTTGGGTACATCAAGCCCAACAAATATGGTATGCTTCTTCATGACCTGCCTCCTTGGTTGTGGCTCTGTATTGGTTACCTCTAAGTTCCAATACAATCCACGTTTGCAAGGGGCAGGTCACTTTTATTCCTGACAGCCATTATGTCTGGCAGGCCTTGTCATACGTCAGAGCCACTATAGCAGCTTTCTATGGCCGCAGCGAGCTTTTCCAGCTGGATGGGTTTTTGAATGAAATGGGAAATACCGAGATTTTCCAGGTCAAACCGATAGCGATCATGCCAATTGGCCGATGCAATGATAATGGGAATGTTCAAGCAAACCTTCCTCACCTCGCGGGACATTTCGATACCGTCCATTTCAGGCATTATTATGTCAGTCACGATAACAGCGGGTTTGTATTCCCTGAACAACTGCAGCCCCGTTCTGCCGTCTCCCGCCGTATAAACCTCGTGTCCCTTCCAGCGAAGCATCTTTGCCACCATTTCCCTGGCGGGCAGCTCGTCATCAATATACAGAACCGATAGCACACTTTTTTCTTTTTCCATATCAAACCTCAATCCGAAACTCAGCACCTTCCGTAGTGTTTCGTACCAAAAGATGCCCCTGCAAACTCTTCTCGATGATGGTTTTTGACATGTATAAACCTATGCCGGTGCCCTTTGCTCCATCCTTGGTGGTAAAATATGGCTCGAAAATCTGCGAGAGAAATTCTTCAGCGATACCTCCCGCGTTGTCGGCAATTGTCACCACGGACCGCTCATCTTCTTTTGCAATCCTGATTCTGATGCGCGGTTCGCTGATCCGTCGTTCAATCAACACATCTCTGGCATTGTTCAGGATATTCATCACGGCCTGGGCATACTCATTCTGATAACCGCTTACAACCACGTCGCTGTCCCCTTCAATGTCCACAATAATGACATTTTCTTTGAAACTCTCGGCGATCAGGCGATAGGTCCTGGCAATGGTGTCCCTGATATTGAACAAACTCCTTTCCCGTTCCGGCCGCAGGAAATTCCTGAAATCTTCTATGGTATTCGACATGTGCATGACAAGATCGAGAATACCTTTAACCGTCTCGTTCAGGAATACGGCGTCCAGGTCGCCGTGTGCGCAGGTTTGCGACAGGAGCTGCGCGTGCAGACCAATGATGTTCAGTGGCTGCCGCCACTGGTGGGCAATGATGTTTATCATCTCGCCCAGCTCCGCCTGCCGGCTTTGCTGCATAAGCAGGTAATCTTTTTCCCTGTTTTTCTTCGCTTCCTCGGCAACCCTTTGCTCAAGGGTCCTGTTCAGATATTCCAGTTGCTGTTGCCTGTCAACCAGTTTTTCCTCGGCCCGCTTCCGGCCGGTTATGTCGCGCAGGATAACCTGAATGGCCATTCCTTTCTCCGTCATGAAAGGAGCTGCCGCCACTTCCACATCTACACTGGAGCCGTCCAATCGCAGTATTTTTTCTTCAATAAGCGGCGCGGTTTCTCCTTGGAGCTGGCGCGCAATCCGTTTGCGAATTTGGTCATGACAGTCGGGATGGAAGAGCTCAAACGGCGTCTTGCCAAGTAGCTGTTCACTGGCAGAGGCCCCGAACAGCCGGAGCCCCGCCTGATTCACGAACACGACCCGGTTACCGACATTAATGAAGAGAGCATCCGGAGACATCTCCACCAACGACCGATACCGATCTTCGCTTTCCCGCAGCGACTGCTCCATGTGTTTTTGTTCACTGACATCACGGACCACCCCGATCCGAAACAGCGGCCGCCCCTGGTGGTCAGTTTTGACACTGATTGAATCGGCCAACCAGCGATAGCTGCCGTCTTTACCTTTGAAGCGGTATTCGAGAATACCTCTACCGCCCTGCGCTACCCGCGCCAGTTCGGATTCCACGAAGTCGCGATCATCAGGGTGGATCCTCGCCAGTACTTCTTCGATGTTCATGGCAATCAGTTCTTTCACCGAGAATCCGGTGATCTGCTCGATCACCGGACTCATATAGTCATACTGACCGGTTTTCAGATTTCTCCGGTACACCGCATCAATTGAACTCTCCAGAAGCGACAGCATCGACTCATGCATTCGGTAGCGCAATCTGTCACGGGCTGTTTGGCGCGAACCAGTGTCTGCAGCTTGCGAAAAGTGGCTATCCTTCCCGTTGCTTACGGTTGCTCTATCACCATTGCCCACGACCTGTCGGGAAAAGTCGAGCAGACGGGAAATCCTATGGCTGGACAAGCCCTTCCCTTCATCAGCAACCAGCCCTGACAGGGCTGCTTCCAGTTTGGCCAGCAGATGCCGTATCTCACGTATTTTTCTGGAAGAAACCATGGGGCACCTACCCGGAGCAATGTATTCCCTTGTCATAAGTTTACTACCATCCTGTAACTATACAAACTGACAGAGGGTTTCTTTGAAAATGCCAGGCACAGAACGCAGAAGGGGTCCCGGACAACAGTCCGGGACCCCTTCTGCGTTCAACCTTGTTGTGCACCTGGTTCCTAGCGGATAAATACTCCCATAGGAAGCGCCGGCTCCATGGTCCCACTGTCAGGCGGCATCTCGACATCATCAAAGGTGATGGTCTTGACCACATTGCCGGTGGTAACGTTCAACACCTGCAAATGAGCCATCGCGCCCGATCCGGTCATATTGGAAATGTACAGGTAGCGATTGGTGCGG
>JAQUHN010000124.1 GCA_028683555.1 Geobacteraceae bacterium | reverse complement strand
CGTATTCCATTGCCAGGTAATAACTGTGACCGATTGAACCGATATCGTAGACCGCCAGAATATTCTGATGGGTCAATTGCGCCACGGTTCGCGCTTCACGCAGAAAGCGTTCGCCAAAGCTACGGTCGGCGGCGAGCGCCGGGGCCATGACCTTGAGTGCCACCTGGCGGCCAAGCGACTCCTGCACGGCCAGGTAGACGGTGGACATGCCGCCGTGGCCGAGTTCGCGTTCGATCTGGTATCCGGGTATGTTCATGCTGGTGTCCTTTTATGCCTGTGAAGCATTTTCAGCTACAAATTCCTTGAAGTATGGGATCCCACCTGATCTGGCTCCGCTCCGGCCCTACAGCCCCCTCCGGGCGTTTCCGCATCCTGCATGGCTTACTAACCTGCAGGAAGAACCAGCCGCAAGGCCATGGTATAGAAGAGACTGCCACCTGGCGGCCAAGTGTGGTGTCTTCGGTGAGAAAGACATCAGCCATGCCGCCGGCGCCGAGCTTATTGATGATGCGGTATGTTCCCAGGGTACTTCCGGGTTGCAGCATTAAGAAAACCTCCCAGTGAGGTAAAAAGCAGGGGACCGATTAACTCCCGCCACGACTGAAAGCGATCTGTACGGCACCGACCTGATACCAATCACCCTCACCGGCAAGATCACCGTCGACCCTGACCTGACCATGCTTCCAGGTGCCGTTGGTCGAGCAGAGATCCTTCAGCTCCACCCCATTGGGGGTGGCCATTACCTGCCAGTGACGACCGGAAACCTGACTGTCGTTGATGCGCACTTCGGCATCCGAACCGCGCCCCAGAACCATGGGCCGGAAAGGAACCGTAAACTTTTGCAGTAATTCACCGTTCCGGTAGAGATGGGCTTGCCACTCGACCGGTCCGGGCAACGATTGAGGAGGAGATTGATAGTGGTGTTGATAGTGGGGTTGTACCGGAATCGCCGGGGAAGGTTGCTGGATATGATTGGCCACGGCCACGTTTACCTGTTGCGGAATGGTTTTCTGACAGGCCCAGACCAGGGAGATAACCCAGCCGATGAAACTCCAGCCCAGCAATACATTTATGATGATGACACCGGCCTTGTTGGTGTGATGTTTATTGCACAGCACCACAATACTCGGGACAAAATAGATCAGCAGGAAAAAGGCTCCCAAACAAAACAAGAAAAAGACAACCATGCTTTCTTCACCAGCCACGACTACCTCCTAAGCACACTAGCGAAAGTGCCAGATATGACCCATGCCGCAGGCCCACTTTCATCCGCCGGATTTCAGAACGCTCTTCTCCGTCGTGACAGGTTTTGGCTGCGGAGACAAAGGGGCGGATTTTGTATCGTGATCAGACAGACTTCTCTTCTTGGCGGGCAACTTGATAACTTCCGGTTGCGTGGCTTTTTTTGGCTGCAACGGGGTGGAAACCTGCTTGGTGCCTTTATTCTCCAGGACGGCTCCTGCTCCCTGCGATTCTTCCTTTTTCTTTGGTACACTACCCGCTGACTCCCGCTCTTCCTGATTAACCGAAGTGCCGGACGTCATGGGATGAGCGGGCGACGAACCACCGCCAAGGACCGGCACCTTGGTGGAGCGAAGCAGCCAGAACAGCAAAAGGGCAGCGAGCATGGCCAGCAGGACGAGAGCGATTGCCATCTTTTTAGCGACAGACGTTGGCACTCCGGAACGACGCCAGGAACCGACCCCCTTTCCCTGGCCGATGGCCCGCATCGGTACCGTGTCGCCCTTGCGTTTGCGGCGCGGGGCATTGGCCGGTGCATCAACCAGGATAACCGTAACATTATCGGAACCGCCGTTGTTATTGGCTGCCGCTATCAGTTGCTCCACGGCCTGTTGTGAATCGGATGTTCGACTCATAACATCGGCAATATAGGCATCGTCAACCTCACCGGTGAGACCGTCGGAACAGAGCAGTAGTCGCTCGCCGCGAGCAAGGATATCCCTCACCGAATCCACCCGCACCGTTTTCAATTCGTCAGCGCCGAGGGCCTGGGTAATGACGCTTCTTTGGGGATGATGTCGAGCTTCTTCCTCGCTGATAGCCCCGGAGTCGATCAGTTGCTGGACAAAAGAATGATCCCGGCTGAGGGGGCGAAGAGCACCGTCCCATAGATAGGCACGGCTGTCGCCGACCCAGGCGACTTCTACTTCGTAGCCGCTGAGCTTGAGGGCGACAACAGTACAGCCCATACCGGGAGCACCCTGTCCCTCGAGCGCGGCCTGGAGAATGGCCTGGTGAGCCTTTTCTATCGCCTCGTCAAGGGGACAACCATTGCCGACTTCCGCAGCAATAACCTCGACGGCAATGGCGCTGGCGATTTCACCCGCGGAGTGGCCGCCCATGCCGTCGGCGACCGCCCAGAGACCGTTTTCCGGCACAGCAATATAGGTATCCTCATTGTGGTCGCGGACGCGACCAACATCGGTAGCATGACCAAAGGTGTAGTCCATTGGTAGTTATTCCTTTGTCGTTTGATTGGTAAAAGCAGATAAGCGGCTGACTCAGTCAGGAGGAGGGCCGAACCTGTTCAAAATCGGCGTTCCGGGCAAGAAGAGCAGCATTATTGTGGGAGCCAGGTTGATGAACGGCAGAAGTAGCAGCCACAACCAGTGGCCGGAGCGATCCTGATCATGGAATCGCTTGACGCCAAGAGCGATGCTGGGCCAGAGAGTGATCAAGGAAACAACTATTGTGGACTGAAGGTAGTGGAGAGAGCGGGAGTCGAAGGTAATTGATCCGAAGAGAATTTGTTGCACCAGGGCGGATATGACAAAGCTGAGGGCGATTATGGGAAGAAGGCAGAGAAAGTATTTAAGCCGGCCGATACGGCCATGGGTAGAGAAGTAGATCCAGGCGAATCCTCCTGGTGACGCAACCTCCTCCGCTACTGGCCGGGAAAAACCTGGGACTGATCGGGGTGTCTTTCCTTCCAGCACCGGCGCCGCCAACGGCGGAGGAGGCAGCGGCACTTTCTCGACAATCGTGGCCGAAGATCCAGACGCCGGGGACCCGGGACCAGAGCCGAAGACCGGCTCTACGCGGGTCGGAGAGTCTCCCGGCACAGCAATCCTCTCGGCCTCCAATGCCGGATTGACCGCGGTTGCGTTTGGCGGGGAAGAGACTGCGGGATTGATGCTGGTCTTGGCTACGGCTGAGCGGGGAATTTCCAGCAGGTACTCCACTTCGTCGAATCGCAAGCGGTCACCATTGTTCAGCAGCTGTCGACTGATGCGACGGCCATTGACAAAGGTGCCGTTGGTGGAGCCCTGATCGACTAGTTCCAGTTTCCCGCCTTGTACTACTATCTCGGCATGTTTCGACGAAACGCTCGCAACATCCAGCATCAAATTGTTGCCCGGGTCACGGCCGATGGAAAGAGTATCGTTAATAGCAACAGTTGCCGGTCCGCTCCCTGCTGAAACGGCTTTCAGCAGGGCCAGCGGCTTTCCCGCAGAAAACCTTCCCGGTTTATCGGGTACGCCAGCGAGCATTTCGTCGGAGATGGCCGCCATCACCGAGGTGGGCCGCCTCCCCTCAGGATCGATTATTTCCAGTTCGGCAGCGCCGAAACGCACCTGGTCCCAGGCTTTCAGCTCGACCCGCCCGGACAGCTTCCTGCCGTTCAGGTAAGTACCGTTGGTGCTGCCCAGGTCAACCATCTCGACACGCCCGTTATCGAAAAATATGCCGGCATGAAATCCGGAAATTGCCGGGTCATCAAGGACCAGATCATTACCGGCGTCCCGTCCGATATTGATCCTGAGCTGGTCGAGTTTAATGGATACGTCTCCCCCGTTCTTCGATTGCAAGTACAGCATCACAGCCTCCCGTCAAATAAAATGCGACAAAACAAACCAGGTTCAGCAAATATTCCTCCACGATCGTGTCGTGTATCACAGATATGATTTAATCAGTGCCCAGCATATCTCCATGCTTCACAAACAATATGTATACACAAATTATTAATACACAATAGATTTGTGTACATTTTTTACAAAATAAATCGAAATTTTACTATTAAATAATTTTCAATTAGAACGAAAAACAAAGACAAGCAGCAGCTAATTGATGACATTTTTGCCCCGACCCGACATCTCACAGCTATAAACCTGCACGCACTATTTTGCATAAACGCATGATATCACTTACTTTTTAATTTTAGCGATTGACTGAGTTCAGCAAACGCTGCCCAGTTTTATTAGACGGACAGATAGTCTCATCTCCGCAATTTTTTTTAGGAAAGGAATTTATGATGCACTCGCAAAAAGTCATTTCCCCGCCATTGACAGACCTTCGTGACATGTCAGCTGCCTACTCCGCCAAGTGGCATAGCTACGAAGGCCGGGTAAGTCCGCAAGGGGAGAGGGAACTGTTTTAAGTATTTGCGAGAGCATCAATTTATGGTTGGAGTGAAGAACAACGATCTAGATTGTTATTGAAGTGACGGGGAGGGGCTAACAAAAGGCAAGAATAATGCACCTAAAAAAAGTGCAGCGAAGAGGCACTAACGCTTTAAATCAACAAGTAACCTGGCTACGCGGACTGTCTCATTTTACAATTTCAGAAAACAACAGTCTTCGGGCAACAGTCTCCGTAATCATCTCGTACCCTTTCATGGTCATATGTATGCCATCGGCCGTCCGGACGAGCACTTGCCTGCCTGCCCGGCAAGCATAGGGCGAATACGGTTCACCCTTCGGGCCGAAAACCTCGTCCGTCGACACATAGATTCCTGAGAAATGGGCAACGGTGACTTGAAACAGGGCGTTGAGCATTTTCACATGCCTGTCGTAGCTGGCGCTTTTCATGCGGGGAAGCCCTATCCAATAGACGCGAGCGTCACCCGCCTGCGCCAGGAGAGTTGCAATGCGCGTCAGATACTCCTCAGTCCATGGTCTGGTACCGAAAGCAACTGTTCTGCCCCCTACCCTCATACCCTGAATATCGTTCGCTCCAAGCAGAAACACTATCACATCAGGCCTATGTCGCTCGACCAGAACCGGGAGTTGCCGCTCCCATGGGTAAAATTGCCTGTTTGTAAGCCCGGAGGCCGGCTTTGCGGCACTTACTACCAGGACTCCTTTTTTCCTGAACAACGCCTGCATGCTCGGTCCCAAGCCCTGCATCAGGGAATCTCCAACGAGCAGTATTCTACCTTTGCAATGCGGGGGATCTTTTGTGCAGAATAACGGCGTCTTGTGCCTGGAGGGTGTCGAAGTTTCCCTGGTCCAGCAACTAATCATGCTGTCTGATTCATCACACCGGAAATTATTGCCGTCGTTGAACGGCGCACAACCATGAGGTTTCAGGTACGCTGTTTCAAGGTCTTTCGGAACGCGGCTGGCAAATGAATCGAAGCACCAAATCCGACTTTCCTCCCAAGGGGGCATGCCGATAACGAATCGGGCGATATCGCCGGTTTTATTCGTCGCGGCGGTACAAGTGGAAGACATGAAACCTTGTAGAATAATGCAGCAAAGAACAACAGTCATCACAAACAGAATTGAAGCATTACCACGTTTCACCGGTTAACTCCGAAGATAGTTCCATCCCCCCTTGCGGGGAAGGGTCAGGATGGGGGGGGTAAGTTGCCATGGAATCGCAAGGGTGCAACTCCAACCACCCCCTAGCCCCCTCCCGTCAAGGGAGCGGGAACCTGGTGAAAATGCTTCAATTGAATGGAAAGGAAGCCTCAAATTTATTACCTTTTCAACTTCGCCAACACACCTGCTCCGCTGCCCGTGACCGACGGCTCCTGCTCGATGCCGGAAAGGCGGCGGGCCATGTACGGCACTTTCTCTTTCAGGTACTGCTCCATCTCGGCCACAGTGATTGTTTGATCGTTGCCCGTATCAGCCTCCCCCTGCAGACCCTTCAGGAAATAGTAGGTAAACAGGGAGTGACGCTTCTCCGGGTACCAGGCCGAAACCTGGTCCAGCGCGGCAGAAGTGAATACCACCGCGTTCTGGGGCCGGATAGCGGTATCCTTGACGGTCAGCATCAGCGGGCTGATATTCTTGAACAGCGCCCCCTTCTCGGTACGTCCCGAGAAGCAGGCATCCAGCACCACCGTCATCTCCCGGGCCGGAAGCTTGGCAAGGTTTGCATACAGGACTTGAAGTCGATAGCCGTTGGTGGCAATGAACTCAGGATTGGCATCCACCGGCACCAAGTACGCCTCATGGGTGCCAAGGTCGGGGGCGCCATGGCCGGCGTAGAAGACGAAGACGCGTGACTGTCCTTTTCTTACGTAGTTGTAGAGCTTGCCCTTCGGCTGCCGCTCGGTGCCGAATATCTCGTTAAAACCGGAAAGGGTGGCATTCTCTGCGTAAATGATATTTTCCCGGGAGTAACCCAGGGTTCGGACCAGGTAATCGCGCATTACCTGGGCGTCGCGCACGGCAAACTCCACGTCAGGCGAACCGGAGGAGGCATAATTCCGGTTGCCGATGATTACCGCCACGTCGTATTTACCGGCTTGCTGTCCCTCGGGGATATTCTGGTCCACATCCACGGAGAGCCCGCCGGCCAGACGGATGTCATCTTTGTTTCCGGTCTCTTCGCCCTTGACCACCACTTCATGGATACTCCTGCGCGGTGCGTTCATCACCAGTTGCAGCGGATGGTCGGCATTGAAGCGCGGCCGGGCCTCGCTGAGTTTCAGGGTAATGGGGATTGCCTCACCGTTCCTGATCCGGGTGTTGGTGTAGAACATGAACTTCACGTCACGGAAACCGCCGGAAGCGATCGGTCCCAGGTCCCAGTGGGTAACGGCATCGCCGGCCAGGAAAACATTAGAACCGAGCTGCACATCGACGCTGACGTTCCGGGCATTGCCGTGACCGACATTCTGCACCCGCGCGGTAAGCTCCACGATTTCCATCGGTTCAACCCGGGCACTGCCGCTCGGGCTGGAGATACCCATGTCCGCCACCACCAACCGGGGCGGCTCAAAGGCTTTGGTGGAGAAAGAGAGCTTCAGAGGAGCAGGGTCGAATCCGTTCGCCTCCCGAAACACGATTTCGAAAGAGACCTTGTCAGTGGGGATATTTTCGGAGGCCCTGAGTGGAATTTCCCTGGTCACCGTCTTGCCCGTCGGGATCGTACCGATTGCCACCTTGCCGTCAAAGGCAAGTCCAGCCAGTTTTTTGCTTGCAGTGACCTCCGCCTGGACATCGAAGGCGTCACCTTTGCCGTTGTTGGTAAGGGTGAGGATCAGTTTTCCGGTCTCGTCGGCATCGAGGATCTTGTTCCCGGACGGCTCGACAAATTTCATCGACGTCTGGAGCCTGGGCGGGAGCGGGGCAACACTGATCCTGAGCTTGCTGCTACCGGCAAGGGCCGTGGTTGGCAGGAGCAATAGCATCAGCAACACCAGATATTTTTTCATGCACACCTCCTAAGGATGAATCAGAAAAAAAGAATTATTCGGATAAAATTATGTTGATATGAACTAGTTTCATGATTATTCAGAATTTACTCCCCGCACGAGATGGTTGCCGAGGGGAATTCTGTAGTTAAGAATCAATAAAAATGAACCTTGTCCCCCGAAGCTTTAGCGACGGAGGCTCACTGATTTGCTCGCAATACAAGCCGGAAGCCAAGTTCGTAGCTACTGCGATAAAACGCCCCACCGTGGTAGCCGCGATTGGTAGTTGTGCAGGCCCCGCTGCTATAACCTCCGCCGCGCTCGACGAGGGCGGGCCCAGAAGAAGGGCCTTCTGGATTATGGCGAGGACTGTTGCTGTAATAGTCCTTAGCATACCAGTCTTGGCACAACTCCCAGACATTACCACTCATGTCGTACAACCCAAGTCCATTGGCGCGTTTCTGCGCCACCGGGTGCGTATCACTGTTGCCGTAGCTCCACCCAACAGCATCGATGCTGCCACTCCCGGCATACTTTTCATCCTTGCCGCCGCTGCGGGCAGCGTACTCCCACTCCGCTTCTGTCGGCAGAGCATACTTCTTGCCTGTTTGTTGTTTAAGTTTCCGGATGAATTCCTGAATATCGTTCCAATTGACTTTTTCAACTGGGTAATTGTCGGTATTTTTAAACAATGAAGTGTTATATGATGGGTTATCATCCATAATTTTCTTCCACTGCCCCTGTGTTACTTCGGTTTTGCCCATCCAGAAACCATCCACGCATACCTCGTGCAGCGGTTCTTCGTCATACGCGCATTTGTCTCTCTGCCAAGAACCACAACCCATCTGAAAGCAGCCGCCCGGCACCCAGACGAACTCCATGCCGGTGCTCGGATCCCGAAATTCTCCGCCACCGGCGGAGACAGTCACCTCGATATCGCTGTGCAGGCCACGGGGGAAATCCTGCAGCACATTCCACCAGATCTTTTTGCCCTTCCCCGGCCGCACCGTACCCACATCACCCTCCAGGTGGAACTGGTCGGCACCATAAGTCTTTCCGCCAGCCTTGATCGTGACGGCAACCTTCGCTTCCTGCTCCGTACCTTCTAGGTCATAGGTCACAACCAGCCGATTCCCCTCTTGGCGCACCAGGTCGTTTTTTACCTCGGCGGCGAAGAGTGTGGGTACGGCAAAAAGGGTCAGCAATGAGGCAACAATAAAGCTTTTCATCAATTTCTCCGATAAAAATTCACTTTTCGACGATACAACCATTACATGACAACTGGTTTCTAGGTGAAGCTATATCTTTCTTACAGGCCTCCCCCACCCCCTAACCCCCTCCCGCTGGTGGAGGGGGAACCCTTTGAAAATCCTCAATATGATGAGAAGGCAACTATTTCCTTATCATCTCTTGTCCGCTATCCTTGTACAGTTTGCGCACTCTACTCTCCACCTCCCGCCAAGGGCGGGGGAGAGTAAACGCTGGACTCAACATAAATGATGCTATCAATTGACGCTAAAGAGATAGCCGCCTCTTCCTGCCGAGGATTTTACTGTTAGTCCCCACTCCCTTGACGGGAGGGGGTTAGGGGGTGGGTGATGCCAGTACCAGGCAATGAGCCCTGATTGCCTCCAGAACTCCATCGATATTCTCAAACACCTCATTATTCCAGAATCTCAGCACAGTAAAACCGTTTCTTCGTAGACAAGCGTCGCGCTGCTCATCGTAATCCCGATTATCCGCGTGTTGGCTGCCATCGAGTTCGATAATAACCTTTGGATAAAAGGACACCAAATCAACGATATATTCCTCTATCGCCTGCTGACGGCGGAACTTAATCCCTTCCAGTTGGCTCCTCCTCAGGTATCGCCACAACAAACGCTCGGCTTCTGTGCTGTTGTTTCTTAAGGAGCGGGCTTTTGTTGTTAGTGACTTTTGGTCTTTCATTGAGGCTGCCCCCTTTGCCCCCCTTACTCCTTCGCTAAAGCTTCGGCGGACTTTGTCCTTGTCCATTCTATCGGCATTGCATCGATGGCCGCATTACTCCTAAGGTCTGTCAAGAGAGGGGGGACCATAAAGTGGCCCCTCATAAAAAAACAAGTCAAAACGACTGTACAAGATTAGCGCCAGCCAGCGGGCAGAAACGCCCTTTGGCGCGCAGGCCAGTAGACTCTCCGTCATTGAACTGCAGACAATACAAGACGAAAACCAAGGTAGTCACCACTGTCGCCAGAATCGCGCCCGCCGCGATTGGTCGAACGAACGGATTTAGGATCATGGTACCAACTGCCACCTCGAATGACGCGAAAAGGGCACGTGGAAGAGCCACGGGGATTGCTTCGCGGACTGTTTCCATAAAATTTCTCGTCATACCTGTCCTGACACCACTCCCAAACATTGCCGCTCATATCGTAGAGTCCCAGGCCATTGGGATTTTTCTGCGCAACCGGGTGAGTGCTCTTGGCACTATTGCCGTTGTGCCAGGCTACAGCATCAAAATTACTCCCTCCGGCGTACTTCTCTTCCCTGGCGCCACTCCGTGCGGCATACTCCCATTCAGCCTCAGTTGGCAATCGGTAACTCTTGCCACTTTGCCTGCTTAACTTTTTGATAAAGTCCTGGGTATTGTTCCAGCTGACACGTTCAACGGGGAAATTGTCGGTATTTTTAAATAATGAAGCATTCCTCGACGGGTTATCATCCATAATTTCTTCCCACTGCTGCTGGGTCACCTCGGTCTTACCCATCCAGAAACCGTCCACGCATACCTCGTGCACCGGCTTTTCATCATCATCACATTCGCTTTGCCAGGGACCACAACCCATCTGGTAGCACCCGCCCGACACCCAGACGAAGTCCATCCCGGTCACCGGGTCACGGAAATCTCCGCCACCAGCGAATACATTCACCTCTACATCCTCGGTCAACCCACGAGAAAAATCCTGTAGAACATTCCACCAGATCTTTTTACCTTTCCCCGGCCGCACCATGACGACATCGCCCTCCAGGTGGAGTTCATCTACCCCATACGTCTTTCCCGCGACAGTTATCGTAACAACAACCTTGGCTAAAGTTTCCGTACCCTCCAGATCATAGCTGACGACCAGCCGACTTCCCTCCTGACGCACCGTGTCGTTCTTTACCTCGTCAGCAAACAATGATGATACGGCAACAAGTGTCAAAAATAGTGCAACTACCAAGCATTTCATCGGTATCTCCGTATAAAATTCGCATCACTCAGCCACCAGGAGTCTGTCGGTAGTAGGGTTAATCTGCTGCAAATCCGTCTGGACGGTCCATATTCCGGCGCTTTTTCGACCAATAGAACAACTATTGCCCTGCAAAATCGACGAGATCTGTCTTCGCCCAGTCAAATTTTCGCTTCGATCTACTAAGTCCGACAGACTCCTTGCCGATCATCACGCAGAACCCGGTTGAAAGTTGTTTGTCAGTATCGGAGTCGTCCACTGGAACGCCTATTTAACCTGGAGCGTCCGCTTACTGATCTGCAGTCAAAACAAGCCGCAAGCCGACATCGGTATAGCGAAAGGGCAAATTGTTGCCGCTGCGCATGATCGATCGGCAACCGCTTTCGAAACTGTGCCAACTACCGCCACGAGCAACGCGAGCTGAGCCAGAATCTGGACCGCGAGGATTATTGCGAGGACTGTTTAGGTAATAATCCTTTCCATACCAATCTTGACACCATTCCCAAACATTGCCGCTCATGTCATACAAACCCAAACCATTAGGACGTTTCTGCGCCACCGGGTGTGAACGGTCCACACTATTGCTGTCGAACCAGGCAACCCCATCAACGTTATCCCCTCCGGCCTACAGCC
>JAQUHN010000123.1 GCA_028683555.1 Geobacteraceae bacterium | reverse complement strand
TTGAAATCGAGGGGATCGGTATCCTGGTCAACCCGGTGATCGGCTGAATGTTCCTCTCGTTCCCGGTATCCCCGACTTCCTGAAACCTCTCAATGACAGAGACCTGCCAGGTTTTCAAAACCTGGCAGGTCTGACCGACACATCACCGTATCCTTCTCAATCCCTAAAATAATCGGCCGTGATCCAAGCATAGAAAAGCAGCATACCAATTATTATGGTAAACAGTACTATTTTTTCTTTTGAGGATAACTTACCGGCAGGACCTCTGATAAGGGATTTCTTGCTTTTTTTCGGAATACCACAATGGGGGCATGTGGGAGCATGCTCGGATATGCTGTTGCCGCACTCAGGACACTTATCAAAGCCATTTCACGCCCTCCACGTAAGGTGCACTTCATAGGCGGCGAACGATCATGAAATCTTGCTAAACAATGACGTCCCGTCTGCCTTGCGCATGTTGAAAATATGCAGCAACTACCCGGTCACGGTTGATCCGGAAACAGACCGTTAAATTGCCCGTGTCGTTTATACCACTCGGTTTGACCTTCAGGCAAGCGATAACGTCTTCGTTCTCGCAATGGGCCGTTGCACCCCTCCTACTGTAGCGGAGTGGCACGTAATGCAATAATGCAGGAACGTCCCCGGATGGAAACTAAGTAACGACATGCAAATCCTGGTTTGTAGCTGGAAGCACTTTTATTCGCCCCGATACTGTTTTATCGGATACAATACCGTACGCAAACGCTCAACATAGGAGGAAGGTGGCCCATGGCAAAAGGATACCAGGCGAACAAGGATCGGCAGGAAGCCGTCAGTCTTTTGGGCAAACAGATTGGCAAACGGGCAGGTTTCAAGTGCGAGTGGTGCGGGAGCAAGGAAGATCTTCGCCTCTGGGACTACCAACCTGAGCGGGAACCGGAACCGGCAACCCTGGCGCTACTGTGCAGCCGCTGCCGCGCCCTGGCTGATGGGCAAAAGCCCGAGCTGAATGAACTGCGATCGATCCGTGATGCCCTGTGGAGCGATATACCGGCCGTTGCCGAAGGTGCGGCACGCGTACTGGCAACCTGCAAGGAACCTTGGGCACGGGAAGCGATCGAGGAAAGTTTTATCGCTGAAGAGGTAAAAGCGGAACTGCTTGGGTAGCGACCGGAACTCTACAGGATGTGAGAAAATTTTCCATTGTCCGATCAACAGCGGATTTCGGATGCAGGCCAGATCCAATTCAGCAATAAATCACCGTCGCCCCTTGACAGGCCTCTCTTTTTTGAGGTAACAATAACCAGCAAAAATTAGCAGCGTGATAGACGATACTACTAAACCACTCGCAAGGGTGGGACGGAAAGCCTACAGGGTCTCCTCGAGACAGCCGGGTCGCCGAAATATCATTCGATATACGGACCCGGCTTTTTTTATGCGCAAATTTTTATTAAAAATTGGAGTTGTCTATGAATATTGAACAAAGAAAAGAGCTGATCGAGGAAAAACTGAAATCAATGGGAGAAACTGTCACATCCTGGGCTAAAAAGAACCGGCTGGATCACCGACTGGTCATCGACCTGATCGATGGCAAATTCCAGGGCACCCGAGGCGTTACCTTAAAGACGAGAATGCACATAGAAGAATTCTTCGGCAAGATTTTCTGAACTACCCGTCGGCATACGAGGTTTTCCCCGGATGGCCAGGGGACGCACTACTTTTTTACATAACCGACCAACATTCGAAGTATGGCGTCGTATTCCAGCGGCAAGCTTTGCGGAGAAGTAGAGCGATGCCCTGAATGCAATCCGACAACAGTTTTATGTGGAATGGAACCTCGCCTTCTCCGCATCAAGCAAATCATTGTCGACATTCAAGTCAGCCTGTACGTCGACATTTTCAGCAGCATAGTGCTCCGCCAGCAGATGGTCGGGCATGAGCCGGAGTCGGCTTCGCTCAATCTCATCAACTCCAGGTGCGGTGATGGCCATGAGCCCCGACTCAAGTCGCTCCAGCCAGCCTTGGGCCTTAAGGTACCATAAATGGAACTCGAGCAATTCAACCGGGGTCATGAGGAGTCGGGCTATGGTCAATTCGCCAAGTCCCGGATTTCTCATGTTGCGCCGACGCTGTACGTACAGAAGTGAAAGAATGCGCTGGCGGGTAACCTTGTCTTCATCGAAAGCGGACATGCCACTGGCCTCCGAGGCAAGCTGCCATTTGCTGTTCAAGTACTCCTGGTGCTTGACGTCATATGCAGCTCGTGCCACGGGATCGGCAAGCGTCCGGTGCGCTTCCACGATCTTCTGGAACCGTTCATTGTCGGGAAATTCGGTGCTGTCGGGATGAGTTTTCTTGGCAAGATGGCGAAAGATACGGTCCACGGTATCGGTGTCGGCATTCGGGCTCAGTTGCAGCAACTCGTAAAAATCGACGAATTCCTTTTCCGTCATGTAACCCCCAGCTGAATAAAATCATACATCCACACCAGCGAGAAAACCGATGCGGCGCAACGATAAACGCACCCTTATGTTTACCAGAACCGAAACAATAAAACCATCTAATTATAGCGATTAAACTGCGAGCAACCTTGCAAAGCATAGCCACGTCAGCTGATGCTGCAACGGTGGAGTGTACCTGCCAGGTATCCAGAACCTGGCAGGTCTTGACTGCAGAAACCAGATTTCAGCATTGGATTAGCAGGGACATCATGATCTTGAGATATAGCTTCCGGACTATCCATCGCGCACATCAGTTGCTCGACAAAAACTGCCGGATAATGCATGAGCAGCGAATATTTTTGTGTGTTCAGAAATAAGGCGAGAGAGCAGAAGACGTCAGACGTCGATGTTTGCGAGGTTGCGTTTCCTGCCCCCCAGCTGAGCCGAGGGGCAGGTGATAATTGCATAAATCACTGTTTGCGAACCTGATAGATGTAGTTCATCTGACCTAACAGTTTATCTTGCAGCAATTCCCTGAACGCAAGCGTCACATCGCGGGAACCCACCCCTTGCGGGAATTGGATTACAAAGCGAACCTGCATCGTTTCCCCATTCCGCAGTTGCAATCCACGGAATCGAGTCACACGGCCCGGTTCAATCTCCAGGGCATGCCACAGGGCAAACTCTTTGTCCGGGATCTGCCTCGGTTTAATCTTGGCTGCATCAGACACTCGAGCTAATCTACCAAGCGGCGTGGATACCAAATGAGCTGTCGCCAAGTCCGCAGGCAGGGCTTCGAGCGCTCCCGCTATTTTGCGGGGAGTCATCGCCGGCGTCAGCTGCCGCACCGTGACAGCCTTAACGCCATAGAATTTGCTCCGCGGCACCCACATCACCAGCCGTGTGCCGCGCGGAAGCTCGCGAGCATCAACCTCCAAGTCGCGAAACTCGGTCTTGCGACCGAAGCCATTCACCTGGAAGCCATTGGTCTGTGCGGGCACCATCCCGGATGGCGCAGGCGCCACCCCGGTAATATCGCAGTTTCGCCATACGAAGTTATTGCTTTTACTGATGTAATCGTGAAACTCGGTGGTATTGTCAATCAGGGTACGATCAGGGGGAGGATCTACCTCTGCCTCGATGATGCCGATGAAGCAGAAATGTCCGGTCCCAAGGGTGGATGCCAGCGCCAAAGTGAGCGTGATACAGTCGTTGGCGGCAGATGGCACCCACAAACCACCGGCCGGGACCGTTGGGAAGTCAAAATGCCCCACCTCGTGCCAACTGCTCGGCGTGGGGAAGGTCGATACCGGCGAAATGAATAACCTGAAGGTTCCCGACGCAGCCTCCGCCCCCCGGTTGAAGATCCTGAAGTACACGTGATGATCGCCCTTGGCAAGATCGATCACCTGCCCAAGGCTGCCATTAGTGGTGTCGGCGATCTGCACTAACGTTGCTGCGTCTGCCAGATCTTGCCGACAGATAATGTCCGGGCTCATACAGCTCAGGATACCCGGTTCGTTACCCTGGTCCGCCAGAGAATCACGGGCATAGAGATCAGGACCAATACCCACGGCGTAGAAACCATTCTTGACCGTCACCACGTAGTCCAGGTCGTCAGGATAGAGGTCCATGCAGGCGGTAATCATTGCAATTCTGAAATCGTTGAAGTCAGACGTGTAACCTAACATCCCGGGTGTGGATATCACGTAGTACAACATCTGCTCAACAGGATCTTGGCCGATACCGGCAACCGATACGCCAGACAGCCGGTGAGTTCCGCCGACCACCATCAGGTAGAGGGCGTGGGTAACGATCGGCGCATTGATATGGACACCGCCGTTGTCGTGCCACGCATCGTCCGGCCCCGTGTAACGTTCACTGTAGTGATCGGGGTAGAAACCGGCAATGGCGCTGTTCCACTTGGTGGTATTGTTCGTTGCGTCGTATTGTACCGTCCCCGCGCTATCCCGGCTCGGGTCAGGAATATTCCGCCCTCTCCCGGTCACGTGAACCTGGTCGCCATGGCACCAGGGATCCGGCACCTCGGTCGGATGATCCAGCGCAATAAAACATCCGAATATGTCGGCCAGCGCCTCATTCAGCGCGCCGGTCTCAACGTGGTACCACTGAATGATATTGAAACCAAAGTTCACTCCATGCGTCAATTCGTGCCCCATGACATCGAGGGCGCAAAAATAGTCAAAATCGATGCCGTCGCCGTCGCCGAAGTAAAGCTGCTTGGTGCCGCCGTACCAGAATGCATTATTGGGCATATAGCCTGGGTAGCCGTTATGGGCGTGAACCTTGGCATCGGCGCCGGCGTTGTCCCAGCTGTTCTGGCCATGGGTAAGGTAGTAGTAATCGAGTACATAGCCCAGGAACCGATGGCAATCGACCTCGGCGCGCTGGTTATCCTGGCGGTTCGCCGGGACGATATCGCCCCACGTGTCGTCATCGTCCGTGGAATAGTTGGTCAAGGCAAGGCTGCCGCCATTGGCATCATCGTAGGTATGAATTACCGGCTTAGTTGCCGATGTCCACGCGGATGAAGTCACGTCATCTCGCAGGATATGGCTGATGCCGGAGGGTTCCGATACCAGGCCGGCCCCGGTGGAAAAATGACCTGTTCCGGTGCCGGTCTGGATAGTTGTTGTTCGCTGCAGCACCTCACCGTCGAGTGCATCGATGTAATAGAGCCACTCGACACTGGCTGGCTTTGCGCCGCCCATCGATATGCCCACCTCCCAGCAAAGGTAGTGGGACTGCTGAGGCTTCTCACGGCCGACCAATTTCGCAGCCAGCACAACCAGCCTGGGTTTACGATCCATTACCCAGGATGCATCCTTGCCCGCGTGCCGCACCGCAATCTCCGCGGCTGCCTCGGCTTTGAGCTTGCCCTCCCCAGGCAGATCGAGCATCGCTATCAGGCTGGACTGCAGCATCCGCACTGAACCCAACTCATCGAAATGGATCGATAGAGTCGCACCCATCACCTCTGCATCACCGTGCCGTTGTTGAAAAAGCACATGTGTCATTCCACGACGATCCTTTGTTGAGCGGACCTTGACAAGTGATTCCTCGCTGACACCACTCCTCAATGCGGGATGTGCGCGAAGAAAAGCAGTGGCGCATTCAAAGGGTGATTTTGCCAATTCATCTAGCTTGAAAGGTTCAGAAAGCTTTCCACGCACGCGAGCGATGGCCTTGTGATCCGCCGTATACGTGACAGCAACGGACCGATCCCGTTTGCGCAGTACGCCAATTTCTCGTTCCAGAAGTTTTTTATCCATCATGATGAACTCCTTGGTTAACAAGCCAAGCCTACTAAGTCATGACTTTTTCTAGTACTTTCGCGACATGAGCTATTTTGTGCCAATAATCCTTGGTACGTTACATTTTCCATCACCTCCGTTTCAGTCCGGCGGTCTGAACAGCCGAGTTCTTGCAGTCCTGCGCAATCGGGCAAACTGCAAATTGCTGAAAGATGGCGATATCTGGAGGGATAAAATGGGTGGTACCATCGAGCAGTGTCACGCAGGATGCGCGTATCCGAATGGACAAAGGTTTCCTCTAGTATGCCGAAGTTGCGTACGGGCACTACGAAGTTGATACTGACATCAATAATAGTAACAAGCAGATCATGCGGTTTTTTGCTGATCTGATTTATTTTTTGACTGATTTTGTCTCAATGAGGAGTGAGATGGCATAGCCGGGGCAGGTAACGTTGGTAGCTTTCAAGCTATACTATCAAGGAGTATGAGCGTAAAGGAGGAATCAGGATGCCGAACCGGCCTCGAAAAAGATGGCTATTGATTCTCAGTTCAGACAACAATCGATTTTCCGGTACCCCCGGGGGGTTGTGCCGGCGACCTTCCTGAACACCCGGTTGAAGTGTGACTGATTGCCAAACCCACAGACCAGGGCAATCTGCATCATCGAAAAATTTTCTTTCCGGATCATCTCTTTAGCTTTGGCTACCCGCTGAGCATTTACGAATTCCGTAAAAGTCATCCCGGTTTGTTTCTTCAGATGCCTTTCAAAGCAGGAAATGCTCATACTGGCCTCGCGCGCTACCCTGCTCAATGACAAGGGATTAGTATAATTTGCCTTGATATACAGAATGGCACGCTGAATCCCACTTAACGCTTGGGGACTTTTCTTCTCCTTGCGCGTTCGCTGAAATTCCAATACCGCCCGGATCGCCAATTCGAGGGAATTGATGTCAACAGGCATTCTGAAATAATCAATGGCACCTTGACGGAACACCTGGACCGCCAGTTCTTCCGAACCGCAATTGGTTACAACAATAACGGAAACGGAGGGTCGAGCCAATTTGAAAGCCGGTAAAAGCTTGAGGCAGGATAGTGACGGTGAATGATTCATAATGACGAGATCAATCGGAGATGAAAGAAAGATCCGCCGTGCAATCTCCGGGTTCACCTCGCATATGAACTGGCATTCAGGCAGGTTGGAAGCAAGGATTTTGTCATAGTGATTTCCCTTCCCATCAACAATGAGAATCCTCCCGGGATACAGCTTAGCCCGTGAATGACACAACAACTGAGAGCCCAGTTCCTGCAGAAGGTAATGAGACCTGTTCATCTCGCGTTATCTCCTCAAGCACTTTCCTTATGCAAAAAGCGATATCGTACCAGCAAGGCAACAAAACTTATTTTGATAAGTCTTTCATAAGCAACAACACTTCGACCGCAAAACCAGCCGTTAGTTTTCACGTGTCACTCTTAAATCCCTAGTCAACAACAGAAACATTTTCTTTGACGCCTGAGGACACAACGAATCAATTGGTTGCCAAAGATCGGGCAACTTCTTCTTTACAACAAGCATCAACTGCTTGCAAATTCCGTTCATATCCGAAATTGCAGTCAGATTCTCCACCTTAGATTGTCGGCGGTGGAAAGCAGGCGAAAGGGACAGAACTATCAAGAATGGATCGAAGTCCATTACACAGAGTTTGTACGGAACACGAGTATCCTACCAGAGGCGCTTGACGGCAAAAGCCCTGCCCGCCCCCGACTTGAGATACTCCTCGAAGGCAGCAGCTTTGCCACGCTCGGCAAAGCCGAAAAAAGCCACCAGCTCCCAGGGTGCATATTGTGAAGTGTGAGTGGATTGGCCCGCATTATGGGCCGCAAGACGCTTGTGAACATCGTGCGTCAGCCCCACAAATGTCTGGGCAGGAGATTTTCTGCTGCGAAGAAGATATACGTATTTCATTCTGTCACCCGCATAACGTTAGGTGATATTAATTTTTGACACTATACTCTTTTGCGGGTTAATTGTGAAGATATTTTTACATTGAAAATTTGTGGGGAAATTATTGGAGATGCGGGATACAGCTAACAGCGGAACATTGCTGTTTTATCTCGTCATTAACAATAGCTCTGTTCCGGCTTCGTCGATTTCTTCCCAGTTCATTTGACAAATAACGACAATTTGCCCGCCACCTTATGCAGGAAACACTCGACTACAACCGGGTCGAATTGGCAACCGGCCGCCTTTTCAAGCACCTTCAATGCTTTCTTGACGGAGTACCCTTTTTTGTACGGCCGGTCGGACACCATGGCGTCAAAAGCGTCGGCCACCGCGACAATTCTGGCTTGCAGCGGAATTTCCTCACCCTTCAGGCCGTCCGGGTAGCCGGTGCCGTTATACCGTTCGTGGTGATGAAGGATGGCCGGGAGCACATCCTGGAGCTGTTCGATGGGGGACAGGATGGCCACTCCTTTCTCGGGATGCTGCAACATCGGCGGGAATTCTTCGTCGGAAATCTTGTCCGGTCTTTCCAGCAGCGCCTCCAGTATGCCGATCTTGCCAATGTCGTGCAACAAGCCGGCTATCTTGATTTGTTCCACAAACAATTCCGAAAGCCCCATCTCTTGGGCTATTTCGGCGGCGATGTTCATGACCCGCTCCGAGTGGCCCTTGGTCCACGGTGACTTCGCGTCAATGGCGTTGGCAAGACTTGACACCGTGCTGATGAAAAGGCTCTTCATGTCTTCGTACAGTCTTGCATTCTCCAGGGCAACGGATATCTGGGCTGCAATCTTCTCAATGACGAAAGTCTCCTCCCGGGCAAAGCCTCCTGGCTGAAGGTCTCCGAGGAGAAGCACTCCTTTTACCGTGTCCCGGCTGACGAGCGGGACGGCCAGCAGCGTTGCCATGCCGTTTTCCGCAAGGATTCGATCAAGCTGCCCCGGTTTCTGCAGTGTGCCGAGGTTCTCGATGGAGACCGTTTTGCCCTTGTTCAGGACATTCCCGGCAGCCGATTGGTAGAGGGACAGTCGCACCCCGGTCTGCATCTCCGGCACAACAGTATCATCCTTCCAATGGGACGCGGTTATGACAAATTCACCTTTCTGTTCCTGGATTATTACCACCATCGCACACGGAATAATGCGCTCGATTCCCTGGATTGCCGTTTCGCAGATTTTTTCTCTGCTCAGCGATGAAGAAATGGCTTTATTTATCTCGTCCAGCGCAAGAATGATATCCACCCTGTTGGCCAAACTGATTGCCGTGTCCAGGGTTTCGTCATAAAGGCGCATGTGGCTGACCGATAAAGCGGCGTTTGCAGCCATATCCTTGATGAGATTGATCCCCTTCTCGGTGAAGGGAGGCTGGGTGTTGGTCCGCGCGACAAAGATCGTCCCCAACACCTGGTTTTTGACGATCATTGGTACCGCAAGCAGCGTCAAATCGCCCAGGAACTTGCGGAATGCCGGGTTCACCATATCCGATGTGCCGGGGTCGGTTATCAGCAGGTGCTGCTTTTTCAACAGCAGGGACTTGAGAAACGGCAGTTTGTCGGGATGAAGCGGGGTGTTATCGAACAGCCTGATGTAACGCTGCGGCAAGCCGTAACCCCTGGCAGGAGTAAAATTCTGGAGATCTCTGTCGAAAAAATACACCAGGGCCCACCTGATCTGAGCAATTTTTTTCAAAAGGATGGACGATGTCTTCAGCACATCATCCACATCGCTCAGACTGCCGAGCCTGGCAACCTTCTTCAGCATCTTTCCATACGCATCCTGCATACAACGCCTCTTTTTCCCTTCAACGCTCAATCGGAAAATTATTCGACTGATACCGAATGCCACCGCAGAGACAGGTCTTGATGATTTTTCACCTGCACACCATGGTAACATTTTATCAACAAGCAGGACCATTGACCAGAGTGGTAAGAATTAAACAATGCAAAGAACAAAACAAGCCCCTGACCGACACTTTCGTGTCATTCAGGGGCTTATCGGTAGCGGCGATGCAGTCTTTAAAGGGGAAACGAGCAATTTTCCAAGGTCAAGGAAAGCTGAACGGTTGCGCGGAGGTACGCCGTACAGGCAAGCGCGCGGATTGACGCCGGGATGGGGAACAAGGGCCGTTTTCGGATAAAAACTAGCTATCGTGTCCGTGCACGTGCTTTTCCAGGATCTGGATGGCAAGTTCCGGGGTAACAAGTTCGTATATAACATCGTCCCGGCCCGGCACACAGACCTTGACCAACGGCCCATCGGCGCAATGGGCGGTGCACCCGATACAAGACACCTCCACGACGGCATCAAGGCGGCGCTCCCTGACTGTTTGCACCAATGCCTCGTATACCGCCTCGGCGCCGACAATACGGCATGGACTACTGTGGCAGACAAGCAACCGGCAGCGGTAGCGGCCCCGCTCAGCTATTTCATTCCGGGGGATTCCCCGCAGCTCTTCATCAGTCATTTTTCCCTACCCCACTGTGGCTGGCCAGAACATTAACCGACCCCTCGCAGTTCTCATCATTGCAGCCCTGTCCGCTACCCTTACCGGCCATGCGAGGTAATTTTCCGTTGACTTTTACATGCCATGAGATACCATAGACCAAATTTATCTACGACTGGTAGACGATAATACTCAACCATCCGTGAGGATGGGGCGGAAAGCCTACAGGGTCTCAACGAGACAGCCGGGATGCCGAAATATCATTCATATTTCAGCCCCGGCTTTTTTGTTTCCACGGTCCGGAACCGATACACAGTCGTATACATCTCACAACAAATGCAAAGAACGACCACGTAAAAAAGGAGCTATTATGCGAACAAAAACAATTTTTGCCGTACTGATCATGACCGCGGTCACCAGCACCTTCGGTTTCAAGGATGCTAACGCGGGACTTCCCGGCCTCCCCGGACTGCCGGCTCCTCCCGGGTTGCCAGGTTCGCCCAAAGTAAGTGTCAACATCGATGCCTACCTGCCGGCACCACCGGGGGTAACCGTTCAGATCTACGGAGGTCGTCCGTGCTATGTCGAACATGGTCGCCGGGTTTATCTGAAAGAGAAAAAACACGGCAAACATCACAAGGGCCACGGCCACAAGAACGGCCATTACAAGAAATAACAGCACCAGCAGCCTTTAGGCTTTTTGACTTGCCGAGGAGGTCACTCTGACCTCCTCGATCCGTGATTTCAATTGCAAATCACCTGCACTCTGCTCCAGCAGCAACTGCGCAGCTCTTGCCAGTGGAACATTTCACGATTCACATCACTCGCCAATTCCGTCAAGGCAAGGCCACGGGATTCCCGCACGAAGCACTAGCGCGGCGGCCGACGTGCCTCGTGGAACCAGGGTCGATACATCTCCATCTTTTGCCGCTGCCCGACGGGGGAGCGGCGACGGCAAGTGACGAAATCCGGCATGCCGGGAGCCGCGCCCCAGCGTCGCTCGACACAGTCGTTGGGATTATAGGCGATCTCCAACCCCGGCCGACGGGCGTAGATATCCGCCAGGCTCAATCTCCAGGAGCTGCCGTCGCTGCGGGTATAGATGAT
>JAQUHN010000122.1 GCA_028683555.1 Geobacteraceae bacterium | reverse complement strand
CCATGCTCATGGATGTGGGCCTCGACACGGGTGACATGCTGCTGAAAAAGGCAACGGCCATCGACCCGGAAGAAAATTGCCAGGCGTTGCATGACCGGCTTTCGCTGCTCGGTGCGGATACCCTGGACGAAACCCTCGATCTCCTCCTTGGGGGAGGTTTGACACCGGTGCAGCAGGACGATTCCCAATCCTGCTATGCGCCGATGCTGAAGAAGGAAGACGGCCTCATCGACTGGACCCGCGAGCCGCAGGTGATCAAGAATCTGGTTCGGGGAATGAATCCCTGGCCCTGTGCGTTTACCTATCTCGACGACAAGTTTCTGAAAATTTACCGGGTGAGAATCGGAACCGGAGCCGGAGCACCGGGAACGGTGCTGGGGGCAGGCAAGGATGGAATCGAGGTCGCCTGTGCCGCCGGCAGCGTAATCCTCGAAGAGCTCCAGCTGGAAGGGAAGAAGCGGCTCCCGGTCCGGGAGTTTCTCGCCGGGTATCGAATTGCTCCCGGAACAATTCTGGGGAAAGGTGAGTAGCTCCGTGGCCGAAAAAGCTTTCCGCAATACATCATCAACCAAGGGTCTGTTCGTGACCCTGATGGCTGTCACCTGCGTCCTCATTGCGGCGGTCTTTGCCGTTCTCTGGTGGCTGCAGGGCGCCGGGCTGGCCACCATTCACCCGAAACTTCCCGCCATTATCGGCGGACTGCTGGCCGTAGTCGCCGGTTGTATCCTGCTGGGAACGCTTCTCCTGGTGTTGACGACGCTGCTCGGCAAGGACATCTTCGGCACCCGCCTGCTCCGGGGGATCGCCATCAAGTTTCTGCTGCCGGTGATCGAATTCATCGGCAAGCTCGCCGGGATTTCGCGCGACACCATTCGCCAGTCGTTCATCGCCATGAACAACAGCCTGGTGCTTTCCCAGCGAGTCCGTCTCAAACCTGATCGGATACTGATCCTGCTGCCCCATTGCCTGCAGCTCACCGACTGCGATATCAAGGTAACCGGAGATATCAACAAATGTGCCCGTTGCGGTCGCTGTCCCATTTCCGGGCTTGCCGACCTGGCGGAAAAATACCGGATCGATATTTCGGTGGCAACCGGTGGAACCCTGGCGCGCAAGGTCATCATGGAAAAGCGGCCCAAGCTGGTAGTGGCGGTGGCCTGTGAGGGGGATCTTACCTCGGGTATCAGGGACTGCTATCCACTGCCGGTGCTGGGGGTGCTCAACGAGCGTCCTTTCGGACCCTGCGTCAATACCACCGTTGATACGCAGAAGATTGACGAGGCTCTCCGGATGGTCCTGAGCTAGTGCCCTGTTGCCAGCCGTTGCCAACCGCCCCATGCCCCCTGCCAGGATGTTGAAAAACCAAGCTCGCTTGCCCTATGCCGGCTGAACCAGGTCGGCCATACTCTATCGCTGCACCTTTCCGCATCCCGTGGTGACCCGGACACGCAATGAAATCCCTTATCGCAGAAAAAGCCGTTCTTACCATGCGGCAGGAGATCGCCGCAACCGGCGGCAACGAGATCTTCTTTCTCGGCCGCACCGATGAAAACGGCCTGGTGGTGGAGGTCGAGGCTCTTGCACGGGGCAGCCGTGATGCGGTCGCCGCCATCATTATCGCCGTATCCTTCGGTGATGTGGTTATCCACAACCATCCCTCGGGAAACCTCACCCCCTCGCAACCTGACCTGGAAATTGCCTCGATCCTGGGCAACCAGGGGGTCGGTTTCTATATTGTCGATAACGGCGTGGAGAGGTGCTACCAGGCGGTCAGCCCCTTTATCCGTAAAACGGTCGAACTGCTCTCTTTTCCGGAGGTCGAACAGTTTTTCGCGCCCGGCGGCATCCTGTCCGGCAACCTTGACGGCTACGAACACCGGGAGGAACAGGTGCGGATGGCCTTTGCCGTTGCCGAGGCCTTCAACCAGGAACGACTGGCGGTTATCGAGGCCGGCACCGGCACCGGCAAATCCCTGGCCTATCTGCTCCCCGCGGTGCTCTGGTCGCTCCGCAACCGTGAGCGGATCGTCATTTCCACCAACACCATCAACCTCCAGGAACAGCTCATCAAAAAGGACATCCCCTTCCTGCGGGAAAAGGGCGGGCTTTCGTTCCGGGCGGTGCTCGTCAAGGGGCGCTTCAACTATCTCTGCCTGCGGAAGCTGAAGGCTGTCGAGGCCGAGCCGGCGCTGTTCAAGGAAGAGGGAACGGCGGGCGAACTGCAGGCTCTGGTGGAGTGGAGCCGCAAGACCGGCGAGGGCTGCCGCAATGACCTCAGCTTCATTCCCCGCGACGAGGTCTGGGAGGAGGTCTGCTGCGAGGCCGACCAGTGCGGACGGGTCAAATGCAGCCATTACGGCAAGTGTTTTTTCTACACCGCCCGCCGCGAAGCAGCCGGGGCCGATGTGCTGGTGGTCAACCATGCCCTGCTGTTTGCCGACGTGGCCCTGCGTCATGAAACCGGCTACGATTCATCGGCCATCCTGCCCCCCTTTACCCGGCTGATTTTCGACGAGGGGCACCATCTGGAGAAAACGGCCACCAGCTTCTTTTCTTCCCGGATCTCCCGCCAGGGACTGCTGCAGATTCTCGGCAGGCTGCAGCATCCGCGCAAGGCGCAGCGGGGAATTCTGCCCCGGCTTTCCGCCCGGATTTCACGGGATATTCCGGAACAACTGGATGCGCAGTTTCTCGAATTGTCGGCGCTGCTGGAAGAGCGGCTGCTGCCGCAACGGCTTGCCCTGGCGGAGACGGTGACCCAGGTGCTGGATTGTCTGGGGCTTGATCTGCTTGCCTACCTGAAAAACGATAAAAAGAACGTGGCAGAACGGAAGCTGCGCCTGACCGCCGCCGTCTATGCCGATCCCTTCTGGCGAACGGCCGAAGAGGCGGTGCATCGGCTGGTGAAGGAACTGAGCGAATATGTGGCGATCATGCAGGCATTCCTGAAAGCCTGCGACCAGTTGCCCGATTCGGTGCTGGAAAAACTTTCCGGCAGCCTGATCGATCTGCGCGGCATACGGGGCCGGCTGGAGGGGGTTATCCAGGAGCTGGGAATCTTTACGGTTCGCAGTGACCGGCTCTGCCACTGGTTCGAGGTCAGCAACGGTTCCCGCGGAATGATGGTGCGGCTCTGCTCCTCGCCCATCGAGGTGGCGCAATCCATCAAGTCGGTGGTGCTGGACAAGTTCCGCACCGTGGTAGTTACCTCCGCGACCTTGGCTGTCGGCGAGAGGTTCGACTATCTGAAAAAGATGACCGGCATCGATCAGCTGGATAGCGCACGGGTAACCGAGCTGCTCCTGGCATCGCCCTTCGACTACGAGCGGCAGACCTTCATCGGCATTCCCGATGACCTGCCCGATCCGACCGAGCGGAGTTTTGCCGGCTTTCTCGAGGAGTACCTGCTGCGGGGGCTGATCGTTTCGGAGGGGCGGGCCTTTGTGCTGTTTACTTCCTACGACCTGCTGGCACGGGTCTATGCCTCCCTCTGCGAGCCGCTGAAAAGAGCCGGACTGACACCGATGCGCCAGGGCGAGATCAACCGCCACATGCTACTGAACCGGTTCCGGCGGGAGAAGAATGCCGTGCTGTTCGGTACCGATTCATTCTGGGAAGGGGTTGACGTGCAGGGCCGGGCGCTGGAACTGGTGGTGATCACCCGGCTGCCGTTCCGGGTTCCCACCGAGCCGATCCTCGAGGCCCGGGCCGAAGCCATCGCCGCCGAAGGGGGCGACCCGTTCATGGAGTATACGGTTCCCCAGGCAGTGATCAAATTCAAGCAGGGTTTCGGCCGGCTGATTCGCAGCAGGGACGACCGGGGTGCGGTGCTGATCTTCGACCGCCGGGTGCTGTCGAAAAACTACGGACGCTTTTTCCTCGACTCGCTGCCGAAGGCGCGGATCACCCGGGGAGAGGGCGAAACGGTTTTTCAGGAAATGGAGCGGTTCTTCCGCAATGCGGGGCCGGATCCGCTCTGATCAGCTCTCCTCGCAGCCCATAAACACCGAGCGGTTGCGGCCGGAATTCTTGGCCTGGTAGAGGGCGTCATCGGCTCTCTTGATGCAGGAGTCGATGGTTTCGCCATTGGCATAGAGGGTAAGGCCGAGGCTGATGCTGGTCCGGATTGTCGAAGTTCCCGTCTCCAGGGCCAGGTTGCCCGTCAATATGCGGAGCCGTTCCGCAACCTCCTGCGCCTCGTCCTCATCCGTTTCGGGAAGCAGGATCAGGAACTCTTCCCCACCCCACCGCGCACAGCTGTCTTCCTTGCGCAGATAGCCGGAAAGCGTCCGGGCGACCGTTACCAGCAGCTGGTCGCCCACATCATGCCCGAACCTGTCGTTCACTCCTTTGAAATGGTCGATGTCCGCCATGATCAGGGCAAAGGACCTGCCATGCCGCAGTGAGCGGGCTTGTTCCGCTTCGAGCCGGGCAATCATGTCCAGTCGATTGGGCAGTGCGGTCAGGTAATCGACGTGGGAAGCGTGCTCGAACTTCGTTTTGAGGTCCTGCAACTGAAACTGGTAGCTGTCACTGATCCTGGCGATCCGCTTGAGTCGCCGCGCCAAGCGGACATATTTCTGGAAAAGCAGCGAAAAGTCGCCGTAGAGCGGTGTTGTCGCGAAATGCTGGTTATTGAGGGTAGGCAGAAACCTGACGATAACCGGGTCTTCAATGTCCGATTCATCCAGCAGGCGCGCTGTTTCGCCGGCCGGCCGGCCGGGAGTCGGAGGAAACACCTGGGCGAGGGAGCGATAATTGCTGGCACAGTCCGGGCACAGGCCGTGCGAGATCATGGCATCCGAATTTTCAGCGATAAACTGTTCCAGCAGTTTCCAGTAGCCATCATCATTACGGACCTTTTTGCAGGACGCGCAGATGGGGATGAAGCCTTTCAGCGCCTTGACATTGGCTGCCGCCTCGCGCAATTCCAAGACCAGCGCTTTTACCTCGCTTTGGTAGCTGTCGCTGATTTTGGCGATTCTTCCCATACGCCGGAGCAATGCTTTGTAGGCGGCGAAAATCTCCGTTGCTTCGGCGAAGGTAAGGGGGGATTCTTCGCTTGCTTCGGCAAAGCGCCCTTCGAATTTGGCGATAAAGGAATCTTCCTTTTCCGAGGAATAGGTCATGGCTGCTCACTCACAGGGATAATATTGAACGGGACGCTCACCTCTTCCTTGAACTCTTCGGCGGTTTCGAAGGCGCGGTGGTTTTCTTCGTCGTAATACCAGTTTACCGCCACCGTCTTGCCGTTCAGATGGGACTCTTCGAGGAGATCGAGGATATCCATCATGCACTTGGTGCTGCCGGTATTGAGGTAGCTGAGATTGGTGTTGAAGGTCAGCGGCCCGTGGTGAACCGCGCTGAACCGTGCCAGCCAGGAGAGGATCGGGCGATAGAATTCAAAGGAGTTTTCCGGATAGGATTCGCCGGACATGCTCAGCACTCCGGTGGCCGGGTCGAAGAGTATTTCGGGGGTCGATTTGGTTCCTTCTATAGCAAGCATTTCCATTGATAACTCCTAGATGATTGCCTTGAGACTGAAAAAGCAATACCGATCATCGATATCCTTCAAGCTGTAAACCAGTGGCTGGGACGCTTTGCGCGCCATGTCGATCAGGCCGAGTCCCGGGTTGGCGCCGGGGGGCAATGTCTTCCGCAAGTTCTGCTTATAAAGGGTTTTCAGTTCCTTCTTGTCAAGTTTTTCGAGCATATCGAGAGTATCCAGTGCTTCGCGGATATCCTCCTTGCCGACAATATTTCCCGAACTTACCTCGTAGCTGGTGCCATTCTTGCCGATAACCACGATCCCGCTGCTGAAATCGCAGTCGCGGTTTCCTTCGTCCACTTTCTGCCGGGCATAATTTCTCACGTTCTGGGTCTGCTCGATGAAGGTGGAAAAGACATCCATCATGATATCCTTGGCCATCTGTTCGGCTTCCAGGTAACGCTTTACGGCGTTGCCCAGTTCTTCGATGATGCTGTGGGAGAAGGGGCCGGCAAAACAGATCAGGATTCCTTCGTTGTTGAAGGTTTCCTTCAGTTCGTACAGGTTGATGACTTTCATCGTATGATTTTCCTCCTTCAACAATAAATTGTTTCCATCCGCAAACCCCTGATGAAAACTACCTAGGGTTACAACCTGAAGCCGAGGACCGTGATGTCGTCCCGCTGCGGCCGGTTTCCCTGGTAGCGGGAAAGCTCCTGCTCGATCGCCTGCAACTGCTCCGCTGCAGGGAGCCGGGAAATTTTTTCGAGAAGTTCGCCGAAGCGTTTTTTTCCGAATCCCCATCCCTTGGCACCGCCCGATTGATCGAGGATGCCGTCACTGGCAAGATAGCAGGTCATGCCTTCGCTGACGGACACGATAGTCGTCGGGTAGCTGAAATTCCGATCCGTTCGACGGTAGCCGATGGACTGTCGCGCTCCCGGAACGGTGGTCAGTTCGCCGTCGCAGCTATAAATCAGGTCGATCCCGGCTCCGGCAAAGGCAATCCGCCTTTGTTCGGGGGAGCAGACGCAGAGCCCGATTTCCAAACCGTTATCGAATCGGGCGTCGGCTGAACCCTGCTGCAGCGTTTCCCGCATGAGCCGGTCCAGTTCCTTGAGCAGATCAGCGGGACTTCCGCAGCCCAGAGCGTCAATGGCTCGGTCGATAACGGCTTTTGCGGTCATGCTCATGAAGGCACCCGGAACCCCGTGCCCGGTGCAGTCGGCAACGGCGATGACAAAGGATTCGCCGCATTGCCGGTAATAGTAGAAATCTCCGCCGACAATGTCGCGCGGCCGATAGAGCAGGAAAAGATCGCGCATGCTGCTGCGCAGCGCATTCTCTTCCGGCAGGATCGATGCCTGGATCATCTGCGCATAGCGGATACTGTCCATGACTTTGCGGTTGGACTCGGCAAGCTCCCGGTGCGACCGGTCCAGATCTTCGGTCCTGTCGCGCACCAATTGCTCCAGGTTTTCCGTGTGATCCTTGACTATCTGTGCCATGGAATCGAACGATCGGGAGAGGCCCCCGATCTCGTCCCGGGATTTCAGTTCGCTCCTGATGTCGAAATTGCCGTCGGCGATGGCATCGGCGGAACGGGCCAGCAGCGAAAGGGGCACCAGCACCATCCGGTTTATAAGCAGTCCGATGCTGATGATCAGCGTCAGCAGGGCGATAATGGAAATAAGCAAGATGGGAAAGAAGGTTCGCGAGCTGATGACGTTGTCCAGATCGAGCAGAACCAGGTTGAACCAGCCGATTTCCTTCAGGTAAGACATGGCGGTCAGGTAGCGTTTGCCGCCCACGGTCAGGTACGAGGTTGCCACTTCCCGCTGCCCGGCGGCCAGTGACCGCATCGCCTCCTTCATTTTCGCCTGGTCCTTCTCGCTCGACAGGAGATCGTAAATGGTGAATTTCTTCTGCGTTCCGCGGACCTTGCTGTTGTGGATCACGTGAGTTCTGTCACGCTGACCGGTTATTGCGCCGTCACCGGCCAGCAGGATGGTATCGATGCCCTCTTCTTTCGAGTCGACGATGTCCCGGATGAATGAGGTCAAATCGATGCCGCTGCCGCACATGCCGATTTTATCACCGGCACGGTTCTTGATGACCACATTGAACCAGACCTTGGTGAGGTCCAGGTGATTGTCGTAATCGACATTCAGTTCGAAATCTTCCACCTCCCGCATGGATCTGAAGTACCAGGCATCGTTGGGGTTGTCCGGTCGCAGGGTGTAGCGCGGCGTGTCGAGACCGGTTTTCCCTTTGCCGTCGCTGAAATAGTAATTTCCTGACTTGCCGGCGGCAAGGAACACGCTGCGGTCGGTGAAATTCCGGCGGTAATTCTCCACCTCTTCGAGGGCGAGTTTTTTCAGCGCGGGGTCATGTTCGGCTGTCACCCAGCGGTGCAGAAATGGTGACGCGGCGAGCATGCGGGAAAGGGACAGATCCTGCTGAATCGATGCATTGACGCGGGATTTTTCCAACAGCGCCTGTTTGACGGCAAATTGCGTTCCGAGATGCCGGACAACCTTGTCGGTAACCACCTGGAAGGCGAGGAACGAAACCAGGCCGATAGCGGCATAGAGGAGTACTATTGCGGCAATGAAGCGGATTTTCAGGCTGTACCAGTTCATGATAAGCGATATTCTCCAGGGGGAAATGGCTGGTGACGTACCGTATGCCGCCAGGGGATACAAAGCGGACTTATGACTATCCTGGCAAGAATCACATCGGCAACTCGGCCGATTTTCTTGAATTCATTCTATGGTCATCGTGGCAAAAAGGTCTGGCTTGGAACTGCCCCAAGCCGGCACGGGACAACAGCAAGATGGTTCCGGATGAGTATCAAAAGTAAAGGAAGGCAGCGTTTGCAGAACGCTCCGTTGTCTGGCAGGCCCCATTCCCTTTTGCAGCTCGGTTCGCTCCGGTGCATAAAAAACGGGCTACTCTTACGCTCAAGAGGAGCCCGTTGGAACATTCCTTACCGTTGTCAACCTTGGCTGTTAAGCCGTCTGCCGGGTTGTGTGCTGTCCGCTCACTGACCTGTCATGATGGCAGGCCTCGAGTGCTGCACTCCCTGAACCGTGCATTCGCTTGATTCTTGAGGTTCTTGCCGATCCGGCAGTAAGTTACTTTTTGTGGCATTCAGTGCATTTTGTCGGACCGGCTTTCTTGGTCTTGTGGCAGCCGATGCAGAGCTTGTGGGCCATATCCTTACCGAAGCCTTTAATTTCCCCGGGGCCCTTTTCATGGCAGATCTTGCAGTCCTTCAGCATTGTCTGGTGTTCCTTGTGGGGGAACGAGACCTTTCCCATGGATGCCGGGAAAACCATGCATTCGGCCGCCAGTGCCGCCGATGCCCCGAATACGATCAGGGTTACCGCAACTATCAGACCTTTCATTTCTTTTCTCCTTGGTGAAAAAATCCTGAACCGCATGTTCATCATAGTAGTCGATTCTCGGCAAGAGTCAAGATTGTCCTGCAAAATTGGTGCTCTATGACCTTTGTCTAGCGGACTGCGCGGGCGACGGTTATCACCATTACCCCTTGTGCACCGGACCGACACAAAGTTTTCGCGCATTCGGCGACGGTACTGCCGGTGGTATAGACATCGTCCACCAGCAGCAACCGCTTGCCCTTGAACCGGTCGGGAGCTTCAACCGCGAAGGCGCCCCGGATGTTCGTTTCCCGCTCGGCCGCGGAAAGGCCGGTCTGCGGCTCAGTCCACCGGATGCGGCGGAGGTTGTGCGCCATGAGCGGGATGTGCCACTTCTTTGCCAGCACCCGGCCGATCAGCTGGGACTGGTTGAAGCCCCGTTGCCGCAGTCGCTTGCGGTGCAGGGGTACCGGAACGATGCCGTCGGCCGCAATCTCCGCCAGGAAGTTTCCCAAGGCAGCGGCGGTCAAAAGACCCAGTGGGCGGGACAGGTGGGACTTTTTCCCGTACTTTAACCGATGGATGAGTTCCTGCACCGGACCTTCGAAGTGGGTCGCGGCGCGCGCCGCGATATAGGGGCGAATTGTCGTCAGGCACTGCCCGCAGGGGTGATCAATACCGTTTTCGGTGGCAAACGGAACGCCGCAGACCGGGCAGAGTGGTGAACGGAGCGGTATGATTTTTTCCCGGCAACCGGCACAGAGGTGGATTTCGGTCGGATCGGCCAGAAAGCTGCGGCAGACATGACAGAGCGGCGGAAAAATGGTGTCGAGCAGTGTTCGCAGAAACACCGCTTCAGAGTCCCATCTCTTCGTTGACCACCAGGACACGCAGATCGGTGAATTTCGGTTTCCGTTCCAGCACGGTGACCACCCGGCAGATCCGCTCCGGCGAGGTGCAGTCGCAGCAGAAGCCGGTCTCGGCGCACGGTGTCTTGTAGTTGAGGCGCCGGGCATTGGGCGGCGAAGCCCAGTCCTTTACCCGCTGGATGGCGGTGGCGAGGTCGCCGTCCACCAGCTTGTTCCGGCCCGCCACGACGATAACCTTGCCTGGTCCGAAAAACATCGAGCCGACCCGGTTGCCGATGGCGTCGATGTTCACCAGGAAACCGGACAGGGTAAGGGCGTTGGTTCCGGACAGGAACAGGTCGCAGGTAAGCTGGCGGCGCATGATTTCCAGCCTCTCCTCGGCAGCAAGCCCCGGTGCGCCGTGGTTGAGGATTTCCTTGCCCTTTTCCAGCAGACGCGGCTCAACCGCCAGATCCTTGATGCTCATGGAGCCTCCGAAGCCGATGCTGTGGATATCGTCGGCTTCAGCCAGGATATAGTCCGCCGCTGCCGCGCCGTTTTTACAGTACAGGGCGGTAAAGCCGTTCTTTTCCAGGGACTCCACCGCCTTCAGGCACTTTTTCTCCCAGGTCCAGGTAACAAGTTCATTGGTCAGGCTCATGGGATGCTCCTTTCGCTTCTGGTACTCTTTATTAGTCCGGAATCCGGCAGATAACCCGATCGCTCGCCTCGGACGGTCCTTCCAGGATAATCCTGCCGTCCACCTCTGCCACCGGAATCGGTCGTCTGTTCAGGTCCAGCCAGCGCAGGTCCAGGCGGCCGTTCAGGGCGCGTCTTCGCGTGGTGACATGGTTGCCCAGCACTGCGCGCTGCGCCGTTGAAAGGCCGTAATGGTCCCGCTTGCGGCGGCCGTTGCCCCGCGGCAGAAACGGCAGAATGCCCAGACGCCGCACGCCGGTTTCGAGGCAATACTCGATCAGCCAATCCACCACCCACGCTCCTCCTGCCACCACCGTCGTTTGAATAGAAGTCGATACCCCGACCCGCAGCAACTCGCGGAGATTGGCGGTTGTCTTGTCGAAGGCATCGCAGCCGACCATGTTATTGTGATAGGCCCGGTCGCCGTGCAGGCTCACCTTGACCCGGGTCGCGGTGGCGCGGAAGGCTGACACCAGGCTGGCGGATATCTCTATGCCGTTGGTCGTGACCTTGGTTTTCTTATGTCGGCTATGAACATGGGCCAGTATCTGGGGCAGATCCGGATGAAGTGCCGGTTCACCACCACAGAAATCAAAAGCGCGTACGCCGTGCGACATGAGCCAATCGAGCCGCCTGACGAGCGTGTCGCCGTCGACCATGGTGCCGTTGCTGGGCGCCAGGCAGAAGCCGCAACGGGCATTGCAGCAACGGCAGACGCGAAAACAGATTCTGTCGGGAAGCTTTGTCGGCATTGGTAAGCCTTTGTCGCCTGGCGCATAAAACCGTCGACTATCACGCCGGTGTCGGGCAGGGAAAGCTCAGCGCCCGGCTTCGGCCAGAATGTTGCAGAACAGCCGTCCCTGCTCG
>JAQUHN010000121.1 GCA_028683555.1 Geobacteraceae bacterium | reverse complement strand
GCTGATGAACTTGGACAGCGGCCTGCGAGGATATCTGAACGATGACCCCACCTTGTATGTCGTTGATTCGGTAATTGCCGATCCGGCCCGGCACTTCACACCAGGGGAGCTTGTTGAATACGGTTTCAAACTGACCGATGAACAGGGCATGACCGGTGAAGGAGTTTTCCATTACAACAACACGAATTATATCTTGCTGGGAATGGTAATCGAAAAGGTAAGCCGGACCGGGTACGCTGAATTCATCCGCACGGAGATTGTCGAGCCCCTGGGGCTGCCCGCAACGTATGTGCCCACCGGCAACGCCTACGGTGACAACGTCAGCAGCGGATACCACATAGACAAAGAAGACAAAACCACGGAGAACCTGTCGGCGATCGACCTTTCCTATGTCTGGAGCGCGGGGGCGATCATTTCCACCGCAACGGATTTGTGTGATTGGATCATTTCTGTCGCGACCGGGAAGTTGGTAACAGGGGACATGCTGAACTGGGTTTACTCCGGTGTGCCACTGGGAGAGTCCGGTCAATACACAGCGGGGTTGATGAACGAGCCGGACAAACTGTGGCATAACGGGACCGTGATTGGCTACCATGGAGAAGTCTGTTACCTGAAAAACAGCCGTATTGCCGTGGCCGTGCTTTCAAACTGTACCTTTGCCGGCATCGAAGGTGATCCGGTCAAAGAGATCATGAACGGCATAATAGCCATGATAGGCGCCAAGGCACAGTAAAACACCCCCCTGGCACACGGGTCTGTTGTGTCAGTTAATGCACTAGGGACGAAATCAACATCGGCAAGCGTAGCAGCGGATTACGCGACAATGGTAAACATCGTCGAAAAGTCTGCCATATCCGGCAGTTATATCACGATGGACCTTGTGGATTTCCTGGCCTACGCGAAAAAAGCTCTTCTGGAACTCGGTGCTGATATCGACGATCTGGTCGGCAAGCTTTCCGATACCATGGTATATTTCCGGCAGGACGGAACCAGGACCTCTACACCTTTTCCCAGGCCCCGACATTCAGTCTGACAGATGCGGATCCGGCCGCGCAGGCTTTTATCATGGCACGGGATGGCGAAGGCCACGTTGCCCTGTACGATACCTCCGGCGCTATTCAAACCCGGTAAACTATAGTCGAACAGATCGCCACTCACGCCTATAAAGACAAGTCGAGAACAGCCAGTTTCTGATTTTTCGAGACTTGGCCCCCATTTTTCGGCTCATACCGGTCAGGCTGGCCGAAAAGCCCCTATTCTGCTATAGTAACGCCAATGTTTTTCGCTACTGACGGATGGACACGAACCGGAAAGCGACGGAAAGGCTATGACTATATTCGGAAGTCGCCAACATGAACGGCTGCGCGTGGAAGGAGAGAAGCTCAAACGGAGGATTCTTCACCTGGAGCGTTTCGCGGCGGAGCCAGGGGCCCGTATTGCCCTTCTCTACCGGCTGGCCGACAACTTCGGCCGGCGGATGTTTCCCCATTCACTCTGCAGTCAGCGTATCGGCCGCTATTCCGGCTGCGTAACCGGCGGGTGCTGCCAATGCCGGCCCGACGTGTTCGAGTACGAAAAGCAGATCCTCGACCTGTTGCCGAAGAGAATCGACAAATCCGGTTATTGCCCGTTTTTCAATCCCGTCAAGAGGACCTGCGGAGTCTATGGGGTGCGCCCTTTCGCCTGCAGGATCTTTTACAACAGCGGCGCTTCGATCCACTCCTGCCAGAATCCGTCCGACGAAACGCTGCAGCTTTTCGATGGTCTGAAGCGGCACGTCGAGCAGGTGCTTGGCAGCTACCAGGGCGGCTATAATCCCGGCGAAGCGTAGCGCGTTCGCCGGGCCGGCAAACCCAGTCGGGAAACTAAAATACATGCCTATGGAAAGGATTTTTCAATGGGAACAAAGGGAAAGGTAATTCTGGTCTGCGCGGTGGTCGGTCTACTTCTGGGGGGGTTCGTGGGATACCTCTATCGTCCGCCGGCATTCCTGATCGGCCAGCTGCCGTTCAAGGCGGTGATTACCCGGGGCGGCTCTCTGCAGGGGTTGGATCAGTTGTACCTGTCGACGGCGCGGACCTCGTTCAACTACCTGTTGAGCGGCGGGATCATCGGGATGGTTCTCGGCACCGCTGCCGGATTCCTGCTATCAAAGGGAAAAACGGCCGATAGCGGATGTAAATAAGATTGTTACTTTTCAACAATGTCCCACCCAGACCCAACTATTATCCGAAAAGTAGCCTAATAAGTAAGGTGCCCCCAGAATTAAAGTTTATTATATTTCAAGACCTGATTCCAAAACTCAATAATCAATCCAAAGCGTCATTGAAGTATTCGCGATGAACCGGGCAACGACACTTTTTATCCCATGGCCGGGAACAGCGCCGAATCAGCTCGATTCGCTTCATACCCGTGCGTTCGTCGATTGGGCCTGATGTAACCATGGTTTCAATCCCCGTAAAATTATCCCGCCAATTCGCCACGGTAAAAACCCGGCAGATGCGGCAGAAATAATAAACATCCGTATATTCATCACCCATGATGCTGCCGGAAATCGAGGCTACACGGTCTTCGTCGGAAAAGGCCCTGTTGCATTGTATGCAGTTCATCGTCCCTCGAAGTACTGCTCCGTTTAAGGATAATCCTGTTGTCTTCCCCAGAATATCGTGAAGGTTTTATTTGAAAAAGCCGGCTTTGATGGCAGCGGGTACTGCCATGCCGAGTCCCAGCAGGCACAAGATCCAGAATCCGTAGACAACGCCTTTTTCGTGAGCCTGGAACCACTGGATAATGAAGGAATCGGCATTGCCGATTTTCGTTTGCAGGGAAATAAAATACCGGGTGAGAAGCGGAATCAAGGAAAACACGAGGACGCAGAACAACGTGAAGTAAAAGATTTTTATGGCGCTAATCGTCTTTGAATCAAGCGAGCCCAACGTCCCGTTTGATTCCAGAATAGTGCCGATGATTGCGCTGACCACGATCACGATCAAAGTGGCAACAAAAATGATCGACCAAAGCCTGGTGTTCATAGGTTACCCCTGCACAGGAATGGGATTATTTGGATGATGGCTACGTGGATCTTTTTCGTTGGGTACTATCGCTCCTTAGACAAGGCGGTATATTGCTGTGATTATGTTGTTTTTTCAAATTTACCATATTGAGATGTCTATTCAACAGTACCCCCCCGCTTTTTTCCTTGCCGCGGTAAAGACACGACGAGAGTGTATAGCTTATAGGAGTCAACTCTCGAAAAGTCTGTTTCGTATATTTCAAGACTTGACCCCCGACACCCTGCCATCGGTTACCTCTCTCCTGAACAATTCGAGCAGGTACGTTACAAAATAGCTGCTTAGGGAATTTTTCGTGTCCTCTATTGCGAAGACAGATCACTGTTATACAATTGAAAGATAACTGTTTCTGAAGAGAAATCGGAGCCACAAATGAGTTGCTCGGAATCCGGGCAGAAAATGAAAGGAGACTTGCAAATGAGAACACAGAGAAGATCCGTGCTGGTTTTAATGATGAGTCTTGCCTTTTTCGCTTTACCCTTTGTTTCCTTCGCAGCAGAGAGCTGCGCCAAGGAAGCGAAAATCGCCCGTGCAATGGAGGCAGCCCCTGATTCTGTTACCAAAAACGCTACGATAATAGACGCGGATGGCACCGTCCTCAGGCAAGGCACGAATGGTTGGCAGTGTCTCCCGGCATCGGCGGTCGGGACATATCCCATGTGCATCGACGAGGTCTGGATGCGTTTCATGACGGCAGTCCCGAAAAAGGCAGATTTCAAGACCGAAAAGGTGGGAATCGCATACATGCTTGCCGGCGACGATAACATCAATAACGCCGACCCGTATGATACCAAGCCTGACCCTGGCGAGGTGTGGGTTCAAGAAGGCCCCCACCTGATGATCATCGTGCCTGATCCGGCAATGCTCGAGGGGTTACCTGATGATCCCTACAAAGGTGGTCCTTACGTCATGTGGAAAGGGACGCCCTACGCCCATATCATGATCCCTGTAGGCCCTCGTGAGAAGTGATTTGACGGCGCAGGCAATCTCCTGCATGCGTTGGCTATACCCCCGCCAATGCTTAAGAGTTATTGGCATCTAAACAGTTTTTCCGCAGACCGCCTAGGGACGTCCCCTTGAAATTTACATATTCGGCCCCAAAATCCTTACGCCGCCTCTTTCCAAGTCTTTTCCCTTAACTGCAGCAATAACGAACGTGTCTCTGTACAGGGTCAAGTCTTGAAAAGTCAGTTTCTTATATTTCAAGACTTGACCCCCAACACCTGGGGATGTCAATGCGGGCGTTTCCGGGCATGGGCGAGAGGTACCAAACGATCTTAGGCCCAAATATTATCCAAGAAGTAGCCTAATAAGGAAGATGTCTCCGGAATTACCAAAATTAGAACAAATGGATTACCAGCAACCAGGTAACAAGAGGAATCAAGGCCAGACCAATAAGGTTAACAACGAAACCGCTGCGGGCCATTTGCGGAATGGTAACATAACCGGACCCGAAAACGATGGCATTGGGAGGCGTTGCCACCGGCAACATGAAGGCGCTTGAGGCTGCCAGGGCGGCCGGCACCAAAAGCAGCATGGGGTTATGTCCGATCCCATCGGCCACCGCCGCCAGCAGCGGCATTGAAATCGCTGCCGTGGCCGTATTCGAGGTCAGTTCAGTCAGAAACAAGATCAAGGCCGTTACCGCCAAGACCAGTACCAGTAGCGGTGCGTCACCCAGCAATTGCACCCGACCGGCAAGCCAGGCCGACAGGCCGGTTTTGTCGAAGCCCGCAGCAAGCGACAAACCACCGCCGAACAGGATCAAGACCCCCCAGGGAATGCGCTGCGCCCAATCCCAGTTCAGGACGAATTTGCCCTGCCGCCAGTTTACAGGCAGGAGAAACAGCAGCAGGCCGCCCATCAGCCCGATGCCGGCATCGCTCAGGCTGGTGGAGGCAGGCAGCAGCGAAACCAGAAACGGACGGGAAATCCATGCCAGCGCAGTTACGGCAAAAACTATCCCGGCGAACAGCTCCCCCCGGGACCAGTCGCCCAGGCTGCGCAGCTCCGTTTCGATGAGACGCCGGCCACCCGGCACCCGCAGCAGCTTCATGGGATGGGCGACACGGGTCAGCCACAACCAGCAGAGCACCAGCATGACCGAAGACAGGGGCACCCCAACCAGCATCCAACGTGCGAAGGAGATCTCCAGGCCATAGTGCTGCAAGACATAGCTGGCCAGCACCGTATTGGGCGGCGTGCCGATCAAGGTCGCCATACCGCCGATGGAGCAGGCATAGGCGATGCCAAGCATCAGGTTTATGCCAAAGGAAAAGCGTTCCGGGGAAAAATCGATTACCTTGTCCAGCCCCTCGCGCCGCCCTTCCTGGACAACCTGGCTAATGACCGACAGCCCGATGGGCATCATCATGATGGCCGTTACCGTATTGGAGACGAAGGCGGAAATACAGGCGCTGGCCAGCATGAAACCGAAGATCAATCGCTCTGGAGAGATGCCCACCAGGTAAACGATGGTCAAGGCGATTCGGCGATGCAGATTCCAGCGCTGCATGCCCAAAGCAATGAGAAAGCCGCCGAGAAACAGGAATATGAGCTCGTTGGCAAAGGGCGCCGCCGCATCCTGAATCGGCATGACCCCGGCCAGGGGCATGAGTACCAGGGGCAACAGGCTGGTAGCCGGAATGGGGATGGCTTCGGTAATCCACCAGACCACCATCAGCAGGGCGATGGCCGCCATGGACCAAGCTGAGTCGGGCATATCCGCCGGGCCGGGCAGGCTCAGCATGCCGAAAAACAGCAGCGGTCCGGCCAGCAGACCGATCCGGCGCCGGAGGCTCCAGTTTTCGTCAATCCGAGGTGAGTCGTGCCCTGTTTCAGGACACTCCAATGTGGATCTCATGTGTTGCCTCTCTCAGCAGAAAGCGTAACAAGCGAAATCAAAACTTCATGGTCCACCGATAGTAGCGGGTGTTGAAAACTGTGCCAGCAAAGATAGCACAACCACCTGGCTAAAGAAATAGACCTTCTATCAAAAATGGAGATTTGAGCGCCTCAGGGAATCGTGGGGTCAGGAATCGTGGGGTCAAAGAATCGTGGGGTCAAGAATCGTGGGGTCAGGCTTTGGCTTTTGTGTATTTCCGGACAAACTCGATCAAATCACCCAGTCCCTGTGCCGCTTCCTGGCACCCCCTAATGCGTCCTGCCCCGGCGCTTAATGTCGAGATATCTCTTCCAAGAATCCGAGCCAATTCGGTCAGCGTGCAGATGCCGGTTTCCAGGGCAACCCATGCGCAAGCAGCCCGGGCCTCGGCATGCTGGTGACTTCTTCCCTGGAGATGCGGCAATTGGTAGCGTGCAGCGACGAGTTCAACGAGGCCCTCCGGGGTCATTCGGCCGAGCAGTGGCGTTTCCTCGGCCGCAGTCAATACTCGCTCAATAAACGAACTATCACCGAGCAATCTGGTGTCGGCGCTCCCGCAGCCGTGAAATTCAGGGCGATGACCCTCACCGATTCCCTCTGAAACGAACGTGGCGTAGCGTTTGCGCGCGGTGGCAAGTTTCCTCGAAAACTCCGCCAGAACTGACTCGGTTGTAAGCCAGGGGATCAATTCGGTTCCACAGTATGCGGCGTGACTGCTCCATCGGTATGCTGACGGAGTTTTTACGATCCCGGCCCGGACCGGGTTCAGATGCGTATAGCGAACCAGTTCAAGCAAGTATTCGTCGCCGTCCACGACCACTGATTTGTAACGCCCCTGGAATAGGTGGCCGGAGCGGTTTTGTCGCCAGTTCATCCACCGGGTGTAGCGAAAGGAGAGGTTCTGCATGATTCGGGAAAGCGGTTTATCTGCCACTTGGACGATGAGGTGAACGTGGTTCGTCATCAGGCAGAAGGCATGGATTCGATGACCGAAGCGCTCGGTCCCTTCCTGAAGTAACAGATAAAACCGGTACCGGTCGGGATCGTCGGAAAAAATGTCCTGGCGGGCATTCCCGCGCAAGATCACATGATAGTATGCGCCTGGATAATGGATACGGGGTTTTCTTGCCATGGGAAGATTGTAGCTTGAATATCAAATAATGCAAGCCTGACCCCACTGACCCTTCTCCCAATTAGAGGATTGCGTTGAATACGTATCCGCCCACGACGGCTGTCGTCCAGATGACAACAACGATTGCGCAAACCAGGCGCTTTCTAAAAATACTCGCCAGCATGGCCATTTCAGGAATAGCCATGCCTGCACCACCGATAATTAAAGCAATAACCGCTCCCATGCTCATGCCTTTTTGCGACAAGGCCAACCCAATCGGAATGGCTGTTTCAGCCCTTATGTAGAGCGGGACGCCAATACTGGCAGCAATAGGGATAGCAAACGGGTTATCTGGCCCGGCTATGTTTGTCACGAAGTCTTGAGGAATGTATCCGTAAATTCCGGCACCGATTGCGACACCAGCAAGAAGATAAACGAGTACCGCTCTGAAATCTCCCCAGGCAGCGATAAATGACGCTTTTAATTTCCCAGAAAAGGTTATTGGACTATTTCCAGAATCATGGGTAGCGCCACAACAGTTCGGTTTTATCCTCGCTCTTTTGACATAGTGCGCCCCACCGATTTTTTCGAGAACAACCCCGAAGAGCATCGATCCCACAAAAGTGACTCCGAAATAGAGCAAACATGCTTTTATCCCCATCAACGCCCAGACCATACTGATAATGATCGGATTCAGCAGAGGTGAAGCGATGACAAATGACATGACCGGCCCAAATGGTGCTCCGGCATTCAGCATACCAAGCGTCATTGGTATGGTTGAGCATGCGCAAAAAGGAGTGAGTGAGCCAACAACGGCCCCCAAAAAGTTGCCCAAAACCCCGCGCCGCGAAAGCTGCTGCCTGAGCTTGTCTTGCGGTATATACATCAATATGAGCGCGACGATCGTGCTTATTCCCAAAAAGAGGGCCGTCAGCTCTGCGGTGATGATCAAAAAGTATTGAATGGTACTGGTCAGGTCGTTCATCTTGGAATTCTCCTCTCCATGGTTGACGCCGTCAACTTTAAGCGCAAAAAAAATCAGCCCTTCAGAGCGTTTGCCATTGCTGTAAGCACTTTAACGGTATCCGTCAATGAGTGCTCCGGCATCTTTGCAGCTATGACATGAAATTGTTTCAAATAACGTGAATTAGCGGATGCCAGGACGCGTTCACCAGACTCTGTTATTTCTACACAGCAAATCCTTGCATCTTCATGCGATTTAACCTTATGCACATATCCTTTCTTTTTAAGCCGGTTGACAATTCTGGTCGCGCCGCTTTTTGTAAAACCAAGTGAATAACCGACATCCTGTACAGCGCAATTCGACGTGGTGGAGACTTTGTCCAGTGCTATGAATTCCGGCATGGTAAGGTCTTCGCAACACTCGCCATTCAAACCCTTGGGGCCAAAATGCCAGGCAATCTCGATCAGTGATCTGCTTATATCTGAAATCGAGTTTTGCTCCATACAACCTCCAGCTGAATGAGTCGCGTCAAAGCTATTGTTGAACCTTTTTGCACTGTCGGACATCACTATAGCTTTTTAATTGATGACGTCAACCATTTTTTCGATCTGGAAATACTCGGCAACGCGTTCTATCAGGTCAGCCTGGGGGTAAAGGGGACGTCCCCTTTACCCCATCTCAGATTCCAGTAAATCCGACCCAAATTATATAATTTGAATATTTGAAACTTTTCCTCAAGAATCATAACCGACTGCCGATATACTTTTAGGTTTGCATCTTGCCGGCGACTCTTAACAGGTTGATGAAAACCTAGGGGAGGGCTCGGCGCAAGGCACGAGTGGGCAAGAAGCCGGGGCGCACGACGGATACTATGAAGTTTCGAGCAAGCGGTACCGCCACGAATCGGACCCGCCAGACTTTATTGGCAGCATTTTACAACAGCATGAACACATCAGAGATGAAAGGCTTGCCTTTCATCATTACACTCCCTGGAGGCAGTTTTATGAGTATCAAAGCAAAACTTATTTCTACCTGTGTTTTGATCGCTGTGGGAATACTCGTTCTTCTGGCGACGTTGACGCTGACATTTGAACGGGTCAAGGTCAATGGGCCAATATATGAGCAGATCATTCAGGGAAAAGACCTGATAGCAGATATCTTGCCGCCGCCGGAATATATTATTGAAGCACATCTCGTGGTATTGCAGGCTCTTACCGATAAGGACCCTGCCCGAGTCCCAGCATACGCAGAGCGATTCAAAAAATTGCGCAGTGACTATGATGAACGCCACGAGTACTGGGACAAGGTACTGCCGGCAGGAAAGATCAGAGATCTGATGCTTGAGCAGTCGTACAAACCTGCCGTTTTGTTTTTCGACACGGCGGTGGCAGATTTTTTTCCGGCCTTGGCACGCGGCAACCGCTTACAAGCTGAACACGTAGTGCACGATACCCTTTCACCAGCCTATGCAGCGCACCGTAAGGTCATCGATGAAATCGTGACTCTCAGTACGATCGAAAATTCCCAAACGGAAACCCGGGCTGCCGAGATGCTCAAGTCTTCCAAGGTTATCACTTCGGTATTCAGCCTTTTGATTGTGGCAGTCATAATTGTCGTTTTCATATTTATTATTAAAAATATAACGAGCCAACTACGCAAAGCGGTCTCTCTCGCCAATCGTATTGCTGACGGCGATCTTACGGCTGATGTCCAATCGACGTCGAAGGACGAAATCGGCCAACTGCTGAATGCCATGAAAGGCATGACGGAGAAGCTGCGCACCATCATCAGCCATGTGTCCGATGCATCAAGCGAGGTTGCTTCTGCCACCTGCCAGCTCCATGCATCCGCAGAAAAAATCGCAACCAGTGCCGAAGAAGTAGCTTCCCAGACCGGAACCGTTGCCACCGCGGGGGAAGAAATGTCGGCCACCAGCTACGACATCGCAAGTAATTGCCTGACAGCTGCCGAAGACGCCAAACATGCATCACAATCGGCCGGCAACGGTGCCAGGATCATTGAGAAAACCGTTGAGGTTATGCATGAGATTGCCAGCAATGTCCAGGAATCGGCCAAAACTGTCGAAAACCTCGGACAACGTAGCGATCAAATCGGTGCCATTATTGGAACGATTGAAGATATTGCCGACCAAACCAACCTTTTAGCCCTGAATGCCGCCATAGAAGCAGCCCGGGCAGGAGAACAGGGGCGAGGTTTTGCCGTAGTCGCAGATGAGGTTCGTGCCTTGGCCGAACGTACCACACGTGCTACACGTGAGATCAGCGAGATGATCAAGTCGATTCAGACAGAGACGAAGAGTGCCGTTATGGCTATGGAATTGGGAGTTCAGCAGGTTAACACCGGAACTGTGGAAGCTGCGCGTTCCGGCGAGGCACTGAATGATATCCTGGAGCAGGTCAATGCCATGGCAGCCGTGATCAGTCAGATTGCCACCGCAGCCGAGCAGCAAACCGCCACAACACGGGAGATTTCACAGAACATTCACCAGATCAACGAAGTCATGCAGGAAACCGTCAATGGTGCTCTTGAGTCAGCAACTGCCGCCACACAGCTGACAGGCAATGCCGAGGGGCTCGAGCGGCTCGTGCACCAGTTCAGAATATAAGCTCGCAAGAGTTTCCGGACCGTCAGAGGGACCTGGCCCGACTAGATCGAGTTTGCTGAAATGAAAATGCCGCACACCTGAGTGTGCGGCATTTTCATTTCCAGAGCGTATCGAGACCAGGCGGCTCCTGCGGGCCAGACTGGCCGGCAAGCCCCTCTTCTGCTATAGTAACGCCTTGGATTCTCGCTACTGACAGACGGATACGACACGAACCGGAAAGCGACGGAAAGGCTATGACATTATTCGCAAATCGCCATCATGTACGGCTGCGGGTGGAAGGGGAAAAACTCAAGCGGAGGATTCTTCACCTGGAGCGGTTCGCGGCGGAGCCAGGCGCCCGCATTGCCCTTCTCTACCGGCTGGCCGACAACTTCGGCCGGCGGAGTGTAGCCCGTTCCCCGTGCAGTGAAATCCGGACAGGGTGACGGAATTACCCGACATGGAAAGGATTAGCAGATTCAATTTGCAAGTGCACCACTCAGGGCTTCATCGAAGATCTCCTGGGGTGTCCGGTAGACGAGATATTTTCCGCGCAAAACCCCATAGAAAGGAAAGATAATGCAGCCTCAGGAATTACTAAAACGCATAAAGAGCAAGAATTCACCGGCAATCATTGACGTTCGGAGCGGTTTTGAATTCAAAGCCGGACACATCCCCGGAGCGAT
>JAQUHN010000120.1 GCA_028683555.1 Geobacteraceae bacterium | reverse complement strand
GATTCTTTTTCCGGATTTGAGGTGAAGGCAAGATAGAGGCAATATCGTATGCCTGGGAGACATCATGTCTGTATCCTCCTGGGAAACATTTTCTTGTTGTCTGTTTATCAAGAGGAGCGCCGCAAGCTTCCCAAAACGATGGAATGCCGGGATAACTACTTTACAACTGTCTATTTGACAGGGAAGTTCAATGTGTGAGGTGAAAAGCTGCTTCTCTCATAAATCTTTGCCGCCGGAGGTTGGTACGTGTTTTTGAATTATCGTCTCTTGAACATGGGGCACTTGGCGGTAACGACTTTTATGCTTGTGTCACTGTGCAGTCTTCCCTTATATGCCGGAAATATCAAAAGTACCTGCTCATCAAGTATGCAGAAGATCAACGATGCACGATACGATGCTGGAAAATATGAAAAGAGGTGGCCAGGGCAGGGAGACCCAAAAGTCAAAAAAGTCAGAAAATGTATTCGTCACAGAGAGTCAAGAGGTAATTACAAGGTTGTTGACAAGGGCCATCGATGGTTTGGGGCCTATCAATTTGATCCAATTACATCAAACACTGCAGCGAAAATGATGAAGAGACCAGATCTTGTTGGTGTTTTTGCAAACAAGTGGACCCGCAAGGAACAGGATGCTGCTTTTTACCTTGTTTATAATAGAGGGAAGGGTAAAAAACACTTTTATCATCCCGAGAAAAAGTGTTTCTAGCATTAATGGGGTTTTACAGTAATTTGGGTAAATTCCAATATATGAGAACTTTAGACCATGCTTCCTAGTGAAAAAAACTCCTTCAACTCATCAAAACTTGGTCATATTTCAGGGATTGACGGTCTCAGGGCTTTAGCTGTCCTTGTCGTCATGTTTTATCATGCCGATATCCCCTATGTGCAAGGCGGATATCTTGGTGTTGAGGTTTTTTTTGTCATTAGCGGGTTTCTGATAACCAAGCTATTGTTAAACGAAGCATCAGTAAGTGGTGGCAAAATAAATTTGGCTTTGTTTTGGAAGCGAAGGGCTGCCAGGCTTTTGCCTGCATTGTTATTACTGCTTTGTTTTGTGACCTTGGTAGGGGCTTTTGTCCTTAAAGATAAAGCCTCCCAGTATAGATATGACATAATAGCATCATTGTTATATTACGAAAACTGGTGTCAGATTTATTCAAACGTATCATATTTTTCCGATCAAGGACTACCTCTGCTCAGACATATATGGTCGTTGGCAGTTGAAGAGCAGTTCTATTTTATCTGGCCGCTATTAGTTGCTTTACTGCTCCGTGCCTCAAAAGGCAAATCCAACTATCTTGCCATGGCTACTCTTGCCTTTTTTACTGTCTCGTTTAGCTCAATGATATTTTTGACCACTATTGATAATCAGTCTGAGTCGGTTATAGCCGATATTTTAAACAGGGCATATCTTGGCACCGATACTCGAGCTTTTGCCATACTTGCAGGCGCTTTGCTTGCCATGGTCAGCATGAATACCAGAAAGGTCTTGTCTCAAAAATATCTACTTGATGCAACTTCGTTGATTGCAATCGCCGGAATTCTTGTTTCATGTTCATTTCTGGAAGTAAAAAACATATTTCTCTATCATGGAGGTTTCCTCCTTGTTGATATGTTGACACTTATTGTTATTTATTCTTTTCTGAAATCAGATAGTGGCGTACTTAAAAAGTTCTTTAGCATCAAGCCGTTAGAGTGGGTTGGTAAGCGGTCATATGGAATATACTTGTGGCATTGGCCAGTTTTTAAGCTGCTCGGAACAGAAGAGTTTGGGTATGACTGGATTGTTCTTCGGTTTATCGTAACCTTTTTGTTGGCCGAAATAAGCTTCCGCTTTCTGGAAACCCCTGTACGGCAAAGTATATCAAAATCAAAAGTCGTTAAACGTCGAAAAACCAATAAAGTGGTGTTTGCTTCCGCCTGCAGCACTATGGTCGTCATCATGTTATGGTCCGGCATTGTTTTGTCCCATCAGAAGCCCTATGTTGATGAAGTTCAGCAATCACTGGCAATCAATGCAGTCGCTGTCGATACGGATCAAGTATCAAAGGAGTTGTCAGATGTAGCTTCAATGGATTCTGATGATATTTTGACTGTTTCTAGTGACGCAGGTACTATTGTTGGAACTAGCGCAACGAACAATGGTCCTGTGGAGGTAGAAGCCAACAATACTGCCAAGGTGACCTCTCTCAGCAATTATGTAATTAAAAGCGGAGGCATGGTAGTCCTGCAAGAGCAGAGCTTTTATAGTAGTGGTAACTATCTGCCGATGGTAACCGCTGCTGATCTGAAACCGAATGATGATGAGATTGCTAGTAAACTTGCGATGGTTGAAGGTAATAATAAGTCCGGCAATATCCCCGTTATTGCTTCAGGAAAAACTTTAACGGCGTACAACAATGAGTCATTTGATGCTTTTCGACCTCAGAAAAAGTCCGACAATAGTATAGTAAACCAAAACGACATGGATTCAGGCCTGCTTGAAAATGAGATAGTTCCGGATACTCTGAAAAATATTAAAATAACTGCTATTGGTGATTCTGTAATGAAGGGCGCTGCAATTGCTCTCAAGAAAAAACTTGGTTATCACCTTGGTAAAAACACCGTAACCATAAACGCCGAAGTTAGTCGATCTTTTGGTTTGGCGTATAATATTTTGCTTAAATACAAACAAAACAAAAGTTTGGGGGATGTGGTTGTTATTCATCTTGGGACAAATAATAGCAGTATAACCAGGAAAGAGTTCAATAACTTAATCTCATTGCTCTCAGATAGGTCACTTATTGTTTTCCTGACTGTGAAATCTCATAAAAACAAAATCTGCGAAAATGTTAATGCAACACTGGTAAGGTACGTTAAAAGTGTGCCAAATGCACGTATTCTCGACTGGAAATCATTGTCTGATAAACACCCGGAATATTTCTATTCGGACCACACCCATCTGCGTCCTGACGGAGCAAAGTTCTATGCATCTATGGTTTTTAAGTATATTGCAGGGCATGTGACAATTGAGGACTTACCAGAGCACACTATCAAGTTGGCTAAAAAAACAAATAGCAAGACTGACAAGGATAAAAAAACAATTAGTAAAACCGATCATTTGGCAAGAAAAACTTATGATCAGCCAAGTGATCTGGCTACGATATCAACTGTCCAGGCAGAGCTGGAAAGGTTAAGATCATCTGTTAATAAACCAACCCCGGGTCTGCCGGAAAAGTCTTCTGTTAAGCTCTTGCAACCTGTCGTGTTCAATAAAGTCTCGCCTTCAGATCAAGGTCAACTCCATAATGCCGCAGCGCTCCACGACTAAAGTATCAAGCGCTTATGTCAGTTCTAAGCAGGTAAAAAGAGAGAAAGGTTCTTGACCATACCTGTTTTCGGGGATATGGTTCTTGAAAATTCAAGTATTTAATCAAAGTGGGGGGAGGAATGTTGCTTCACCCATCCAATACTTCTCCGCGGAGGTTTTAAAGCGCTTTTGAATTGTCTTTATTTAATCATGCTGGCTATGGTGGTAATGGGTTCCTTTTTTGTCTCTGGAGCAAAATCGGAAACGTTTTACATTTGCCACGACGATAGCGACACTTTGAGTTTTACGAACATTCCTGGCAAGGATTGCGAGGTCCTCAGCAATGGCAAAGATGGGGCCTCCCGGTATGCGGGAAAGGGTGCCTCTAACAAGTCAGAGGCTAACACCGTTACATCAGAACTTATCTCTGGCCACGGGATACAGAATAACGAACTGAATAGTATCCAGAATAACGCCGGGCTCTCACATTTCTTGGGGCAGTTATCTGCGCCAGGAAGGGTTGCCATGAATCATGTGACGGTTTATCATTTTGGCGACTCTCACGTCAACTCGGGTGTTTTTCCGAAGTCCATAGCACGTGTCTTGCAACAACGATTCGGCGATGGGGGTGGCTCATTCTGTCGTCTAAACAAGTTCGATGGTAATAAGTCATTAAAAAATGTACCTTCCGATTCAGGCGATGATGCTAATGCCGGAGACTTGCCGCAAGAGACCTGCGTTCCGATTGGCGGTGATACAGAGTCGCTTCTCTCCGTATTTACACAAGGACAGGGGCCGCAGAACATTGGGCTCAGCTATTATGCTTTCGGCATCTCAGGCAAGACTATCGATTACTTTTCCCGATCCCGGAGCATGTTGTATCATTTGCGAAAGTACCGTCCTGATCTGGTTATTATCACTCTCGGCACTAATGACGCCTTTGCCAGGCTCGATTACGAAGATATCCTGATACATCTTGACCGATTGTTCTCTTCCATACGGAGTGTTTCTCCGACTGCTTCAATCCTGTTCACTGTTCCTCCTGATACTTTTTTCAGAAGTGGTGTCAACAACAACTACACGCCAATTGTTCGGAGAGCGATGATTGATTTTTGTCGACAAAACGGGTGTGCATGGTGGGATCTGTACGAGATAATGGGGGGGGCGGGCTCGATGAACGGTTTCCGCGAAAGAGGCCTTGGCTCCAGGGATAGAATCCATTTTACCAGTAACGGCTACCGTTCAACGGGAGAATCGATTGCAAAAGCAATAATCGAAACCTTTAACAGGGCAACTGTCAGCGGAAAAAGATAGTACTAAAAGCCTTTCTATATTTCTTAGGTGTGTCAGGAACGGCTACATGATGTGTGGAAAATAAAAAAGGGGTTAGCTGAAAGCTAACCCCTTGTAATTTTTTGGTTGCGGGGGAAGGATTTGAACCTTCGACCTTCGGGTTATGAGCCCGACGAGCTACCAGACTGCTCCACCCCGCGTCATTCATTTAACTCAAACTTTATAGCATACGACTTCAAGACCTGTCAACCTTTAATTTCTGCAAAATCACACGGAGAGCGGATTTCCGGTTATTCAGGAACGATAATTGAGTTTTGGCCGATTTTCGCGGCCAGCCTGTTAGCTGAATCTCTTTCCAGCTTGTTTCCTGACCGTACTCTGTACCAGATGTCTTTCCCTGCTACGGTATATTCTTCAATACGCGATGCAATGCCTATCTTCTGCAGTTTTGCTTTCATTGCCTGGGCATCGCTCTTTACATGATACGCGGCGACCTGCACGGTGTAGGTTGTTTTGCCGGTACTTTTTTTCGCCGATTCTGCTGAAATTGGTCCGGCAGTGATTTTATTCTTCTCACTCCGAGCAACAGGTGCTGCCGCTTCGTTTTTCTCGATAACCTGTGGCTTCTGTTGCACGGGCTGATCTTTTGGTGCCGATGCAGCAGTGACCGCCGTTTTTGGTGCGATTTGTGGTAGCGGGTTGTTGATCCCGCTCCCCATGACGCCTGTTTTTCCTTTTGGCAGGGTGTAGTAGAAGGTTAGGTCCGGATCGTTTTCCTCTACGGCAGCAACTCCTTTCGCCGTTGCAGGGGCAGGAGAGGGGGGGAGTTGCTGGTTCGCTCCCTCGGGATTTGTTATGCTTGCTGACGGCGCAGGTGTATCCTGCGGAAAATATTTGAAGATCAACCAGCCGGTTGCAACCCCGAGTCCGTACACGGAGAAAATGCTTCCCAAGATCAACAGTAGAATTAACTTTACGGGTCGCTTGCGCGGCCGATTCTTGCTGATCTGTCTTTTGGGCCTGTAGTCGAGAGGCATGGTTTTCGACGTCCTTCCTTTACATCCTTTCGGGTGCCGATACACCGAGTAGAAGGAGGCCGTTCTTCAGTGTCTGCGCCGTACACTTGAGAAGCAGGAGACGCGCTGCGGACAATTCCGGGTCCTCACCGATAACCCTGTGCTTGTTGTAGAAACTGTGGAACAGTCCGGCAAGTTCCTGGAGATAATAGGTGATGCGGTGTGGTTCGAAATTCAGAGCACTGCCTTCCACGACCTCGGGGAATTGCCCCAGGAACTTGATCAAGGACAATTCTTCAGCAGTGTCAAGCTTGATCAACGGGATCGTAGAGAAATCCTCCGGAGCGATGCCTTTTTCAACGGCGGACTCAAAAATGCTGCAGATACGGGCATGGGCATACTGGACGTAATAGACCGGATTTTCCGCGCTCTGGCTTTTGGCCAGTTCAAGGTCGAAATCCAGTTGGCTGTCCGAGCGCCGCATCAGGAAAAAATATCGAGCCGCATCGCGGCCGACTTCGTCAACCACCTCTTTCAGGGTGACAAATTCGCCGCTGCGGGTGGACATGGCAACCGGAACCCCGTCGCGCAGCAGGGATACGAGCTGCACCAGGATAATCTTCAGGTCATTGGCATCACGGCCAAGACCCTGGACGATTCCTTTCAGACGAGGGACATAGCCGTGATGGTCTGCTCCCCAGACGTCAATAACCCAATCGAAGCCGCGTTCATACTTTTCCTTGTGGTAGGCGATGTCTGATGCAAAGTAGGTGGTTACCCCGTTACCGCGCACCACAACACGATCTTTGTCGTCACCGAAATCCGTGGTACGGAACCAGAGGGCGCCTTCGTTCTCATATATATAGCCATTCTGCTGCATATACGAGATTGCTTCGGCGACTTTGCCGGAATCGAAAAGGGTCTGCTCGGAAAACCAGGTGTTGTGGACAACGCCGAAGTCCTCCAGGTCCTGCTTGATGCCTTGAAGGATAATGTCTCCGCCAAGCTTGGCAAACACGGGGATCGCTTCTTCGTCCGATGTGTCCAGGTAGCGCGAGCCGAATTTCGTTATCAGGTCACGTGCAATGTCTTTGATGTAGTCGCCCTGGTAGCAGTTTTCCGGGAATTCGATGGTTTTGCCGAGCAGTTCGCAGTAGCGAAGATATACTGATCTGCCCAGCGTATCCATCTGGTTGCCGGCGTCATTGATGTAATATTCCCGCACAACCTCGAAGCCGGCTGCAGTGAGAATTGAGGCGACGGCATCGCCGGTCGCTGCACCGCGACCATGCCCGATATGTAGGGGGCCGGTGGGATTGGCACTGACAAACTCCACCTGTACCCTTTTACCGTTACCCGTCGTTCCCTTGCCGTAATTGTCGCCTGCCAGAACTATTGATTTGAGGGATTTGCGCCAGATATCCTTGTTGATGAAAAAATTGATAAAGCCCGGGCCGGCAATTTCGATTTTTTCGAACAGATCTTTTTGGGCGCCCATTTCTTTTACCAGAATTTCGGCAATTTGTCGGGGCGCCTTTTTTTCCGGCTTGGCCAGCTGCATGGCGACATTGGTGGCAAAGTCACCATGTTCCGCATGAGCAGGGACTTCTATGACAATCTCCGGCATGATGCCGGAAGAGAGAGTGCCTTCCGTATAACAGTTTTCGAGACACTTTCGTACGTGCCCGAGCAAAGTTTTCTTCATCTTTCCTCCAGGTGTGCACCTTTAGCTGTTACTTTTTCTGCTGTTCTTCCTGTGGTGCCTTGATGGTTATGTCACGGGTGAAGTCCGGGCAGTGCTGCCCCCCATCGGGGACACAAAATCTTTTCTGACATTCTCCACGCCAGGCGCAGATAACGCAGCGTTGTGGCTGCCGGTTTTCCGACATGAGCTGTTTTCTCCGGAGTGTACTGCGTGAGGGGAGACGTTAATCGGTTGTTGGCCGGACATCCCCTGTTGCTTCGGCATGGGTGCCGCGCTACTGATTTACTTTTTCGCGGGGAACTGGTAGATGATCTCATTCTTGCGAACGAAACCGAAATCTTTTCTGGCCAGGCTCTCGAGGTAGCGGCGATCTGTCTTCAACGCCTCTATTTCTCTTTTTAGCTGATCGTTTTCAAGCTTCACCAGTGTCGCGCGTTCCTGGAGGCCTTCTTTTTCCCGGTTCAAGTGATAAATGCGCAACAGCCCCCGTTCGCCAAAAATGGTGAAAGAGAGAAATATGAGGATAAACCCGGCGGGGATGAGGTACATCCGCTTTTTCATAGGCTCCGCTCTTATGCTTTACATGCCAATATACGGGAAAAGTACTCGATTGTCTTTTTCAGTCCGGTGTCGACATCCGTTTCCGGTTGCCAGTCCAGGGTTTTTTTCGCCAGGGTAATGTCCGGTTGCCGCTGCTTGGGGTCGTCCGCAGGCAGTGGCTTGAAAACGACCTTGGATGATGATCCGGTCAGATCGATGATGCGTGTCGCAAATTCAAGTATTGAAGTCTCGGCCGGATTGCCCACGTTCATCGGGCCGGTAATGCCGTCGCAGTTCATCAATCGGGTCATACCCTCCACCAGGTCGTCCACATAGCAGAAGGAGCGGGTCTGGCTGCCGTCGCCGTAGACAGTGATGTCTTCATTGCGCAGCGCCTGGACGATAAAGTTGGAAACAACGCGGCCGTCGTTGAGTGCCATGCGTGGACCGTAGGTGTTGAAGATCCGGATGATGCGGATGTCTACCGAGTTTTGACGGTGGTAATCCATCATCAGGGTTTCGGCAACTCTCTTGCCTTCGTCATAGCAGCTCCGCAACCCGATCGGATTGACGTTGCCCCAGTAGTCTTCCGGCTGTGGGTGTACCAGTGGGTCGCCATACACTTCGGAGGTGGATGCCTGCAGGATCCGCGCCTTAACGCGTTTGGCGAGTCCCAGCATGTTTATGGTTCCCATGACACTGGTTTTTATGGTTTTGACCGGATTGTACTGGTAGTGTACTGGAGATGCCGGGCAGGCCAGGCTATAGATCCGGTCGACCTCCAGCAGTATCGGTTCGATGACATCGTGGCGAATCAGCTCGAAACGGTGACTGTCGAGCAGGTGGTCGATGTTTTCTTTTCTGCCGGTAAAGAAGTTGTCGAGGCAGAGTACGTCATGGCCTTCTCGGACAAGCCTTTCGCAGAGATGTGAGCCGATAAAGCCGGCGCCGCCCGTTACCAGTACCCGCATTGCTTAACCCCTTTCCGAACTGAACTGCCTGCCGTTACGGCCGATGGCATAATACTCGAAACCGATATGCTTCATCCTTCTCGGCTCGTACAGGTTACGGCCATCAAAGATAACGGGCTTGGTAAGGAGTTCGGCAATCCGCTCGAAATCAGGGTTGCGGTACTCGTTCCATTCCGTGACGATTACCAGTGCGTCGGCATCTGTCAATATCTCGTATTCGTTGGTGTTGTACTCGATACGCTCGCCGAACACCTTTTCCGCTTCCTTCAGCGCCACCGGGTCGTGAACGCGTACTTTTGCGCCGGCTTCCAGGAGCCGGTTGATGATGACAATGGATGGCGCCTCGCGCATGTCATCGGTGCGCGGCTTGAAGGCCAGGCCCCACAGGGCGATGGTTTTCCCTTCCAGAGGTTTTGCCGCAGCAGGATCTCCGAAATAAGCGATGACCTTGCGGGGCAGTACCTGTTTCTGCCGTTCGTTGACTTCTTCCACCGCCTTCAGCAGTAGGAAGTCGTACTGGTTCTCTTCGGCGGTCATCACCAGTGCCTTCACATCCTTGGGGAAGCAGGAACCGCCGTAGCCGACCCCGGGAAACAGGAAATCGTAACCGATGCGGGAATCCGAACCGATCCCTTCGCGCACCGCGGTTACATCCGCGCCCAGCGCCTCGCACAGGTTGGCCACCTGGTTCATGAATGATATCTTGGTGGCGAGCATGGCATTGGCGGCGTACTTGGTCATCTCCGAGCTGCGCACATCCATGACGATGATGCGGTTGGTCCGGCGCATGAACGGGGCATACAACTCCTTCATGATCTCGGCAGTGCGCACGTCGTCGACGCCGATCACCACCCGGTCCGGCTTCATGAAATCGTCGATGGCGGCCCCTTCCTTGAGGAATTCGGGATTGGAGACCACGTCGAATTCGATATCCACGTTGCGTGCTGCCAGTTCTTCGCGGATTGCGGTGCGCACCAGATCTGCCGTGCCGACCGGAACTGTGGACTTGTTAACGACAATCTTGAAGTTTTCCATGGCGCGTCCGATTTCCCGGGCCACGGCAGTGACATGCATCAGGTCTGCGGAACCGTCTTCTCCGGGAGGGGTGCCGACGGCGATAAACTGCAGCAGCGAGCTCTTGACCGCTCCGGTTAGGTCGGTGGTAAAGCTGAGGCGGCCTTCTTCGGTGTTTTTGAGGATCAGTTCTTTAAGACCCGGTTCGTAGATGGGGATGATACCGTTTTTCAGACCTTCAATTTTCGCTTCGTCAATATCAACGCAGATAACCGTGTTGCCGCTTTCGGCAAAGCAGGTTCCAACAACCAGGCCGACATAGCCGGTGCCGATAACACAAATTTTCATATACCAGAAACCTCAAGAAAAAACGGAAGTCGGGACCTCCGTGGAATAGATGTATAAATTGGGAAGGGGAATGAGGGGAAAATTGCTGTCAGCACCCCCACCACTAAGAATTTCTTATAACACGATATGCTTCATCGTGCCAGAAATTTCCGAAAGAAATAACAGGTTTGTGCATGGTCGGGTTTTTTGCGGGGAGGTGTTCTGGTGTAAGGAGTGTCCACCGTTCAAAGGGTGAGTCCCTTTTTTTGGAATTGGAAGATAAGTGCGGCAAAAGAAAAAAGGTTCGGCGAAAACGCCGAACCTTTAATGAATGTTTGGTGGAGCTGATCAGGATCGAACTGACGACCTCTTGACTGCCAGTCAAGCGCTCTCCCAACTGAGCTACAGCCCCATTCAAGGAGACCTTTTATAGCAAATACGAAATGGTGTGTCAATAGAATTTCTTCGCCGTGATTCCGGCCGGTTCGGACTTATTTTTTTGGTTGTTTTCTTGCTTGACGGAGATAGCGGCATTCGCTATAATCCCGACACGTTTTGCCGGAGTGGTGAAATTGGTAGACGCACGGGACTCAAAATCCCGCGGGGGCAACTCCGTGTCGGTTCGATTCCGACCTCCGGCACCAAAAAATCAAGGGTTTCCTGTTGATTAAAAAACAACGGGAAACCCTTTTTCGTTGTTAGCCTCGTTTCGCCCGGCTTATCATCTCTAAAAATGCCTCGATCCGCACCTTGAGTTGTTCGCTGTCCGATTCGGAATAGTCGGTCTCGATCTGCAGAAAAGGTATGTTTGTGGTTTTCTGGACATGCTTCTTCAGGCTGTATGACTCTATGTTGTAGGTATGGCACCCCTGCCAGGTAAGGTCGATGACGCCGTCCGCCAGAAATTCCCTGATCAGCCGGTCCACCAGCGTAAACCGGCCGTTATTGGGAGACATGCAGGAGCAGGGGACGCTCAGGTAGCGCTCGGCAATGGCGTTGAGCGGATCGCCGCTTTCCTCAACAGGGTCAACCTTCTTATAAGCACCGCAACTTTCGAAACAAACCACACTGCCGCCGCATTCCTCGATGATTCTGACTACCTTGTCCGAGCCGATGCCGACCGGTACGCCGCTCAGTAGAATACGCGGCGTGGCGGAGGTAAACGGCGAAATTCCTTTTTTTGCCATTTCGAGAAGCTCGGCGGTAAGTCGGTCAATGAGCTCGATCGCCTCGCGTTTGTCGATGGA
>JAQUHN010000119.1 GCA_028683555.1 Geobacteraceae bacterium | reverse complement strand
GCCACGGATGAGGGGGGCTCCATTCGTGTTCCTGCTTCGTATTGCGGCCTGTTCGGTCTCAAGCCAAGCAGGGGACGTACCCCGGTAGGACCCGACTTCGATGAAGAATGGGACGGCATGTCCCAGAGTCATGTCATTACCCGATCGGTCCGCGACTCTGCCGCCATGCTCGATGCTGTCTGCGGCTTTGAAAGCGGAGCACCATACGGCATTTTCAATAAGGAAAGGCCTTTCATCGAAGAAGTGGGCAGTGCGCCGGGGACGTTGCGAATTGCTTTCTACCTGCGAGCGGCATATGGCAAGAACATACATCCGGAATGCGTGAGGGCGGTGGAGCAGACATGTACATTGCTCCGCAGTCTTGGCCATGATGTTGTAGAAACAGAACCCGCCTTCAGGGAGGAAGATGCGGCACTGGACTATAGCATCGTGGTGATTGGCAATGCCGCCGCGCTTGTCGATAAACTGATTCGAATTCATGGACAATCCAGGGCGAGGCTTGATTTGGAATTGACAAGCTACGCCATGTACTGCCTGGGGCGGAGCCTGAAGGCGCTCGACTTTGTGCAAGCGAAACGCAGATGGAGGCAATTCGGGGCAGCAATGGACCAGATGATGAACCGCTATGACATGGTGCTCACCCCGACCCTCGGTGACCCGCCCGTTCCGGTAGGTTCCCAGCAGCTCGGCAGAGCAGATCGGTTTTCAATGAAGGTAATCTCTTCGTTTGTGGGTAGCATGATGTTGCACAACCGGAAGCTGGCCTGGTCGATACTGGAAAAAACCGTTGATACTACAATGAGGGGTCAGATGCCGTTCACCTTCATTGCCAACATCACTGGACAACCGGCAATGTCTGTGCCATTGCATTGGTCGCCGGACGGGTTGCCGTGCGGCGTCCAGTTTATTGGTCGGTATGGTGACGAGGCGAAACTGCTGAGACTCGCTAGCCAGTTGGAAAAGGAACACCCGTGGTTTGGCAAGAGGCCGCCGATTTCAGAGTGAATCACATGTGTCCGAAATACGGCCCAACCTTGCTGGCGCAGAATCGTATCAGCCGTAGGATAGAAGAGGGTGCAATTGTGCAAACTCAGGATATATGTTTTCTGCATGCCTGCACGGCAAAATACCCAGTAGTTGAAAGGACGCCGGTCAGTTTTGTGCGCTCTTGACTCGAATTCTGATGTTGTAGCCGTTTTTGACCTGTAAAGTTTCTGGAAAACCGGCAGGTCTTGTTATCTTTATTGCAAAAAGTATCGCTTTATTTCATCTCTTTGCTGCTCTTCTGTACACCTCTGTCTACCGTAAATCCCATCAAAATCGCTGCATCACAGGACCCTTGTGCTGGCTGGAGTGTCGGAGCAAGAGATACTGCTGCATATCTCGGCTTTTGCCTTCTGAACCCTTGCCAGGTAGGCTTCTAGAACTATTTTGCGGCTCAGGGGGTAGACAGGTACTAGTAAAAGCTGCTAGCATGCCCGGGTTGTTGCCTGCCGAATCCCTGCAATTCTGCTGAAAATCTTCTGCTACGATCCGGAAGCGGGCACTGCTGTGAGCTCCTCTGAGAGCCAAAAAAAATCGACCGAGGAGAAACCCATGCCCAAGCCTCCGTGCCGATCCATTGGCTGCCTTTCCCTACGACTCCTGCCTGTCATAATGATACTCTTTATTGTCGGTGCCGCGTTTCTGACGGAAAAACTCGTTTCCGGAAAATTCATGGGACAGCGTGCCGCACAAGGTTCTCTGGCAAAGGACGCCGTCGCATCACGCGACCGGCTTGCAACGACTACCGGAACCGTTCGCTCCGGAGATACCATTTCTTCCCTGCTGGGCGGTGTGCTCAGTTCAGCCGAGATCCACAAGTTGGCAAGCGAAGCCCGGCCAGTTTTTCCCCTCACAAAAATCTGCGCCGGCAGTCCTTATCGGTTGACCGCCATGGATGGCGCTTTCCAGCGCTTCAGCTGCGATATCGATGCTAACGACCAGTTGGTCGTGGTTCGCAAGGGAGACGGGTTTGCCGTTTCCCGGGAACCGATTCCCTATGCGGTCGAAACGGTTTCGGTGCGGGGCACCATTGAGTCGAGCCTTTTTGAAGCAGTGGTGAAAATAGGCGAAAGTGAAGGGTTAGCCATGCAGTTGGCGGAGATCTTCGCCTGGGATATCGACTTTTTCCAGGATATCCAACCCGGCGATTCCTTTGAGGTGGTGCTCGAAAAGCGTTATCGGGAAGGAAAGCCGGCGGGAAATGGCCGCCTGCTGGCGGCACGCTTTACCAACCAGGATCAAGTCAGTCAGGCTTATTATTTCAAGGACGGCAACCGGGCTGCAGACTATTATGATGAGAACGGCCACAGCCTGCGCAAGGCCTTCCTCAAGGCACCGCTTTCATTCAGCCGAATTTCTTCCGGCTTTACCATGCGACGGCGGCATCCCATTACCCACCGGGTCAAGGCGCATCCGGCCATCGACTATGCCGCGCCGAAAGGGACTCCGATCCATACCATCGGTGACGGCACGGTCATTTTTTCCGCCTATAAGCGTTACAACGGTAAGTGCGTCAAGGTTCGGCATGCGAATGGCTGGGTGACCATGTACAACCACATGAGCCGCTTCGCCAAAGGACTGCGGTCGGGAAAAAGGGTGGCGCAGGGACAGGTGATCGGTTATGTGGGAAGTACCGGTCTGTCGACCGGGCCGCACCTGGATTTCCGGATGTACAAGAACGGCTCGCCGGTCAACCCGTTACGGGTCAAGTCGCCGCCGGCCCGACCCGTTTCCCGGACCAATCTGGCCGCTTTCAGGATGATGGTTGCCGACCGGGTGGCCTTGATGGGAAGCTTCCCGAAGGAGAATACCGCTTGTGTTGTCCAGCCGGGGATGAAGCGAGGATTCAACTGACGGGTACGAGTTCTTTGACAAACAAAAGGGGTGGCTATGGAGGCCACCCCTTTTGTTATTGGCAGGTCTGATGGATTTCCTTCGTCGTTATTCCTTGCCGACGATGGTTTCCCCTTCCGCAACCATCAGTTCGCTGATGAGCCGTGTGAAGCGGAGCGGGTCCTTGATCGGTGAGCCTTCGGTGAGGAGCGCCTGGTCGTAGAGGAGCTCGCAGTAATCGTCAAGCCTGCTGTTTGCCTTGTCCTTGTCAAACAGCCCCTGCATGATCCTGGTGATGGCGTGGTCCGGGTTCAGTTCGAGGATACGTTTCGATTCGGGCACGTCCTGATTCATGGCCTTGAGAATCCGCTCCATGTTGGCGTTCATGCCGTATTCGTCGGCCACCAGGCAACAGGCGCTGTTGGTGAGCCGGTCGGACAGGCGGACCTCCTTGACCCGGTCGTCCAGCTTTTCCTTGATGAAGCCGAGCAGGTCGCCGTACTGCTTTTCGGCTTCCTTCTTCTTTTCGCCTTGCTCCTTCTTTTCTTCTTCGGTTTCAATTTCCAGCTTTCCGGCCAGAACGGACTTCAATTTCTTTTCCTGGTACTCGGTCAGGCTCTGCACCAGCCACTCGTCAATCGGATCGGTGAGGAAGAGGACTTCGTAGTCCTTTTTTCGGCAGATTTCAAGGTGCGGTGAGTTCTCCACCGTTGCTCGGCTGGTGCCGGTGATGAAATAGATTTCCTTCTGTCCCTCCGGCATCCTGTCCACGTATTCCTTCAGCGAGACATAGCTGCCGGGTTCCGTCTTGCTGCTCTCGAAGAGCACCAGTTCCTGGAGCTTTTCCCGGTTGGCATGGTCGAAGTGGATACCTTCCTTGAGTACCGGACCGAATTCCTTGTAGAACTTCAGGTAATCTTCCGGCTGTTTTTCCTTGGTCTCGGCCAGGGTGGAGAGAATCTTGGTTACCAGGTTTTTCTGGATCTTGCGGATCTGCGCATCTTCCTGGAGGATTTCGCGGGACACATTCAGCGGCAGATCGCTGGAGTCGACCACACCCTTGACGAAGCGGAGGTAGTCGGGCAGGAGATTTTCGCACTTATCGGTGATGAAGACCCGCTTTACATAGAGGTGGACACCCTTGCTCCGCTCCGGTGTGAAGAGGTCGAAGGGGCGGTGTTCGGGGATGTACAGCAGGGCCTTGAATTCGCTGGTTCCCTCGGCCGAGTAGTGGATGGTCCGGAACGGGTCGCTGTAATCGTGGGAGACGTGCTTGTAGAATTCATGGTACTCGTCTTCGGTGATTTCGCTCTTCGGCCGGGTCCAGATCGCCTTCATGGAGTTGAGGGTTTCTTCCTCGGTCTTCTTGATCTTTTCGGCACCTTCGATCGGTTTGCCGTCAACGCCCTGGGGTAATTCTTCCCGGGTTATGTCCATGGTCACGGGGTACTGCACGTAATCGGAGTATTTCTTGATAATGGAGCGAATACGCCACTCGTCGAGAAACTCTTTCATCTCGTCTTTCAGGTGGAGGACGATATCGGTGCCGCGCGTTTCTTTCTCGCACTCCTCGATGGTGTAGGTGCCGTCTCCCACCGATTCCCAGCGGGTGGCGGAGCCTTTGGCGCCGGCCCGGCGGGTTGTCAGGGTAACCCGGTCAGCGGCCATGAATGAAGCATAGAAACCGACCCCGAATTGTCCGATCAGTTCCGGATGCTGCTGGACATTCTGCTCCTTCAGCGCCTGGAGGAAGCTTTTCGTGCCGGACTGGGCAATGGTGCCGATGTTGGCTTCCACCTCGTCGGCGGTCATGCCGATGCCGTTGTCCCGAATAGTCAGGGTGCCCGCTTCCTTGTCGGGAATCAGCTTGATCTTCCACTCGGCGTTGTCTTCCAGGATCGATTTGTCGGTCTGGGATTCGAAGCGAATCTTGTCGATTGCGTCGGATGAGTTGGAAACCAGTTCCCGCAGGAATATTTCCTTGTTCGAATAAAGTGAGTGGATTACCAGGTCGAGCAGCTGCTGTACCTCGGTCCGGAAATGCTTTGTTGTCTTCGTCATGGGTGGTGAATCTCCTCTTTTGGCATTCTTGGTACTAATACATACCTGCAGGTGATTAAACTAATCATTCCACTCGATTTTTGCAAGGCTTGTGAGCGGATTTTTTTCTGTCGGGAGGAGCCGCTGTTCGACAGTGTTGTGTCACCGGTGCCGTGCTCCCGATGTTCGTGCCATTTCTTGACACCCGGAGAGGCCTGTGCTAGTGTAAATCCCTTGCAAAAAGGCCAGTTATGACATCTTGGGGCATGAGTGGATTTACGATAATTCCGGCCCTTTCGTGCAGTTCCGGCATTGGCTGAGCCGTTGCGGTATTCCCGCCCTCTTACCGGAGAAATCAATGTATTTTCCTGATTTTGAAACTTTCCGTTCCCTGGCGACCCAGGGGAACCTGATACCCGTATACCGCGAGATATTGGCCGACATGGATACCCCGGTCAGTGCCTTCAAGAAGATCGACGATGGCCGCTTTTCATTTCTCCTGGAGAGTATCGAGGGTGGTGAAAAGTGGGGGCGGTACAGCTTTCTCGGTTCAAGCCCCGAGGTTATTATCCGTTCCCGGGGGAACGTCGTCGAGACCCTCCTGGCCGACGGTTCCTGCCGGCGCGAGGAGACCCCCGATCCGCTCGGCTTTGTCCGGGACCACCTGGCACGCTATACGCCGGTCGAGGTTGACGGCCTGCCCCGCTTCTTCGGTGGTGCGGTTGGCTATCTCGGCTACGACATGGTGCGTTACTTCGAGCGCGTTGCCCTGGAAAAACCGACCGAAATCAATGCCTATGACAGCTACTTTGTCATCACGGACACCATCCTGATCTTCGACACGGTTCGGCAGAAGATCAAGGTTGTGTCCAATGCCCACCTGGAAGGGGGCAAGTCTCCTGAAGCTGCGTACCAGGAGGCACAGGCGAAAATCGACGCCATCATCAGGAAAATGAAGATGCCGGTTCAGCCGGCAACGTCTCCTGCAACTTCCGCGCGGACTTCTTTTGTTTCCAATGTAAGCCGCGCGGACTTCGAGCAGTCGGTTGTCGCAGCCAAGGAGTATGTCAAGGCCGGCGACGTGATACAGATCGTTCTTTCCCAGCGCTTTTCCGCCGACCTGACGGTCGATCCGCTGGATATCTATCGTATTCTCCGTACCCTCAACCCTTCTCCCTACATGTTCTTCCTCCGCTTGGACGATACCCTGGTGGTGGGAGCTTCTCCCGAGGTCATGGTTCGCAAGGAAGGCGAGCGGGCGGAACTGCGTCCCATTGCCGGCACTCGTCCCCGGGGCAAAACCCGGGAAGAGGATGAGGATCTTGCCCGGGAACTGCTCGAGGATCCGAAGGAGCGGGCCGAGCACGTGATGCTGGTTGACCTGGGCCGCAACGACCTGGGCCGCGTCTGCACGACCGGGAGCGTCCGGGTCTCCGAGTTGATGGTGGTGGAGCGCTATTCCCATGTCATGCACATTGTTTCCAATGTCCAGGGCCAGTTGCAAGAGGGTAAAGATGCCTTCGACGTGTTGCGTGCCACCTTTCCGGCCGGCACGTTGTCGGGAGCGCCAAAGGTTCGTGCCATGGAGATTATCGAGGAGCTGGAGCCGGTTCGGCGGGAGATCTACGGCGGTGCGGTGGGCTATTTTTCCTTCTCCGGCAACATGGACATGGCCATTGCCATCCGGACCCTCATCGTCAAGGACGGCAGAATCCACCTCCAGGCCGGCGCCGGCATCGTGGCCGATTCCGATCCCGCTACCGAGTACCAGGAAACGGTCAACAAGGCGCGGGCGGTGGTGAAGGCTATCGAACTGGTGGAGCAGGGGTTGGATTAATAAGGATCGAGGTTCGAGGAACAAGGATCGAATAAACCTCGGTCCTCGCCTCTTATGCCGGTAATAATGGAGACCTGTCAAACATGCTGTTGATGATCGATAATTACGACTCTTTTACCTATAACCTGGTGCAGTATTTCGGCCAGTTGGGAGAGGATGTGGCGGTGTACCGGAACGACCGGATCACCCTGGAGGAGATGGAGCGTCTCTCGCCGGAGCGGATCGTGATTTCGCCGGGCCCCTGTACGCCAAACGAGGCGGGTATTTCCGTCGCGGCCATCCGCCATTTTGCCGGCAAGATTCCCCTGTTGGGGGTCTGCCTCGGTCACCAGGCCATCGGCGCGGCGTTCGGCGGCAACGTCATCCGCAGCTGTTCCCTGATGCACGGCAAGACATCGCCTATTTACCATGACGGCAAGGGGCTGTTCAAGGGGTTGCCGAATCCCTTCGAGGCGACCCGCTATCATTCGCTGATCGTCGAGCGCTCTTCGCTGCCCGATTGCCTGGAGGTTACCGCCTGGGTCGAGAACGGCGAGATCATGGGGCTTGCCCACCGCGAACTGCCGATCTGGGGCGTTCAGTTCCATCCCGAATCGATCCTCACCGTCGGCGGCATGGATCTGCTGGGCAATTTTCTGGAGATGAGTAAAAAACAGTTTTGAGTGATGGGTGTTGAGTTGTGAGTTTAAAACCAAACAACCAACAACCAAATACCAAAAACTAAAAACCGGCCGTTGTCCCTTTTCCTTGGAGCTAGCGTGATAAAAAAAGCCATTGCAAAAGTTGTCGAACGTGAAAATCTGACCGAGTCGGAGATGATCGAAGTCATGGACCAGATCATGTCCGGCGAGACGACGCCGGCCCAGACCGGGGCTTTCATAACCGCTCTCCGCATGAAGGGGGAGACGGTGGAGGAGATTACCGGCGCGGCGCGGGTCATGCGTGATCGGGCGGTCCGCATCAGGGTGGGGCGAAACGTTCTTGACCTGGATCGGGACGATATCAACCTGGACCTGGAAACCATCCTCGACACCTGCGGTACCGGCGGCAGCGGAACCAATACCTTCAATATCTCGACCACCGTGGCTTTCGTGGTTTCCGCTTGTGGTGTGAAGGTTGCCAAGCACGGCAATCGCTCGGTTTCTTCTTCCTGCGGCAGTGCCGATGTTCTCGAGGCATTGGGCGTCAACCTGGATGTTACGCCGGAAACCGTGGAGCGCTGCATCGCGGAAATCGGCATCGGCTTCCTTTTCGCGCCCGCCTTGCACGGTGCCATGAAGCATGCCATCGGTCCGCGGCGGGAGATCGGCATCCGTACCATTTTCAATATTCTCGGCCCGCTGACCAACCCTGCCGGCGCCCAGTGCCAGGTCCTCGGTGTCTACCGGGAGGAATTGACCGAAAAGCTTGCCTTGGTCTTGCAACAGCTCGGTTGCCGGCGCGGTTTCGTGGTGCATGGTCTCGACGGCATGGACGAGATAACCCTGACCGGCGCGACGCGGATTGCGGAAGTAACTGCCCAAGGGGTCGCTACGCGTCTCTTCAGCCCCGAAGAGTTGGGGCTTGCCCGTTGCACCATGGATGACCTGCGTGGCGGCGATGCAAAGGCCAATGCCGTCATTGTCAGGGAGGTGCTGCGCGGGGCTGCGGGACCGAAACGGGATATCGTGCTCCTCAACGCGGCGTTCTCCCTGGTGGCTGCCGGCAAGGCGGCCGATCCCGCCGCAGGGCTTGTCATGGCTGCGGCAGCAATCGACTCGGGACGGGCCATGGTCCAGCTGGACAAACTGATCGCCATAACGAATCAATAATCTCTGCCGCGGCCGATGTCCGCCTCTGTCGGCTGCAGCCGGAATACTACTGTTTGGGCGCCCACCTGGCGCCCCTGCGAAGACATATCGTCTCTCATGGATTGGAATGAACCGCACGATGACCGATACTCCTGATGTACTGAAAAAAATCATTGATTATAAACAGGGTGAAGTTGCCGCGGCAAAGGCCCGGGTCGGACTTGCCGAACTGCAGGCGCGGGTTGGCGATTGTCCGCCGGTGCGGGGATTCCTCGCTGCGCTCCGGGCGATGGACTCCGCCGGGCGAACCGCCATCATTGCCGAAGTGAAGAAGGGGTCGCCCAGCAAGGGGCTCATCCGGGCGGATTTCGATCCTGTTGCCATTGCCGAAAGCTATGAGGCGAACGGCGCTTCCTGCCTGTCGGTCCTGACCGACGAGCATTTCTTTTTCGGCCATCTCGACTTTCTTGCCAAAATCCGCAACAAGGTGAGTATTCCGCTGCTGCGCAAGGACTTCATTTTCGACGCCTACCAGATCTACGAGGCGCGTGCCGCAGGGGCCGACGCGGTACTGCTCATTGCCGCAGTACTCGAGTTGGGCCGTTTGCGGGAATTCATCGCCCTTGCCGGTGAGCTTTCCCTCGATGTGCTGCTGGAGGTTCATGACGAACGGGAACTGGAGATGGCCCTGGCCACCGATTGCCCGCTGCTGGGGATCAACAACCGGAACCTCCACACTTTCGTCACCGACCTGGGAACGACCGAGCGGCTCTGCGCCCAGATGCCACCTGACAGGTTTACTGTTGCCGAGAGCGGCATCAATTCCCGGGACGATGTCGTTCGCCTTCACCGTGCCGGCGCCCGGGCTTTTCTGGTCGGCGAGTCGCTGATGCGGGAGGCCGACTTCGGCCGGAAACTCCGGGAGCTTCGGGGCGAAGCTTGAAAACCGTTTAACCGGATGACCAGGATACCCGGGCTTTTCTGTTGCACCCTGGGCGATTGGCGGGCTCAACAGGATTTTTGCTCGATCAGCCCCTTTGAAATTCATTGATTTGTATCCTGTCCACCCTGTTGATTATTTGCGAAGGAGATACTATGAATACGAAAATCCTGCTGCCTGAAGATCAGATTCCGAAACAGTGGTACAATATCATCCCCGATATGCCCGGTCCGTTGGCTCCGGTGATCAATCCAAGGACCTTGCAGCCGGTGACCCCTGAGGATTTGCTGCCAATCTTCCCCATGGCACTGATCGAGCAGGAAGTATCGCAACAGCGTTGGATCGACATCCCCGACGAGGTCCGGAACATCTATCGTCTCTGGCGCCCAACTCCTCTCTATCGCGCCCGTCGCCTGGAGCAGGCCCTGGGAACCCCGGCACGCATCTATTTCAAGCATGAAGGGGTTTCCCCTGCCGGCTCTCACAAGCCGAACAGCGCCATTCCCCAGGCATGGTACAACAAGCAGGCCGGAATCCGGCGGCTTGCCACCGAGACCGGCGCCGGACAGTGGGGGAGTTCCCTCGCCTTGGCCTGCAGCTTTTTCGGCATGGAGTGCACGGTTTATATGGTAAAAGTCTCCTGCACCCAGAAACCTTACCGTAAAAGCATGATGCAACTGTGGGGCGCCCGCGTCATCCCGTCCCCTTCCGAGTTTACCAATGCCGGGCGTGCCATTCTCGCCCATGACCCGGACAACCTGGGGAGCCTCGGGATCGCCATCTCTGAAGCGGTTGAGGATGCTGCCACCCATGACGATACCAGCTACGCTCTCGGCAGCGTTCTGAATCATGTTTGCCTCCACCAGACCGTTATCGGCCAGGAGGCAAAGGCGCAGATGGAGATCGCCGGGCATTACCCGGACGTGGTCATTGCCTGCTGCGGTGGCGGATCGAACTTCGCCGGCCTTTCGTTTCCTTTTATCGCTGATCGCGCCACTGGCAAAAAGGTCCGCTGCGTGGCTGTTGAGCCCGCTTCCTGTCCGACTCTCACCAAGGGGGTCTATGCTTACGATTATGGCGATACGGCGAAAATGGCGCCGATTTCCCTCATGTACACCCTTGGCCATGATTTCATGCCGCCGGGCATCCACGCCGGTGGTTTGCGCTATCATGGCGAATCTCCCCTTGTTTCCCAACTCTGCCATGCCGGTGAGATCGAGGCCAAGTCGTATACCCAGAACGCCTGTTTCGAAGCGGCGCTACTCTTTTCCCGCAGCGAGGGAATTGTGCCTGCGCCGGAATCCTCTCACGCCATCCGGGCCGCCATCGACGAGGCGGTGCTGGCCAAAGAGGAAGGCAAGGAGCGAACCATCCTGTTCGGACTTTCGGGTCATGGCCAGCTGGACATGGGCGCCTATGACGCGTACCTTTCCGGGGCTTTGGAGGATTATGAATACCCGGAAGCAAAGATTCGCGAGGCCCTTGAACGTCTCCCCAAGGTGTCCCTGTAATTCCGGAATGTTTCCATTTCGAATTTTGACATGCCGCGTCTGCCTATCCGGGGGGCGGTATGGTCTGCCAGGTGAAAAGAATGGTAAAAATTAAAGTCTGCGGCATAACGAACGAGGATGATGCTCTCCAGGCAGTGGCTGCCGGGGCTGATGCTCTCGGCTTCGTCTTCTATGACCTGTCGCCTCGCTGCATCTCTTACGAGACGGCGGAGCGGATAATCAGGAAGCTGCCGCCGTTCGTGGTGACGGTAGGGGTTTTCGTCAACAATCCGATCCGTTCCATCAACCTTGCAGTGGAGCGGTGCGGCATCCAGGTTGTGCAGCTTCATGGCGACGAGACGCCCGATTTCTGTTCCGGTATCCGGCATCAAGTCATCAAGGCGTTCCGGG
>JAQUHN010000288.1 GCA_028683555.1 Geobacteraceae bacterium | reverse complement strand
CGCAGCGCCCGGCACCTGTTTCATGATCCCTTCCGCTTGGACCGCCAGGTCCTTGAGGACTTCCAGGTCATTGCCGAAAATCTTGATTCCAAGGTCGGTGCGGATCCCGGTGGAAAGCATATTGATACGGTTGATGATCGGCTGGGTCCAGCCGTTTCTCAATCCCGGTATCTGCAGCTTCCGGTCGAGCTCGGCGACGATATCGTCCTTGGTAAGGCCTGGCCGCCACTGATCTTTCGGTTTGAGAATGATAATACTTTCGAACATGGAAACCGGCGCCGGGTCGGTAGCGGTTTCGGCCCTTCCCACCTTACCGAGCACACTCTCTACCTCGGGAACGCTTTTGATGATCTTATCCTGAACCTGGATCAGCCGCTTCGCTTCGTTCACTGAGACATTAGGCAGGGTCACCGGCATATAAAGTAACGAACCCTCGTCCAGCGGAGGCATGAACTCGCTTCCCAGGGACACGAACATCGGGATGGCAATGGCCAGTGCCAGCAGGTTCAGGGCAATGGTGGTTTTTTTCCACTTCAGTACCCAGCGGATTACCGGCGAGTAGAGCCTGATAAAGAAAGTGGAAACCGGATTGCTGCTTTCCGCCGGCATCTTGCCGCGCATCAGGTAATACATGAGTACCGGCACCAGGGTTATAGCGATGAAGGCAGAGCCGATCATGGCAAAGGTCTTGGTGAAGGCCAGCGGGTGGAACAACTTTCCTTCCTGCCCTTCCAGGAGAAAGACCGGCACAAAGGAAAGAACGATGATGGCCAGGGAAAAGAAAATTGCCCGACCCACCTGTTTGGCAGATGCGATTACCACTTCCAGCCGTTTTTTCTGCCGCTCTTCCGGAGGTATCTCGGATAAATGCCGGTAACAGTTCTCCACCATGATGACCCCGGCATCCACCAGCACCCCGATGGCAATCGCAATCCCCCCCAGGGACATGATGTTGGAGGTAACCCCCATCAGTTTCATGGTAATAAAGGCAATAAGCACCGCAATCGGCAAGGTAATGACGATGACCAGGGCACTGCGCAGGTGAAGCAGGAAGAGTAGCACCACCAGGGAGACGACAATGGCCTCTTCACTGAGCGCCCTTTTCAAGGTGCCGATGGCCCGTGAGATGAGATCAGAACGGTCGTAGGCGGCAACAATTTTCACGCCGGGGGGAAGCCCCTTCTCCAAAGCGGTGATTTTCTCCTTGACCCGGTCGATGACATCCTTGGCGTTTTCGCCGTAGCGCATGACGACAATACCGCCAACCGCCTCCCCATCACCGTTAAGATCCAGCAGTCCACGCCGAATGGCACCGCCCAGTTGAATGGTGCCGAGGTTTTTCAGATAGACCGGCACTCCTCTGAGGTCGGCCCCGACCACGACGTCCTCCAGATCTTTCACATCCCGGACATAACCCTTGCCGCGAATCAGGTACTCAGCGTCCGACTGATTGATAAGCCCGCCGCCCACGTCATTGTTGGAACGCTTTACCGCCTCGACCACGTCACTGATCTTCATGTCATAGGCAAAGAGCCGGTTCGGATCAATTGTTACCTGGTATTCACGAACAAAACCGCCGATGGAAGCTACCTCGGAAACGCCCGGAACGGTGTTCAACTGGTAGCGGACGAACCAGTCCTGCAAGGTACGGAGCTGCTCCAGATCATAACCCTTGCCCTCGATCAGGTACCAGAACACATGTCCGACGCCGGTCCCGTCCGGGCCAAGGGTCGGACGTACGTTCGGCGGCAGCAGTGAGGCGGCATAATTGAGGCGTTCCAGCACCCGGGTACGAGCCCAGTAAATATCGGCTTTATCCTCGAAGATCACGTAGATCATGGAGAAGCCGAAGGCGCTCGAAGCCCTTACCGCCTTGACCATCGGCAACCCCTGGAGGTTCACCGCCAGCGGATACGTCACCTGGTCCTCCACCACCTGCGGTGAGCGGCCGGGAAACTCGGTGAATACGATCACCTGGTTATCGGACAGATCAGGAATGGCATCAACCGGGGTATGGTAGACCGCCCATATCCCAGCAGCAATAATTACGGCAAAAACGACCAGGATGACAATGCGATTTCTAGCAGAATATTCAATAATTTTTTCAATCATTTTTTAGCCCGTGAACTGGAGACCTGGAACTGGAGCAATGCTATTCTGCCAACTCCGAGGCGCCAATCTTTGCCTTTCACATTTTCATATCATCCATGTTCAAGTCGTTCTGTTTCTTCGGTACCGGGGTCGCAGCTCCATCCTGCGTTGCCTCCGGAGCAACCGTACCGTGTCCTTCGTGACCGTCAGTCATTCCTCCCTTCAGTTGCGCCTCGGAATCGATCAGGTAACCACCGGAGACTGCTACCAGTTCCCCTTCCTTGAGTCCGGACAGGATTCGTATCCGGTCACCGCTGCGGTCGCCGGTCTTCACATCCCGCGGCATGAATATGCCCGGTTTCGACTCGACCCACACCACCTGCCGCTTTCCGGTATCAAGCACGGCGGTTACCGGTACGGTGAGAGCGATCCCCTGGGGTGCCTTGATCAGTCCCCGCATAAACATGTCCGGCTTCAGTTTTCCCCCCGGATTCGGCAATTCGACCCGCACTTTCACCGTTCTGGTCTTCGGGTCGAGGAAAGGATAGATAAAGGAAACCTTGCCGGAGAAAGTGACGCCGGGATACGACTCGGAGCTAAATTCCACCTTCTGGCCGATTTGTATGGCGGGAAACTCGTTCTCATAG